>JBBAJO010000030.1:0-42056 GCA_040404005.1 Chitinophagaceae bacterium
CCTGGCACACAGTTCCTCCCCGGTTTCTCACGACTTTTAAGTATTTTGCCGAATAACCAACTGAACAGTCATGCAAGACGTTTTTGAAAAAGTAAGGGCACTGATCGCAGAGAAAAAAGGGATCGGCGCAAATGAAGTAAATATTACGGATAGTTTTGAAGACCTGAACATGGATTCCCTGGATTCCGTTGAGCTGATCAGTGAACTTGAAGATCATTTTAAAGTGAGTATCCCAAACCAGGAACTGCTGCAGATCAAAACGGTAAAAGAAGCCGTTGACAGCCTCTCAAAACTTGTTGGCAGCACCAGTAATTAATTCTATATGCAGGGGAGAAGAGTTGTGATCACGGGCCTCGGTATTATCTCTGCCATCGGCAAGACCGTTGACGAGGTATGGGACAACGTTGTCCATTGCCGCACGGGTATTGGGCCGCTGACCTCCATTGATCCTTCCCTGACGCGCATCGCCACAGTGGCTGAAGTAAAGAATTTTGTTCCGCTGGAGCATTTCGAGAAAAAAGAACTCGACATGCTCGACCGCTTTGCCCAGTTCTGCCTGTATGCCGCCCGGCACGCAGTCAAAGACTCGGGCATTGAATTCACACCCGAGCTACAGGCTCGAACTGCCGTGATCACCGGCACCAGCATTGGTGGTGAGACGCAGCACGACAAAACGCTGTCTGATCTCTACCTCGAGAAAAAAGGCCGGGTACACCCTTTCACCATTCCCATGATCATGCCCAATGCAGGGGCAAGCCAGGTCTCCATGGCCTTCGGCCTGACTGGACCGGCCTATACCATGACCACTGCCTGCGCATCATCCAACCACGCGTTGGGAAATGCCTTCTGGCTGGTTCGTAGTGGGATCTGTGATGCGGCACTTGTGGGTGGAAGCGAAACCCCCACCACCTACGGCTACCTGAAATCATGGGAAGCCATTCGCGTGGTAGCACCGGATACCTGCCGGCCATTTTCAAAATCAAGGCAAGGCATGACCCTGGGTGAAGGCGGCGCCATGATGTTGATCGAAACCCTGGAGTCTGCACAGTCAAGGGGCGCTAAGATCTACGCAGAGGTCGTAGGCTTCGGTATGACCTCAGATGCCTCGCATATCACCAAGCCTTCGCAAACAGGCGCTGAAGAAGCCATGCGTCAGGCATTGAACGATGCCGGCCTTCAGCCGACAGACATTGACTATATCAATGCCCATGGAACAGGAACCATGGTCAATGACTCCATGGAAGTGGCCGCTATTAAAACAGTATTTGGCGACCACGCCCGAGAGCTCGCACTGAGCTCAACCAAATCTCTGCACGGCCATGTATTGGGCGGCACAAGTGCGCTCGAGGCCGTGATCACATCGCTCGCGATTCATCACGATGTTCTTCCTCCCACCGCAAATTTCCAGGAGGTAGACCCTGAGTGCGACCTCGATGTAGTACCAAACAGATCTCGGCCAAAAGTGATCAATCATGCCTTATCTAACTCATTCGCATTCGGTGGATTAAATGCAGTGATCGCATTTTCTAAGTTCAAAAGCTGAAAAATCCCTCACTTGCACAAGGGATTAAAATTATCTACTTTCCGCGTCTGCCATAATTTGTTGCACAGAACATCAAGTATTCACATCTACCCACAAACGATGTTAAGGTTTGATAATTCCAACCTTCATTATATCCTGGCCGCACCCAGACCTGAGACAAAGACATTTTTTAAACCAAACCAATCTCTATGAAACAAAGGATCTTTGTTCCTGCGTTGTTCGTTTGTATTATTTGTCTCTCGTTCACCTCCATCCCTTCCACTAAGCCATCTAAAGGTGCTAC
Organism: Chitinophagaceae bacterium; assembly: GCA_040404005.1. Taxonomy (GTDB): domain Bacteria; phylum Bacteroidota; class Bacteroidia; order Chitinophagales; family Chitinophagaceae; genus Pollutibacter. The sequence continues at coordinate 1,827 of JBBAJO010000030.1, forward strand.
CAGTAAGCTCATCGACATCAGCGGGGAATATAACCCCATGTGTGGCGAAAGCATTATGGTCGCCGGGAAACTCCATATTGTTGAACAAACCATGACCAACAAAAAAAACGGGGCATGCTGATGGGCAACTACCAGGGAGTTTCCGGTATAGGAACAGAATTCGGCCAACGCTACCAGATCACGTTCTCGCAGAAAACGTTCAAACGGTTGACTGGCAGGTGATGGTAAAACCGTCGCTGTTACGTTTTCGGAGAACCTCGTATCTCCCGGAAAAGGGATGATCAGCTTCTCAGTAACTGGTTTCTACAACTTCAATGCGAAAGGAACCATTGCTGCACAGGATTTCGACATCGTTTTCTGTGAATAAAACGAAACGGAACTACTCTCCTTTCTATCTTTGCGCCCTATGGGGCAAAATAAACTGATCCGGTTCGCAGAAATTTTAGGCTTCCGGAATGTTTTGCAATATCCGCAGGCCATTAAAGGGAATTGGAAAGATCACTTTTCCAACCATTCACCCATTACCCTTGAGCTGGCCTGCGGGAAAGGAGAATATACTGTTGGCCTTGCACGCATGTATGCAGGCAGAAACTTCATCGGTGTCGATCTAAAAGGAAACCGCATCTGGGTGGGCGCCAAGAAAGCGCTTAGTGAAAACCTGGATAACGCAGCGTTCCTTCGAACCCATATCGATAAGATCACGGATTATTTTGAGCCCGGTGAGGTCAAGGAGATCTGGATCACTTTCCCTGACCCCCAACTCAGGGTATCCCACGCAAAAAAAAGGCTGACTCATCCCAAATACCTGAGACTTTATCAGCAAATTCTTCAACCCGGCGGCCTGATCCATCTTAAAACGGATTCCCCGGATCTGTTTGAATTCACCCTGCTTGTGATCAACATGTACGGCCTACCCCTTCATACTGCTTGCGAAAATCTGTACGCAGATGACACCCGGGGGCCGGAGCTGGACATTAAAACACATTACGAAAGCTTAGACATAGCCGGCAGTAACAGGATTCACTACATATGCTTCTCCCTCCCGACAGAAACCCTGCCTGAAAAAGACCAGGAACTGAAAGAATTGCTCAAGTCCGCATCAGAAGTAACCGGTCAGCATTAATCTTCCTTAGCGCCGAACAAATCCCCATCCAACATTGTTTCTCCTGTTGTACTACAGCCCATGAAGAAAAATTTGCAGGAAGGAGTTGATTTTTATTATAACCAACTGGGTTACATGGTTCTCACTGCCCACTACCATCTTACCAAAGGGACCTGTTGCGGTAATGGCTGCCTGGAATGCCCCTTTGACTATAAAAACGTTCCCGAACCGAGGAAGTCGGAGTTGCTTCAAAAAAGGGAGACGGAGAAAGCATAAGGCCCAAACTAAACTCCCCGAAGGAAGTTAAGTTTTCACTCCAAAAAAACAAAACTAGTACTTAATGTTGAATGTGATCGAAAGGGCGAACTTTGCTTTCACGGTTTTGCCTGCATGCTTAGTTGTGTTCCACCTGTACGAAAGCTGACGTCAACCTATTACGTGTACTGGCAAACGGGTTATGCGAATGACTAAAATTCCGGGATAAAATTTGGTAGCTTACCTTTCTAAAATACGTAAACCCCACCCTGATACATGAAAAAAGCAAGAACTGACGGCACTTCTTTTTTTGACGATGTGTACGCTGTGGTCCGAATGATCCCTAAAGGCCGCGTTACCTCTTATGGAGCTATTGCCCAGTACCTGGGCACAAAGCTCTCTGCCAGAATGGTAGGATGGGCCATGAATGCGGCCCATAACGTTCACCCTGCCGTGCCGGCACACCGGGTTGTCAATCGAAACGGGATGCTCACCGGCAAACATCATTTTGCCACGCCCACCCTCATGGAAGAATTACTTCGAAAAGAAAAAACCGAGGTGAAAGATGAAAAAGTAGTGAACTTTCAAGAAAAATTCTGGGATCCATCAAGAGAACTGTCGCTATGAAAAAGCTGATCTTAATCCTTGTTGTCTTATCCATTCAAAAGCTCCAGTCGCAAGACATCACAGGCGACTGGTACGGCGCGTTGAACATAGGCTCCAGTCAATTGCGCCTCAATTTGCATTTTATAAAAACCGATACCGGCTACACGGGTAAACTGATCAGCCTCGACCAAAACAATACGCCCCTTCCCTTGCAATGGGTCAAATTCAGCCAGCGGGAACTTAGCTTCAAAACCACCATGGCAAACATTGAGTATGCTGGTGTTTTGAAAGATACCCTGATCGATGGCACATTTAAGCAAAACGGCCGGAGTCTACCCCTGCAGTTAGGCCGTGCCAAAATTGAAAAGACCACCTTAGCAAAAAGACCACAGGAGCCAAAAGCGCCGTTTCCTTACATTTCGGAAGAAGTCAGTTTTTTAAACGCAAAAGACAACATCACACTGGCCGGCACGCTGACGCTCCCGGCGGCGGAAGGCAGGTTCCCGATAGTGGTACTGATCAGCGGATCGGGGCCGCAAGACAGAAACGAAGAACTGATGGGCCACAAACCGTTCTGGGTATTGGCTGATCATCTTACCAAAAATGGCTTTGCCGTTTTAAGGTATGATGATCGTGGCATTGCCAAATCAAAAGGAAATTTCAAAGGGGCCAGTTCGTCAGATTTCGCGCGGGATGTAATGGCCGCCGTGAGCTATCTCAAAACAAGGAAAGAGATCGATCCAAAAAGGATCGGACTGATCGGGCACTCCGAAGGTGGCCTCATTGCGCCCATGGTTGCCGCCCAGTCAAAGGATATCGCTTATCTGGTGCTGCTGGCAGGGCCGGGCGTACCGGGTAAAGATATTATTCAATTGCAGGGAGAACTCATAGCAAGATCGATGGGGGTATCAGAGCCTGATATCAAAGCCAGTGGGGACATCATGAAAGAACTTATGGCTGTCGTGACCAGCGGAAAAGACAGCAGTGTGATCAATTATGAATTCAAAACGGCATTAACCCGCCGCTACCGGAACCTTCCGGATTCTGTAAAAAAGGGTCTGCCTGAAACAGTTTTTCAAAATCAATATGCGGCACTGAATGAGCCCTGGATGATATATTTTCTGGCCTATGATCCGGCAACATCACTACATAAAATAAAGATCCCTGTACTGGCGCTGAATGGCTCCCTGGACCTGCAGGTATCTCCTTCTCAAAATCTCCCAATGATCAAACAGGCGCTGGACAAAGCAGGAAATAAAAAATACCTGATCAAAGAATTGCCGGGACTGAATCATTTATTTCAGGAAGCCAAAACGGGATTGCCTGCCGAGTACGCAGACATAGAACAGACATTGTCGCCCTTCATGCTGAAAGAAATGACCGATTGGCTGAAGGCGCTGTAGTATTATGAACCTACGTATAATACGGGCTGATCATCAGGTACACCACTACGCCGGTTACACTTACATAAAACCAAATGGGCCATGTGATCCTGGCGAGCTTCCGGTGGGCCGGATATTCAGCAGTTAGCCCGCGGTAGGCCGTGAATAGAATGAATGGCAGGATCACCGCAGCAAGGAAAATATGGGTGATCAGGATAAAGAAATACACATACCTGATCGCGCCGGTACCGCCGAAAGTCGTATTCCCTGATAGCAGGTGATGGGCGATGTATGAGACCAGAAACAAAACAGATAAAACCATGGCCGACATCATGAGGTTACGGTGAGCTACGTAATGCTTACGCTTCACAGCGTTCAATGCTGCCAACAGTAAAATCGATACCATAGAATTGATCACCGCGTTGATCGTTGCGAATACATGCACGTTGAACCCAAGATCTGCTTCGAGCTTGACATTGGACACTATCACCACGGCACTGAAAACAACAGCGGACACCGTTAAAATCAACAGCCTTGCTGTTTTGTCATCCTTCTTAATTGCTGCAGGCAGTAAATTATTCATAACCATACCTATTTTCTAAATAAATTTCTTTTCTTACTCTTATCCTTCTCCATCATCAGCAAAACCGCATCATTGATCAGCCTGTCGAGGTGCGCACTATCCAATCCGCTATACCACCCCCGTACCACCCTGTTCTTATCCAGCAGGAAAAACTTATCGGTATGGATGAAATTGGTGTCAACCCCTTCTTCCTGCGCGATATTCGCCTTGAACTCGTTCAGTGCGAGATCATATACATCTTTCTTTTCACCGGTCAGCATCCACCAGGTATCATGGTTGATATTAAACTTATCGCCATATGCCTTGAGCCTGGCCGCAGAGTCGCGCACCGGATCTACCGTAATGGATACATATCTCAGAATGGTATCTGTTTTATTAAAGGCATCCTGGATTTTTTTCATACTTCGTGTCAGCGTTGGGCAGATCGAAGGGCAGGAAGTAAAGAAAAAGTCCACTACCAGGATCTTCCCCTCCAGTTCCTTATCATTCAGGGTCACTTTCCTTCCGAATTGATTGGTCAGTTCAACTGGCTTCACTTTATGCCAGACGGTGTCCATAGTGGTTTTACCCTCCCTCGTCACTGCCATTACCGTATCCGGGAAATAATGCCTCGGCATGATAACAGCCGTTCTGCTTAAACTATTCACGATCCAGAACGACACGAGTGGAAGCAAAACAGCTACGGAGATGGCAAGGAAAGTTCTTTTCTTCATATCAAAAAATAGAATGTCCCGGATGTACCGGGACAAATATTCTAATGAATACTATGCAGTACATAATTTATTCAACGCCCGGCTTCTTCGCATCCTTCGGAGCTACGATCTGCTGTTCGGGATATGGTCTGTGACCGGCGTCTGTATTCCTAAGATTCTTCCAGGCATTACCATCCCATAGGAACGCTGCGATGAACCATACAAATAACAATAGAGGAACAACTATCGTCATAATAAGGTTGCGAACTTCATCGCCAAGGTGCATAAATACACCCACGATATAGAAGGCTTTGGCCAGGGAGAGGATCACGATCACCCCTTTGATGAACAGAACCAGTGCAGTGCTGTGATCTGGATTCTTGTGCATGAAATAGATCACAAAGCCAAGGGCCAGTTCTATCAGCGTGATGACCGACAGGATCACCGTGGTACGCACTACTTTTCTCACAAAGGTATCAGCAGGAGCTGGCTCGTGATGAAAAGTTACTTCAGGTGAATGTGTATTTGACTGATGCATATGATAAAGAGTTTATAAAAGATAAAAACAAAGGAATACGAATACCCAAACCAGGTCAACGAAGTGCCAGTATAAGCCAGCTTTCTCGATCATCTGGTAATGGCCCTTGCGATCAAAAACACCATTGATGGTCATGATCAGCATAATGATATTGATGACAACACCAGACAGTACGTGAAACCCGTGGAAGCCCGTGATGCCAAAAAAGTATCCCCCAAATGCAACCGGACCCGTTTTAGAAACGGCCATGCCATCGTGCATCATACCGGGAATTTCAGCCCCCCAGGGGTTGCGGCTAACGGTAGTGCCGATCTCAGAAACCACACCATCGATCAGTACAGGATGATGTCCGGTGATCAGGTGCGTCCACTCCCAGGCCTGACAGCCAAGGAATGCAATACCACCAACAATCGTCCAGGCCATCCATTTGATCACGGCCTTCTTATCCATATGGTGTCCGGCATGTACGGCAAGCACCATGGTAACGGAACTGATGATCAGAATAAAGGTCATAAGGCTCACGAAAGCCAGCGGAAGATTTGCATGTCCTGCAAACGGAAAAGCATTGAACACGTGGTTTGGATCGGGCCAATAGTTTTGGCTGAATCGAATGGTACCGTATGATATCAGGAATGCCCCGAAAGTGAACGCGTCACTCATGAGGAAATACCACATCATCAGTTTACCATACTCCACATTGAACGGGCTTCTGCCCCCGCCCCACCATTTCGTATCCGCTGTTGCTGCTGTTGCCATGTTTTATTTCATGTTTTGGGTTCTCTGAACAAAAGATTCAGTTATCTCATCATGCTAAAGAACACAATAAGGTATAACCATAAAAAATCTACAAAATGCCAGTATGTTGATACCACCTCAATCGGTACGGCACTGTAATTCCGGACCTTCGAACTCCTCGCCTTAATGTAAATCACCACCAGTGCCACTACACCGCCCAGCATATGCACACCGTGCAGCATGGCAATGGCCAATAAAAAACTATACGATGCATTAGATCCAGCTCCTATGAGCCGGATATCCTGTTTTGCAAAACTTGCGAAACCGATCGCCTGCAGTATAAGGAATAAAATTCCCAACCCAGCGGTAATAGCCAGCAAGTTCCTGTACCTGTACAAATTCCTTTCTTTCAAAGACTTTGAAGCCAGGAATATGGTTCCACTGCTGAGCAGGATCGCTGCGGTGGAGTACCAGAAAACAACCGGTATTTCAAGTAAGGCCCAATTCGCCTGGCTACGTTTCACAATATATGCGCTCGTTAATCCCGCGAACATCATCAATATACTCCCTATAGCGATCCACAAGGTGAATTTATGGGGATGTATTTTATTTCTTTGCTGCACTGCTACACTCATATTTATTTGCTCATTTGCTCATTAACTCATTAGCTCATTCCTCACTTTCAAGAGCACCCAATTAGCCAATGAGCCAATGAGCCAATGAGCCAATCTTTATATCTTATCTGCCAACAACGCCAAGAGCACGACAGGCAGATATATATAAGAACTAAACATTACCCTTCTTGCTGCCTTTACATCCATCTCCCTGAAAAGCCTCAGACATTGAACGATCATGAACACATTTGCCAGCGCCACGATCACCACTGAAACCACTCCGGTTATTCCCCAAAAATAAGGCAACACACCCAGGGGAACCAGTATCATCGAATACAACAACGCCTGAACGGCCGCGTATTTGGTTGGCCCGCCTTTATCAGGGAGCAACTTGAAACCTGCCTTTGCATAATCGTTGTATGCCACCCAGGCAATGGCCCAGAAATGGGGAAACTGCCAAAAGAATTGGATCGAAAAAAGGATCCAGCCTCCTATGCTCAGCTCCCCTGTTCCGGCTACCCAGCCAATGAGACAGGGTAAAGCTCCAGGGATGCCACCGATCAAAACGGCGATGGAATGCTTTTTCTTCAGGGGCGTATATACGAACGCATACAGAAAAAGGCTGAAAGCGGAAATACCCGCCGAAAGCCAGTTAAAGTAATACCCCATCGCGAACACGCCGATCGTACCCGCGATCAAAGCAAATGTCCAACCCTCATCCACACTCATCCGCCCCGACGCCACCGGCCTGCCGGATGTGCGCTTCATCAGCGCATCGGTATCTTTCTCCACTACTTGGTTGATCGCATTCGCCGATCCTGTGATCAGCATTCCTGCTACAAAAAGTAAAAGAACTGGGACCCAGTCGAACGATATCCCCGGCGCCAGCAGGTAGCAGACCACCGAGGAAAACACTACAGTAAAGCTCAGGGTGAACTTCATCAACTGAAAATAATCCCTGAGCTTTTGCTTCACAGGAGAAATGACCTGCTCAGCCCCTTCCACTTTATCATTCACTGTTGTCAAATATCTGAACCGTTACTTAGAACGATCTCATTTAATGTTTTGATTCGTGCTCACTCACTTCTTCCGTTTGCGGAATGAAATCCCGTCCATCTTTTCCATAGTCATACGCCCAGCGGTGTACTTCAGGAATTTCTCCAGGCCAGTTACCATGACCAGGATTAACCGCTGTGGTCCACTCCAGGGTATTTGCGCCCCATGGATTCTCGGAAGTCACTTTACGGCCTTTGAATATAGAATAGAAGAAGTTGAACACCATCAGAAGCTGTGCGGCAAAAACAACCATAGCTACTGTACTAATGAACCTGTTGAGCTCAATAAACTGTTTGAAAGACTCCCAGTTCGCATAATCATAGTAGCGGCGGGGCATTCCAGAAAATCCCTGGTAGTGCATTGGCCAGAAGATCAGATAAGCACCCACCAACGTGATCCAAAAATGGATATAGGCCATGGTATTATTCATGTTGCGACCATACATCTTCGGGAACCAGTGGTAGACACCCGCAAACATACCGAAGAAAGAAGCCACACCCATTACAATATGGAAATGCGCCACAACGAAATAAGTATCATGCAGGTGGAGATCCAGCGTTGAGTTACCCAGAAAGATACCGGTCAGGCCACCTGAAATAAACAAGCTCACAAAGCCGATGGAGAAGAGCATTCCCGGGGTGAACCTCAGGTTACCTCTCCACAATGTCGTGAGCCAGTTAAACACCTTTATAGCGGATGGTATCGCGATCAACAAGGTCAACAACACGAAGAACGCACCCAGGAATGGATTCAAACCCGTAACGAACATGTGGTGTGCCCAAACCAGGAAGGCCAATACGCAGATCGCAAACAGGGAAGCGACCATTGCCAGGTAACCAAAAATGGGCTTTCTGGCATTGATGCTCATCACCTCAGACACCATACCCATGGCAGGGAGGAGGATGATGTATACTTCAGGGTGACCGAGGAACCAGAACAGGTGCTGGAAAAGGATGGCGCTACCCCCTTCATTAGGCAGGATCTCGCCCTTCACAACAATGTCGGACAAATAGAAACTGGTTCCCAGGTTCCTGTCGAACAACAACAGGATAGCACCTGAAAGCAACACAGGGAAAGACAATACACCAAGGATAGCCGTGAAGAAGATCGCCCAGATGGTCAGGGGCAGCCTCGTCATACTCATACCCTTGGTACGCATATTCAAGATGGTAGAAATATAGTTAAGTCCGCCCAGCAGGGACGATACAATGAAGAGGGCCATCGACACCAGCCAGAGGTCCATGCCGATCTTCGAACCATCAGAAGCCTGACCTAATGCGCTCAGCGGAGGATAGATGGTCCACCCGCCAGATGCAGGCCCGGTTTGCACAAACAGGGAGGCGAACATCACCACTGATGCGCCGAAGAAGAACCAATAAGAAAGCATGTTCAGCATGGGTGATGCCATATCCCTGGCACCGATCTGCAAAGGAATAAGCAGGTTCGCAAAGGTTCCGCTCAATCCAGCTGTCAGTACAAAGAATACCAGGATGGTACCATGCATGGTCACCAGAGCGTAGTAGAAATCCGGACTGATCTTACCGCCCTGTGCCCATCTTCCGAAAATATCTTCCAAAAAGGGAAACGTCGCCTCCGGGTACCCTAATTGCAGGCGGAAAAGCACGGAGAACAAACCCCCAATGATGGCCCAGATCATACCTGTGATCAGGAATTGCTTCGCGATCGTTTTATGATCCTGGCTGAACACATATTTGGAGATAAATGACTCTTCGTGATGATGATGCTCATGGTGCGTATCATGCACGTGACCTTGTGTATCTGTCACAACCTGCTGACCTTGAAAAGTTGACTGACTCATCGGATTGATTTTCAATTCGTTTTAAAACAATTTATTTAACTGCCGCAATGGGCTTGACTGCCGCACTATCCACTGTTGCTGCAGGTGTGGCTGCAGGGGCAGCCTCTTTCACCGTAACATACTGTGGTTTCTTATCTGACAGCCACGCGTTATATTCTTCCTGTGTTTCCACCACAATGATCCCCCTCATAGCATAGTGCCCGGAACCGCACATCTGATCGCAGGAGATCTCATAAACGAAGTCTTTATTCCCGGTGATCTTCTTCATTTCAGCGGTAGTGATCTTCGGTGTAAACCAGATCGTGGTGGGAATACCCGGAACTGCGTCCATCTTCATCCTGAAATGGGGTAAGCCTACGTCATGGATAACGTCCTGCGCATTGATCACGAACTTAACGGGCTTGTTAACCACCAGGTGAACTTCTGAAACTTCTACATCATCGTGGCTGGATGCATCTTCCCAATCAACGCCAAGGGCATTTCCGCTTGATGCATCTGTCAGCCTGTAATTTTTTCTTCCCAATACGCCATCCTTCCCGGGGTAGCGGACCAACCAGTTAAACTGTTTACCAGTGATCTCAACAACCTGGGCTTCTTTAGGCGCATCTTTTGTGATGCCCATCCAATAGTACAGTCCAAAACCAACCAACACGGTCAGGAAGAGGGCGGGTACCACGGTCCAGAGCAGCTCGAGTTTATTATTGTGGGGATAGTAAAAAGCTTTTCTTTTCTCTGTGTACTGATAACGCCATGAGAACCAGAACAACAGGATCTGGGTAATTACAAAAACAACACCGGTGACCGCAATGGTCATCCACATCATTACATCGATCTTCTCTCCGTGATCAGATGCGGAAGGCTTACCGAGCAATGTTTTGTCGTAAAACAGCTCATTGCACCAGTACGCCCCTATTAACCCGAGAACCAGGAATGCCATAAACAGAAACGCGTTGATGCGGTTATTCTGCTGGAACGTTTTCTCTTCCCCTTTCAGCACTGATACGTATTCACTGGCTTTGGCGATCTGGAAAACTACCAGAAAGGCCAGGCCGAGGATTGCTAGGATAAAATAACCAGACATCTTTATTCTACTGTTTTAATAATTCGTTTAATAATCCAGTTTCTCTTCAACGAGTTAGGTATGGTGGATGATGCTTTCCTTCAGGAACGGGTGGTACTTCGGAACCAGTGGTCTGCTGCTCAAACCCTTACCCACAAAGTGCATGATCAAACCTGCATACAATGCAAGTATACCGAATTCGAACCAACCTAAGCTATAATGTTCACCCATTGAGCCCGGCATTACCATTTGAAAAAAGTCGATCCAATGACCTAATATAATTAACACCGCAACGAATGTTATGGTTGTATAATTTCTTTTTGACCCCCTCCGCATCAGCAGCAGGAATGGCAAAATGAAGTTCACGATCAGGTTCAGGAAGAACACGCCCCTGTACGGTCCCTGCATACGTGGTTTAAAGTAGGTAGTTTCTTCAGGAATATTCGCATACCAGATCAGCATGAACTGTGAATACCATAGATATGTCCAGAAGACAGAGAAGGCAAACATGAACTTACCCAGATCATGCAGGTGCTCGTCTGTGGTGTACTCGAGATAATCATTGTTCTTCAGGTAAACCACGAACAATGCGATGAGCGACATGCCAGACACGAACGTACTGGCGAAAGTGTACCAGCTGTACATGGTTGAGTACCAGTGTGCATCAATACTCATCAGCCATAGCCATGGAATAGTAGACCCCACAGTGAGGCCAAAAAACACCAGAAATACAGAAGCCCAAACCGTGTTGGTCCAAATGAATCCCTGTCCTTCCTCTGCTGCGATCGGCTCATCTGTACGTTCAGAAAGTTTCCTCATTTTCGCACCCACGGCTGTCCATACCGCCAAAGTGATCACCGTCCAGATCAGGAAGAAGGTTGGGTTCAGTAACGGACTTTTCCCTTTCAGGATAGGATCATGGGCCACATGTTCTTTATCCAGCCAATGATATATATGATGCTGATGACCGAAAATAATTCCCAGGAATACGATCAGTGCAAGCACGGCGAACACAGGAACCAACGTTGAGATGGCTTCCGGAACCCGCCTGAACGCCACCTGCCATCCGCCCATCGCAAGGGTAGTAATACAGATGAAGAACATACTGGCGTTCACTACCAGCAGGAAGAACGTGCTGTTTTGCAGTAGTACTGCCCAGAAACGTGTCTGGTTATGCTCGTCCTTGCTGAATGCCAGGAAAAAAATCCCCAGTAACAATACGAGGGCGCCTACGCCCAACAGTCCAAGTGACCATTTTTTGTATCCCGGAGTAACTTCAAATTGTTGCTTGATCATCGGATCTTATTAATACTTTCTAAAATGATTTTATTTAGGGGTAGCTGCTGCTGTTACCGGAGCTTCTGCTACTGCCGCTGCTATTGGTTTCTGCTTGGACTTGATATAAGTGATCACCATCCAGCGTTCCTTCGGTTGCAGTTGTGACGCATAGCTACCCATCAGGTTTTTTCCGTATGTGGTAGAGTAGTACATCTGCCCTTCAGGCATGTTTTCATATTTTGCATCGCCCACCAGGGTAGCTGGTTTAGCAGGGTAAGGACCATCTCCGCCATTATACAAAGGCCCGTTGCCATCCAACTTAGCTCCATGGCAAATGGCACAGTTGATGAGGTACAAACGCTCTGCCTCTTTCATATCTACAGCACTGAGTGCAGGAAGCGGACTTTTTACTGCACGGGATGCATAATAATTAGCAGTATCACCAGCCGCATCTTTGGCTACATGGAAAGGATAAACATCTCCACGCTTCACGGTACCGGCAACAGGTTCACGATTGGTCTGGCCATCCTTGAAAACGGGGCTCACAGAATAGGTCTCGTATGCCCGGCTCTGTCTCATGTCTGGCATATAATCCTTTCCTGGCGTACGCTTTACATCACCGCAACTCATGGCAATAACCATGATGGATGATGCAGCCAGCGTTATAATTGTAAGTTTCTTCATGTTCATTGATCTCTTTATGCGATAACCTGATCTTCTTTATAGAGTTTCTGCTCCCTGTCGTACCTGCCGATCCACCATCCGTCTTCAGCCACCTGGGTATTGACTTCCTGGGCTCCTACCTTTGCAAGGAAGTTCTTCACTTCTTCTTCATTGGTTTTTGCGGTGCACTCGATCACCATGACAAACAGATCATCTGTAGCGCGGAGATGGAAATGATGCTTCTTAATACCGGGAGCAAGCTGGCAGAGATAGCAGAATGTAAGTACCATGCCAACCGCTGCCATCAGGATCGTTAACTCGAAAGTGATGGGGATCCAGGCTGGAAGGGCGAAATTCGGCTTGCCACCGATATTCACCGGCCAGTCCTTCGTGAAAGACCATGTCATGAAAGACACCGCCGTGGTAGTTCCTGTTAGTCCAAAGATGAAACCTGCTGTATGAAGACTCGTCTCTCTCAATCCCATCGCATGGTCCAGTCCGTGAACTGGAAAAGGCGTATAGATATCGTGGATCTTGTAACCGGCTTTTCTCACTTTGGAGACTGCCGGGAACAACACTTTTTCGTCATCAAAACTACCTACTACAAATTTTTTAACTGCCATGTATCGTGTTTTACGATTAATGCTATTAATGATGCTTCACGGTTACGGTACCCCCTTCATGATGATCATCGTGATGGGTCTCATGATAGAATTTATCTGCATCCATTTTCTCCAGTGGCGCCATATCGGCCTTATAGCTTTCACCCGTTGTTTTAAGTACATGCTTGATCTCCGCAATAGCGATCACCGGGAAGTACTTGGCAAACAGGAAAAAGCAGGTAAAGAACAACCCGAACGTACCCACATAAAAACCAACTTCCCAAATGGTTGGCCTGTAGTAAACGGACCAGGAAGATGGAAGATAATCGCGGTACAGAGAAGTTACGATGATCACAAAACGTTCGAACCACATACCGATGTTCACTACGATACTCATGATGAAAGTAAACAGGATATTGCGCCTAAGTTTTTTGAACCAGAAAAGCTGCGGTGATATCACATTACAGGTCATCATCAACCAGTAGCTCCAGCCGTAAGCTCCTGCAATACGATACTTAAAGAAGATATCCATTTCATAAGGAACCTGGCTGTACCATGCCATGAACAATTCTGTGAGATAAGCAACTCCCACAATAGAACCGGTCAACACGATCACCTTATTCATCGCTTCGATGTGACCCAGTGTGATATAATCCTGCAGGTTCATCACCTTACGTGCCACCAGCATCAGGGTTTGCACCATGGCAAATCCGGAGAAGATGGCCCCTGCAACGAAATAAGGAGGGAAGATGGTGGTATGCCAGCCCGGTATGACCGAGGTGGCGAAGTCGAACGATACAATCGTGTGCACCGAAAGTACCAGGGGGGTCGACAAGCCCGCGAGTACCAGTGAAAGGCTTTCGTGCCTTTGCCAGTGCTTGGTGGAACCCGTCCAGCCAAATGAGGTGATACCGTAAAAATGTTTACGGAATTTGGTTTTCGCGCGGTCCCGCACCGTAGCCAGATCAGGAATAAGACCTGAGTACCAGAACAGCAGGGATACGGTGAAATAAGTTGAGATCGCGAATACGTCCCACATCAGCGGGGAGTTATAGTTGGGCCATAACGGTCCGCGTGTATTTGGGTAAGGAAGTGTAAAGAATGCCACCCATACCCTTCCCATATGGAAGATCGGGAACTGGCCGGCGCACATTACCGCGAAAATGGTCATCGCCTCAGCCGCGCGGTTAACACCTGTTCTCCAGCCCTGGCGGAACAACAGGAGGATCGCTGAGATCAGCGTGCCCGCGTGACCAATACCTACCCACCATACGAAGTTAGTGATATCCCAACCCCAGTTGATGGTGCGGTTCACGTTCCACTGACCGATACCGTAAACGACTTCACGGTAAACAGAGTAGACCCCGAACAACAGGAACACCAGGGATATTCCAAAACCGATGTACCAAAGACGTGAAGGTTTTGCCTCAATCGTGTGACAGATATCCTCAGTGACATCGTGGTAGGTTTTTTTCCCGTCCACTAACGGCTCCCTGATCGGCGATTCGTATTTGATCAAACTCATTTGATATACTATTGTCTAATTAGCTAATTGGCTGTTTTAATTAATCACATTTCCCACATGACCCACATGACCCACATTTCCTAATGTGCGCCTTCCTTTTTCTCACCCGTCAAGATCTCAGAACCACTTGCATGCCCGTCAGCTTCTACGCCTACATGACGGTCCGTATTCCTGATCTTAGCAAGATAACTCACACTTGGAAGCGCATGAAGTTGGTCGAGGGCATGGTAAACAAGATTGCGTGTTTTACCATTCCTGACTTCTGAGATGGCGCTATTTTTATCGTTCACGTTACCGAATACGATGGCGCTGGTTGGGCAAGCCTGCTGACAAGCCGCTTTCACATCCCATTTGCCTTCATGTCCGGTTTCGATTGGCCTGTTGGCTTTCTTGGCTTCCAGCTTTCCTGCCTGTAAACGTTGTACGCAGAATGAGCATTTTTCGATCACACCCCTTGACCTTACGGTCACATCGGGGTTCAGCACCATCCTGGTGAGGTCGTCGTTCATCATCATCACAGAATCATCGAGCACCTGGCGCTGGTTATCCGGAAAGCTATCGGCACCCATATAATCGGCCCAGTTGAAACGACGAACCTTATAAGGGCAGTTGTTAGCGCAATACCTTGTACCGATGCAACGGTTGTAGGCCATCTGGTTGATGCCTTCACTGCTGTGGTTGGTCGCATTAACCGGGCAAACGTTTTCGCACGGAGCATTGTCGCAATGCTGACAAAGCATTGGCATGAACACCACGTTCAGATTATCCAGGTCGTCATTGCCCGAATCATCTCGATAGGTTGCGAAATAGCGGTCAATACGAAGCCAGTGCATTTCATGCATCCTCAGCACTTCCGATTTACCAACAACGGCTACGTTATTCTCCACAGTGCAGGCCACTGAGCAGGCGCCACAGCCGATACAGCTGTTCAGGTCGATGCTCATACCCCATTTAGGTCCGGGATAGGGGAAGTCCGGGTACAAAGTACCTTCAACCCTGTAATCGCCGCTTTTTTTTGCGTAGTCTTCCGCAAGATGCTTCTTCACATCTGCCACCACTTCAGGATTCTTGCGGAATTCTGTGATATTGTATTCCCTTACCACATCCGTTCTGCCTTCGTACTGGTTGTGGGTTTGGGTATAGGCTACTTTATATACATCATTTGTTTTCTCGTAACTCACATCGCCCACTGCATAGTCAAATGTGGTTCCGTTAAATCCTACCAGGGGGTAGGTATTCTGACCCACATTAGCCGCGGCGCGGCCTGCTTTTTCATGCCTTCCGTAACCAACCGCAACAGCGATCACGTTAGGATGCATGCCCGGAATAGCCAGAACAGGGAGTTTCATCTCCTTGCCACCCACCTTCAAAGTGATCACGGGCTTGGTTACTTCCACTTCATATACATCATCCAGCACAATACCAAGTTCCTTGGCCATTGCATAGGAGATCACTGCATAGTTATCCCAGGTAGCCTTCGTGATTGGATCCGGCAGTTCCTGTAACCAGGGGTTATTGGCTTCTTTACCGCTACCGATGGTATTCTTTTGATAGATCACCAGTTCAGCCTTGCCGCCTTTTTTTGCAGACCCCGCTGCAGCAGCCGCGCCTGCAACTGCGCCTGCATTGAATGATCCGGCAGCCACAGCAGCAGGTGATTCCAATACACCATCCTGCAATGCCTTATCGAAAGCTTCCTGATTTCCCAGTTTGGTCAGCCAGTACTTGCGCATATAATCGCCGTACTCAGTATTGTTGCCGCTCCACTTCAGCAGGGAAGTCTGGAATGGGCGGGTTTTGAATAATGGAGAAATGGTGGGCTGTATGAAACTTACATAGCCCGATTTTGCTTCTGCATCACCCCAGCTTTCCAGGAAATTATGATCAGGAAGTACGTACTTGCAGATTTGGGTGGTTTCGTCTTCTCGCTCGCCGAACGATACAGAAAACTTCACCTTCTTCAACCCATCCGCAAATTTCTTCGCATCGTAATAATCGTAAGCAGGGTTAACTCCGTGCACAAGCAACGCTCCGATGCTGCCGGCATTCATATCCTGCACCAGCTGAACCATATCTTTGTCGATACCCTGCACCGTATTGCATGTTGTTGCCCAGTTGATCGTCTTACCATTCGCGCCAATCGCTTCGTTGATGGCGTTGACCAGGATCTGGACATTCACATCATTGCTTCCGCAAACCACCAGGGCGTTTCCGCCGGCCTGCTTCAGCATATTTGCAGTAACATCAAGACCTTTTTTCAGTCTTGCATCCGCGATCGCCGGGGCGGTTACTGCGCCACCAAGACGAGACAACAGGTTAAGAACAACAGCGCCTGTCTCAGAAGGGCGGTGCACATACCTGTCATCCGCGTTGGCTCCCGTCATGGAAAGCCTGCTCTCAAACTGGATATGCTTGCTCATCTGGGCGTTCGCCGGGTCGATCTTCCGGCCCGCGCTATATTGGCGCGCAAACTCAACCGGACTGATCCATGTACCCAGAAAGTCTGCATCGATACTGACAATTACTTTCGCATTGTCGAAATGATAGGAAGGAATAGCCCTTTTTCCATAGGTAGCCTCATTGGCGAGAAGCATACCGCTGTGTGACATCGCATCGTATTGTACGTGCCGGCTGCCGGGGTACTTAGCCAAAAATTCAGCAATCACCTGACGCGTAGTTGGCGATGAAATGGAGGAGGTAAGTATCACCACCGGTGCTCCGCCTAGAGCGGCGAAAGACTCACCCACCATTTTATCGAACGCTTCAAAAGTGGTCACTTCTTTGAACGCCTTTCCATCAGATTGCATAGGGTAACGCAAACGGGCCGTATCGTAGATCCCCAGTACAGAAGCCTGTACCCTGGGAGAGGTACCTCCTTTGGTCAGTGACGACAACTCATTGCCTTCTATCTTGATCGGTCTGCCATCACGAACCTTCACCACAACAGGGACAACCTGATCATCCTGCACGTAAGTACTTGAGAAAAAATCAGGAATGCCTGGCACAAGGGTGTCAGGCTTATTCAGATAAGGAATAGATTTCTTTACAGGAATATCACAACTTGCGGCGGCCATGGCAGCAGCAGTGCTGAATCCAAGGTACTTTAAGAAATCCCGCCTTGGGGTTGTGGATCCCATCAGCTTATCGTCTCCTTCTACAGGCAGGTCCTCAGCGAATTCATTTTGTATACTTTGCTCATAAGCATTACTGTTTTTCAGTTCGCCTAAGGATTGCCAGTACTTTTTTTGCTCCATATTGCTGTTGTAAATTGAAGTTAGTTTCAGGTGGTTGACGCAGGATAATGCCTGTTAATAGTGGCACTTCATACATTCAGTACCACCGATCTTTTCAACCGTTACGCTGTCAATCTTCTTATTCTTGAGATCCTCGTGGAATTTCTCGTAAATGCTGTAAAACTTGTTGTCAGTGAACTGAACCTTGGACTCGCGGTGACAGTTGATGCACCAGCCCATGCTGAGGTCGGCAAATTGCTTCACCTCGCCCATTTTCTGAATTTCTCCGTGACAAGTCTGACAGTTTTGCTTGCCCACGGTTACGTGTTGGGCATGGTTGAAATATACGTGGTCGGGCAGATTGTGGATACGGATCCACTCAATGGGCTTACCCTCTCCGGAATACTGCTTTTTTGCAGGATCCCAACCGGCGTAGGCGTAGAGCTTCTCGATCTCCGCAGTTCCATCCACCTGGGAGCCGTCTTCCCGGAACAGCTTGGGGCCCTTTACATATTCATTGATGCCCATGTGACAGTTCATACAAACATTCACCGAGGGAATGTTGGCATGCTTGCCTTGCATGGCGCCATTGTGGCAATACAAACAGCTGATCTGGTTCACCCCGGCGTGAACCGTGTGGGAATAATAGATCGGCTGAACAGGTTGGTAGTTTTGGCTGCGGCCCAGATTCCTTGCGCCCTGGAATACGTAAAATCCGCCCACCATGAACAAAACAATGGCGGCGAGGGCGATATAGGCCTTATTGCGATAGAAAGGAACCGCTTCTTCAATACCGTGACCCTCACGCTCGTCAGATAGTTTCTTAAGATTACTGTTGACCTGGAGCAGGATCAGGGCAATAACGGCCAGGATCAACGTCAGGATTCCAAACACAAGTGAATTGTCGTTCTCGGCGTTTAAACTGGCAGGAGATGCTCCGTCAGTAGCAGGACCTGCAGCAGGGGCTGCTTTAGCCGCAGCTGCAGTATTGATATATACCAGAATGGCGTCTATATCGGCATCCTTCAGTTCCGGGAATGCAGGCATCTGGATCTTATTATACTCAGCATACACTGCAACAGCACGGGGATGGCCGGCTTTGATCAGTGCGGCACTATTCCTTACCCAGTTATACAGGTCTGCCTTTGCTGGCCAGCGTTCTTCTACACCTTTCAGGGCAGGACCGGTCAGGTTCTTGTCGATCGCATGACACGCCGCACACTTTGCCTGGAAGATGGCCTTACCATCCTGGGCTCGTGTGTTTACAGAAAACGCAATCAAAAAGAAAAGAACAAATCCAGAATAGAGAGATGTAACAATGGATCGATGATGACTCATAATCACAATTGGTTGATGTAAAGTGGATAAAATCCCACTTTGGCTGCAAAAATAAGGCACGAAGGCAACAAAATATCAACAACTATTATTTTTTTTTAACTCAGTTGTGACGAGGCTTTCAGTTGGTTGTAGAACTTCTCCCCGGCATATTGTCATTAAAGTGTAATCAAAACTGTTGAATGAACATTAGCGTATGTTTTGCGGTTGTATAGACAAATTTTCATCTCTTTGCAAAATGTTCGAAAAACTTAAAGTCAAATGGAAAGTGAACGGGACGCAATTGTTCCTGATACTGTGCACATTTGCAGTCACCGGAACAACTACCGCCTATATCTCAAAATCCATTACCTCATGGGTAGGATTTACCGAAGAAACCTTCTGGCTTTGGAAAACCCTGCTCCGATTGTCTGTATTGATCTTCGGATACCAGGTGATCATCCTGATCGTATCCTTTTTCTTCGGCCAGTTCCCGTTTTTCTGGAATTACGAGAAGAAAATCGTTAAATGGATGCTGGGAAAAGGGAAGAACACAGCATCAAAACCCGGCAAACCCGCCCAAGTTTAACAGGATTAATTTCGTTTTTGAGTTTTTACTATTGACTTTTGACTCCCCATGAACCCCAGATCGATCATCATATTTGCCTCCGGTACCGGCTCCAATGCGCAAAAGATCATTGATTTTTTCAAAAACGACCCCACCGTCAACGTATGCCTCATTGTATCCAACAAGCCTGAAGCCGGCGTTCTCAACATCGCCGAAAGTGAGGGCATCCCCACCCTGGTGATCGAAAAGGAACGATTCTTCCGGGGTGATGGGTATGTTAACGACCTTCATGCCTTCCATCCCGCCCTGATCGTACTGGCTGGTTTCCTCTGGAAGCTTCCACCCGTGCTGGTCAAGGCTTTTCCCCATAAGATCATCAACATCCACCCTGCCCTGCTGCCCAATTATGGCAGCAAAGGGATGTACGGCCATTTCGTGCACGAGGCCGTGATCGATGCCAAAGAAGTTGAAACGGGCATAACCATCCACTATGTAGATGAATTGTACGACCATGGCGAATATATCTTCCAGACCCGCGTTTCGGTTGAGAATAATGATACAGCAGATACCATCGCCCGAAAAGTGCTGCAACTCGAACATGAGCATTTCCCACGCGTGATCCAGTCGCTGCTCTTAACCCAAACGGATCAATGAGAGGCCTATTCACCCTGATCTTCGCTCTCCTGTTCCTGTCATCCCAGGCTCAGCAATTCATGTTGAGCGGGACCGTGCTTGACTCCTCCAGGAAATTTATCCTGCCCACGGTAAAAGTCACCAGCACCGCAGGAGGCGTTACCTACACGGACTCCGCCGGAGCCTATCACCTGCTTGTTTCTTCCAAAGATTCAGTCAATTTCACCTATCGCGGCAAGGCCACCATGTGGTACCCGGTAAATTCTGTAAAAAATACCCAGGCCTTCGACATCTCCCTGCAGGTGACCCTCTACGATGGCTATAAAACACTCCGGGAAGTGATCCTGATCGGAAAATCCTACCGGCAGGACTCGCTGGAAAACCGACAGAAATATGGCAAAATCTTAGATGCCTCCAGGGGCGGGCTCCGGATCAACTCAGGCGGCAACTCGACATACGGAGGCGCAGGCCTCGACCCCAATGAGATCATCAACCTGTTCCGCTTCCGCCGCAACAGGAACCTGAAGAAGCTGCAAAACCGTATACTCCAGGAAGAAGCCGATAAATTCGTCGACTATCGCTTCAACAAACAACTCGTGAGTCAAATTACCGGCTTCCAGGGCAGCAACCTGGAAAGATTCATGAAAATCTGGCGGCCCGACTATGAATTCACCGCCATGACCACGGAACTCGAGTTCAATACCTGGATACTCGAAGCATCCCGCGCCTATACCCGCGGCGAAATGCCCTGGATCTTCAAAGAGTGAGGTTTTCATTTCCACGCACCCGCGGCGAAATGCCCTGGATCTTCGAAGAGTGAGGTTTTCATTACATTTAGAAAAACTATACATGAAGTCGATCCTTTTCGTGTTTACTGCATTTTTATGCACCTACACCTCCGCACAATCTGCGAAAACACTTCTTCAAAAACCAACAACACCCATTCCCGGCGTGTCTGTCGAACGCCTCAAACGCATCGACCAAAATCTGCAGGGCTGGATAGATGAAAAGAAGATGAATGGCTGCGTGGGTTTTATCGCCAAAAACGGAAAAATCGTTTACCAGAAGGCTTTTGGCTACGATGATGCAAGTAAGAAAACACTGATGAAAACGGATCATATCTTCCGCATCGCTTCCCAGACCAAGGCCATCACCAGCGTGGCTATCATGATCTTGTACGAAGAAGGCAAACTCACCCTCAACGATCCCGTTTCGAAATTCATCCCGGAATTCAAAAAGCCGACCGTTATCGACAAATTCAATCTGGCAGATACGACCTGGACTTCCATCCCTGCAAAAAGAGAGATCACCATCAAGGACCTGTTGACACATACTTCTGGCCTTGGGTATGCACAGATCGGATCAAAAGAAGCAAACGCTATGTATCATAAATACGGCGTAGTGGGAGGAATTGGCGTTCCCGGCTACCAACTCGCCACCGTGATCAAGGCACTGGGCAAGTTGCCTCTGTTTCATCAGCCCGGCGAAAAATTTACCTATGGCTTGAACACGGATGTACTTGGCTATGTAGTTGAAGTGGTTTCAGGCCTTACACTCGATAAATTCATGGCCAAACAGATCTTCGAACCCCTCGGCATGAACGACACCTATTTTTACCTGCCCGCATCTAAAAAATCCAGACTTGTCAACTTGTATCAGCAAGACTCTTCAGGGATTTCCATGATGCCCGAAAGCATGAATATTCTGGAGACTTTCTATCGCGATTATCCCAATATGGCGGGTAATTACTTTTCTGGCGGCGCAGGCCTCTCCAGTACTATTTATGACTACGCCATCTTCCTGCAGATGCTGCTGAACGGCGGCTCCTATAATGGTAAACAGATTCTGGCCAAAAGCACCGTGAGGATGATGATATCCAACCAGGTAGGACCAACCGTATTTGGCGGCGATCAAATGGGACTCGGATTTGGCCTGACATCCAAAGAAGAAAGCGCCAGCACTCCCCTCAGCGAAGGATCGTTTGAATGGGGCGGCATGTTCGCCACCACCTACTGGGTAGACCCCAAAGAAGGTGTTGTCGCACTCTTCTTCCGGAACATATGGCCTACCAATTTCGACGGTGGCGGGAAATTCAAGATCTTAACTTACCAGGCATTGACAGAATAATCGATGCCGCCAGTCCCTCAAAACATGCCTTCCTGGTTTATAGAAAATAAAGTATTTTTCACGGGGCCCTGTTCATATAAAAAATATTTTTTGAATACAAAAGCAAGCCTATTCTTCGGAATCCTTTTTTCGGCTACCCTTGGCAGTTATGGTCAGCAATATCATAAAAAAGCCATCGTCATTGATACGCATAACGATTTCATCAGTAAGACCGTGGAAAATGGATTCGCTTTTGACCAGGACCTTAAAGGTAAAACGCATTCAGACCTGGCAAGGATGAAGAAAGGCGGCGTCGACGTCCAGATCTTTTCCATCTTCGGCGATGGCACCAAAGGCTATGCCCACGCGAACCAGGAAATAGACAGCCTCTATGCGGTGGTGGCCCGCAACCCGAAGAAAATGATGATCGTAAAAAATTCGGCAGACCTGCAGAAAGCCGTGAAAGAAAAAAAGCTCGGCGCCATGATGGGGATGGAAGGTGGCCACATGATCGAAGGCGACCTGTCCAAGCTCCAGGCTTTATATGACCGGGGCGTCAGGTATATGACGTTGACCTGGAACAACAGTACCCCATGGGCCAGCTCTGCCGCCGATGAATCAGGCAATAAGATCACACAGGAAAAACGAGGCCTGAATGAGTTCGGTATCGAAGTAATTAAGAAAATGAATGAGCTGGGCATGATGGTAGATCTTTCACATGTTGGCGAACAAACCTTTCTGGATGCCATCTCCGTTTCTACAAAACCAGTGATTGCATCACATAGTTGCGCATATGGTCTTGCCCCCGTTTTTCGAAATTTGAAGGATTACCAACTGGCTGCGCTGAAGCAGAACAAGGGTGTAGTGTGCATCAATTTTTATTCAGGATTTCTGGACAGCGCCCTGGGCACCCGGAACAGGGCCTTTGTACAAAAACATAAAAAAGAAATTGACTCGCTGAGAAAAACAGGACTTACTACGGTCTATATCCTGAATGAGTTGTTCGACAAATACCCAGGCGAATTTGAAGAGCCGCCCCTCAGCCTGCTGATCGACCATATCGATTATATTGTCAAGCGCATCGGCATTGACCATATAGGGTTAGGGTCAGATTTTGATGGCATCAACTCCGCGCCCAAAGAATTAAAAGGCGTGGAAGATTTTCCAAAAATTTCAAAAGCACTAAACAAAAGGGGCTACTCGAAATCGGATATCCGAAAAATACTGGGTGAAAATGTGATGCGGGTTCTTGCCGAGAACGAGAAAATAGTGCCTGAGGGGATCTCGATAACTCAATAGGGGCAATATGAAGCTGGAAAACAGAAAACAAAAAGTTGCGCCATTATCAAAATTTCTGAAGCGGCTGGCGCGATACGCCGGATTTGCATTCGCGCTAATTGCATTTTCTGTTGGCGCAGGAACCATCGGCTACCATCACCTGGCCGACCTGAATTGGGTCGACAGCTTCTATATGGCATGTATGATCCTGACGGGTATGGGGCCAATCGCAGAGATGCCCACCGATAACGCAAAATTGTTTTCATCGTTCTATGCCCTGTACAGTGGCGTAACTTTTCTTTCCATAACAGCCGTTTTCTTCGCACCCATCATACACCGGTTACTACACATTTTGCAAATAGACACGGAAGAGAAATAATATGCCATCCACAGCATCCCTTCAACCCAACCCACCCATGAGATTGTTATCCCTTGATTTCATGCGGGGATTCATCATGGTCATGCTCGCACTGGAAAGCTCAGGACTCTATGGCCATATGGATACGCTGACTGCCAACTCCACCATCAACCCCTTAGTGCAGCAACTTTTCCATCACCCCTGGAACGGACTCAGGTTCTGGGACCTCATTCAACCTGCATTCATGTTCATCGCCGGCACGGCGATGGCTTATTCGCTCGACAAACAATTCAAGCATGGCGTGCCCTGGAAAGACGCGTTCGTCAAAGTGTTGAAAAGATCTGGTTGGCTTTTCTTCTGGGGTGTACTTGATTACGCGGTTGGAAAAGATGGCAGCCTGTCGTTCAAACTGTGGGACGTTCTCACGCAACTTTCCTTTACTACCCTGGTTGCCTTTTTAGTATTCCAATGGAGCTACAGAAACCAGGTCCTGTTCTGCGTGTTCATCCTCTTGTTAACCGAGGCACTCTTTCGTTTTACAGACATCCCGGGGTTCGATCAGCCGTTTACCGACCAGAAGAATTTCGGCAATTATATGGACCTGATCCTGATGAATAAGATCAACCCAGGCGGCTGGGTGGCCATCAACTGCCTCCCCACTTCAGTCCATACCATCGCCGGCGCAATAGCAGGCAGGATCTTACTCAACAAACAACCCGTGAAATGGATCATCGCTGCGGGAGTAGCTGCTTTAATTGCCGGCTATGGCCTCGATCTGGCAGGTATAACACCCATCATTAAGCGGATCGCCACAAGTTCATTTACCCTCGCTTCTCTCGGCTGGTGTTTACTCGGACTCGCCCTCGTATACTGGTGGATCGACATGAAGAATCACAACAAACACCTGAAATTCTTTACCATTGTGGGTATGAACTCGTTATTTATTTACATTTTTTTTGAGATCGTGGGCAGCCGCTGGTTCAATGAATATGTGGGTCATGTGACCAACGGTTTGATGGGGATAGTTTCATTGCCGAATGGGATGATGATGATCACTACATCACTTTGCATTTTTGCCCTTGAATGGTACTTGTGCTACTTTCTCTATAAAAAGAAAATATTCTTCCGGGCCTGATCACCAAAATCTATCATCTATGAGGTTCTTCAAATTCTTTTCGATTATTACCTGTTCGCTGGTCATCCTCTTATCATCCTGTAATCCCTCTTCATCTTCCAATGATATGGACGGATCTTCCGCAATGAATACAGACAGTATGAAGCAGCATGTGATCATTCTCTCGTCTGATTCATTCATGGGCCGAAAACCATTTACGGATGGCGAAACAAAAACCGTTGCCTTTCTACAGGAGAAATTTGCCGGCATGGGTCTTGAACCCGGTAACGGAAGCAGTTATCTGCAGGAAGTGCCTATGGTCAATATTACTACAACGGGTGTACCCATGAAGGTGAATTCACCCAAAGGCGAATTCACACTTCGCTTTTTAGATGACTATGGTTTCTGGGTACCGAAAACAGATTCGGTAGTGAGTTTTGATCAATCGGAACTGGTATTTGCCGGCTACGGCGTAGTTGCGCCGGAGTACCATTGGAACGATTACGAGGGCCTCGATGTGAAAGGCAAAGTAGTGATGGTGATGGTAAACGATCCGGGCTATTGGGTGGGAGACTCCACCTTGTTCAAAGGGAAAAGCATGACCTATTATGGCAGGTGGACCTATAAATATGAGGAAGCCGCAAGGCAGGGAGCCAGGGGTTGCCTGGTGATCCACAACACAGATGCGGCAAGCTACGGGTGGCCCGTTGTCAGGAATAATTTTACGCAATCGAAACTTCATCTTGCCGACAGATCAGAGCCACGCTGCGATGCCGTGGGCTGGATCACTGAGGAATCAGCTAACAAGATCTTCACCGCTGCTGGAATGGACTCAAGCCTGCTTACCAAAGCGAACAAACCCGGATTTAAATCCGTGCCGCTCAATGTAAACATGTCTACGCAGTTGAAGGCCACCGCCGAGTTCAAAAAATCTTATAATATACTGGCGAAAATAACCGGATCGAAAAAACCGGATGAAGTGCTGATATACAGCGCACACTGGGACCACCTTGGCGTAGGTACACCTGATGAAAAAGGCGATACCATCAACAACGGCGCACTGGATAACGCCACGGGAACGGCAGCATTGATAGAATTGGCCCGTGGATTCAAAAGCATGAAAGCAGCACCTGAGAGAACCGTGGTATTCCTCGCCGTCACAGCAGAAGAACAGGGACTGCTGGGTTCTGAATATTATGCCAACAACCCTGTTTATCCCGCAGAAAAAACCCTGGCGAACATCAATATGGATGGCGTAAACCCGCTCGAGAAAACGCTCGACATGAGCATACTCGGCCAGGGACAGTCGGACCTGGAAGACCTCGCAGAGGAAGAAATGAAAAAAGACGGACGATATATTTCACCAGATCCCAAGCCTGAAGCAGGATCATACTATCGATCAGATCATTTCAACTTCGCAAAAAAAGGAATCCCCGCTTTGTATATGAAAACAGGGATCGATGTGGTGGGCAAAGGCAAAGAATATGGTCATCAGATCAAGGAAGATTATAACACCAACCATTACCATAGGCCGTCTGACGAAGTGGATCCCGCAAAGTGGACCATGGAAGGCGCCATTCCTGACCTTTCGATCTTGTTCCGGGTGGGCCAGCAGATCATATCCACAGAGGCTTTCCCGAAATGGAAAGATGGATCCGAATTTAAAGCAGCGAGGGAAGGGAAAAAATGATTCGTACTTCAAACCAAGAGTAATAAATGGCTTTAAAAACATATTGTACAACCATGCGCATTCTACATCTACTTTCCATTGCTTTCGTTTGCCAACTCATGATTTCCTGCCAGGGAAATACCCAGAAGGAAAAATGGAAGCAGCAGGCCAAACGAGTAACGATCATCAGGGACGAATATGGCATCCCGCATATCTACGGGAAAACGGATGCCGACTGTGTATTTGGATTGATGTATGCCCAGTGCGAAGAGGATTTTAAACGGGTAGAACATAATTACCTGACCATGCTGGGCAGAACAGCGGAGGCCCGAGGGGTATCTGAATTGTACGAAGACCTGCTACTCAGGTTAACCGTTGATTCTGCAGAAGCCAAAGAAGACTACAGCACTGCTCCCGAATGGCTCCGGAAATTGTTGGATGCACACGCGGATGGTATAAACTATTACCTGTACAAACATCCTGAAGTAAAACCGGAAGTGCTATCCCGCTTCGAGCCCTGGTTCCCGCTCATGTATACAGACGGAAGTATCTCAGCCCTTCAAACCGGCGGCCTCGAAGCCAATGACGTCAAATCATTTTACGAATCTAAAAGTCTGGCTAAACTTCCCACACAGAAATTGGTCAATGAAGACAAGCTGATCGGCTCCAACGGCTTCGCGATCTCGCCTTCCAAAAGCAGAACCGGAAACGCCCTGTTCTATATCAATCCGCATGTGACTTTTTACTTCCGCCCGGAAGTTCACTTGCAAAGTGAAGAGGGCCTCCACGTTTACGGCGCAGTCACCTGGGGTCAATTTTTTATTTACCAGGGATTCAATGAGTTCTGTGGATTCATGCATACCTCCAGCAGTGCTGACGTAGCGGACCTGTATGCCGAGACGATCATAAAAGGAGAAGACGGAAAAAATTATTACCGTTACAATGACTCCCTCAAACCCGTTACCGAGAAAAAAATCAGCATCAGCTACAAGGAAGGGAATGTCTTGAAATCAAAATCATTCACCACCTACGCCACCCACCATGGCCCGGTTCTGGCTATGTACGATGGCAAGTGGCTTAGCCTGAAAACAAGCAACCGATCCTTAAAAGGACTGGTACAGTCATGGGAAAGAACAAAGGCAAATAGTTTTGAATCGTTCAGGAAGAATTTTGCGATCGCAGCAAATCCATCCAATAACACCGTCTATGCCGATGCAGCGGGAAACATCGCCTATTGGCACGGAAACTATATGCCTAAAAGAGATTCGACTTTCAACTGGAACGATCCGGTTGACGGAAGCAGTTCTAAAACAGAATGGACCGGAATGCACACCCCCAACGAGATCGTGCATATCATCAATCCCGCCAACGGCTGGATCCAAAACACCAACAATACTCCTTATTCCGTTTCCGGCCCTGCCAGTCCGGCAAGAAAAAACTATCCTGTCTATATGGCGCCAGATGGCGAAAATTTTAGGGGTCTTCAGGCCGTAAAACTCCTGAGCAATAAAAATATGTTCAGTCTGGATGACCTGATCGCGGTGGGTTATGACCCCCATCTTGCCGCCTTTGACACATCACTGCCCGTGCTGTTCTCGGCATATGAGCGGATCAGCAAAACGGATAGCTCGTTATATCGCAGCCTTGCAGAACCCGTTGCTGAATTGAAAGCCTGGGACAGGAACAGCAGTGTGTCTTCCGTAGCAACCACCCTGGCCATTCACTGGGCAGAAAAAATGAATGTGATTTTGCGCACGGAGGATCCTGAGTTATTCTCAGATTATACCACTAAATACGGAACCCTGCTCCGCAATGTCCCCGCTATTAAACTGATTACTGCCTTACAGGAAGTAGTCGATAAACTGAAAGGGGATTTTGGAAAATGGCAGGTAGCCTGGGGTGATGTCAATCGCCTCCAGCGCATTAAGAGTTCCATTGCGCCCATCCATGCTGATTCCTTGCCAAGTTTTCCCGTTGGAAGGGCATCGTCCACCTGGGGCCAGCTAGCATCTTACAATAGCCAGTATGTTAATGGCTCGGCAAAGCGTTACGGATTCGGAGGGAATAGTTTTGTCTGCGCCGTAGAGTTTGGGAAAAAGATAAGAGCAAGAGCGATCTTAGCAGGCGGACAAAGCGGAGACGCATCTTCCCCCCATTTTTTTGATCAGGCAAAGATGTATGCAGACGGTCAGTTCAGGGATGTAAATTTTTATAAGGAAGATGTATTGAAGCACGCGAAGCGGACTTATCATCCAGGTGAGAATAGCCAATAAAGATTTATATTCATGAACAAGCTACTCATCAAATGAAGAAAATCCTCGTTTCCTTACTTATTGCGTCTGTTTCGATACAGACTTCCGCCCAGGATCTCGGTGTTCAGATCTATAGCTTCCGGAACCAGTTGAAAACGGATCTTCCGGGTACGCTCCAGAAAATCAAGGACATGGGACTTACCAACCTCGAAGGCGAATTCAGCTATTATGGATTGTCCATTGGGGAGTTCAAGGAACTGCTCGACAAGAAAAAGATGAAGATGGTGACCATTGCTGCCACATATGAGAAATTGCAAACAGACCTGTACACCATCATGGGCGATGCCAAAACCCTCGGCGCAAAATACGTGGTTTGCCATTGGATTCCGCATACCAATAATGAATTCACCATTGACCATGCCCGAAAGGCTGTGGAGGTTTTCAACGATGCAGGAAAAAAGCTTCGGGAGAAAGGGATCACATTATGTTACCATCCCCATGGTTACGAATTCAGGCCTTACGAATCCGGAACCTTGTTTGATTATATCGCCACAAAATCCAATCCCCAGTATCTGAGTTTTGAGATGGACGTATTCTGGGTCAAACATCCGGGGCAGGATCCGGTGGAACTGCTGAAGAAATATGCAGGTCGTTTCCCCCTGATGCACCTGAAAGACAGGAAGCCGGGCACGCCGGGAAATCAAAACGGACAGGCCGATGTAGAAACGAACGTGGTATTAGGACAGGGAGATGTTGGCATTGCCGCCGTGATGAAAGTTGCAAAAAAATATGGAGTTAAATACGCGTTCATAGAAGACGAATCTTCACGCTCATTCGAGCAGGTACCTCAAAGCGTCAGCTTTCTTAAGGGTCTCAAAAAATAACGATGGTTAAAAAATTAATGCTGTTGTGCCTCCTGGCGACAGGGATCACAACAGGGTGTAAACAGAAATCTCTTGTACCTGAATCAGCAACAGGTGTCAACGAGTCAATAAATTCCCGCGGTTTTCTTGTACCTGAACTGCTGGGGAAGGAAAAGATCAGCCAGCTGCAAAAAATGATGCCTGTTGCAGACAGCATGATACAGCATTATGCAGATAGCTTGCATATCCCGGGATTTACTTACGGCATCATTGCCGACGGCAAACTCATTCACACGTATTATAAAGGTTACACACATATTGCCGAAAAAACTCCCGTAACGCCCTCTTCTGCTTTTCGAATCGCGTCCATGACCAAAAGCACAACCAGTATGGCAATCCTGATTCTCCGTGATCAGGGAAAACTGAACCTCGATGAACCGGCTTCAAAGTACATTAAAGAGATGGCGGATTTAAAATACCTGACCGCTGACGCGCCTGCCATCACCATCAGGGATCTGATGATCCATCGCGGCGGTTTTCCGGAAGACAATCCATTTGGTGACCGTCAACTTGGAAACACCGATGAGGAATTACTACAGTTGATGAAAGATGGCCCGTCGTTTTCAAATGTCCCCGGCATAAGCTACGAATACAGCAACCTTGGTTTTGCACTCCTGGGCACCATCATCACCAACGTTTCAGGTCAGCCATACCAACAGTTCATGATGGATTATATCTTCAAGCCGCTGGGGATGAATCATACTTATTGGGACTATACCAAAGTGCCGGCAAAAGATCTGGCTCACGGCTACCGCTGGATCAATAACGACTGGCAGGAAGAAGAACCT
This sequence comes from Chitinophagaceae bacterium, assembly GCA_040404005.1. Classification (GTDB taxonomy): domain Bacteria; phylum Bacteroidota; class Bacteroidia; order Chitinophagales; family Chitinophagaceae; genus Pollutibacter. The sequence continues at coordinate 32,573 of JBBAJO010000030.1, forward strand.
GAACCCGACGGCTCATGGGGATCGATGGGCGGGTTGATCACCACCATGGAAGATTTTACTAAATATATGAACGTGCACCTTTCGGCCTGGCCCCCACGAAACGATCCGGAACAACCGCCGTTGAAAAGAAGTTCAGTCCGCGAAATGCACCAGGCCTCGAACTTCGACAATCTCAATAAAAATCATGTATTCCCCAACGGCCGTGCCTGCCCCCTGGTCACCAGTTACGGCTATGGATTAGGCATCACGCTCGACTGCGACAACAGACTATACATCGGCCATGGCGGCGGACTTCCCGGCTTTGGATCCTATTGGCGCATGATGCCCCAGTACGGACTTGGTATTGCTGTTTTTGGCAACAAGACGTATAATTCCTTCGCAAGTACCACGATGCCGATCCTGGATACGTTATTGGCTTTGACCGGCATAAAACCTGTTCCACTTCAACCATCTAAAATCCTTGAACAACGAAAGAACGAATTGATGCAGATCCTTCCGGCATGGAAAGAGGCCACGAAGTCACCCATTTTCGCCGAAAACTTCTTTCCTGATAATCCCATTGACACCTTGCGTGCTAAAGCGGAGCCCCTGTTTGCCAAAGCGGGCAAGATCAAAAACATCACTCCCGTGTTTCCCATGAACCAGTTGAGGGGTCATTTTGACGTCGAAGGTGAAAAAGCCGTAGTAAGAATATTCTTCACATTAAGTCCGGAAACAGATCCGAAGATCCAGGCCCTTAGGATGTCGGAATTGAAGGTTCAGTAAGATAATAGCTCCTCGATCTTTTGTGAGAGCCTGGCTTTTGCCAGAAAATTATTTTCCAGTTCGATGCTGAAAGGCACGGGCGTGTCGAGCGATGCACAGCGCATCACCGGCGCATCGAGGCGTTCGAAACAATGCTCGCTGATCCAGGCAGCCACTTCCCCACCGAAACCGCCTACAAGCGTGTCTTCATGCAGCACCAGCACCCGGCCCGTTCTGTTCACCGCTTCGCGGATGGCCTGGTAATCCAAAGGAAGCAGCGTGCGCAGGTCCAGGATATCCGTTGAGATCTCGGGGTGTTCCGCCGCCCAGTCTTCTGCCCAGATAACCCCTGCGCCATAACTGATAATGCTAAGGTCATCACCACGTGTAACCTGCCTTGCCTTGCCGATCTCCACTTCATAACAGGAAGAAGGAACCTGGCCGTTGATACTTCTATACAGCCCCTTATGTTCAAAATACATAACGGGGTTGGGATCATTGATGGCTGCGATCATCAGGCCTTTTGCATCAAAAGGCGTTGACGGATACACCACTTTTAATCCAGGGGTATGGGCAAACCAGGCTTCATTGCTCTGCGAATGAAAAGGACCGGCGCCTACGCCTGCGCCCGTTGGCATCCGGATAACTACATCTGCATGCTGACCCCAGCGGTAATGGATCTTCGCGAGGTTATTGATGATCTGGTTGAATCCTACCGTAACAAAATCTGCGAACTGCATTTCAATGACCGATTTAAACCCTTCGAGACTGAGTCCAAGCCCGGCGCCGATAATGGCACTTTCACAAAGCGGTGTATTCCTCACCCTCTCCCTGCCAAATCTCTCTACAAATCCTTCGGTGATCTTGAAGGCGCCGCCATACTCTGCAATATCCTGCCCCATTAACACAAGTTCATTATGCTTTTCCATACTCTGGTGCAACCCTTCACTGATGGCGTCTACAAAACGGGTTTCTTTCAGCTCCGTATAGCGGAGATCATCGTGCTCCATCACATCCACATCGCGCGGCAGAACCGGCGCATACACATCCCGCAACTCTTCGCTGGTGTCTGGTGTAAGAGGAGGAACTGAAAATCCGGTCAACAACTCTTCGTCTATATAATGTCGTATCTCTTCGCGAAGGGCATTCACCTTATCCCTGCTGATGAGATCCTCGCTGATCAGGTACTGTTCAAAATTCACAAGTGGATCCCGCGCGGCCCATTGTTCAAACAATTCTTTGGGAACATATTTTGTACCACTGGCCTCTTCATGGCCGCGCATCCGGAAGGTCATGCATTCAATGAGGTAGGGCTTTTGGTGTTTGATACAATATTCGCGCACTCCTTTCACCGTGGCATATACATCCAGCAGGTTATTGCCATCGATCTGTACGCCCTCCATGCCATATCCTTTTGCCCGGTCAATCAGGTTCGAACATCGATACTGTTCATTTACCGGCGTGCTCAATCCATAGCCATTGTTCTCAATAACAAAAATCACCGGGAGGTCCCATACCGCAGCAACATTCAGCGCTTCGTGAAAATCGCCCTCAGAAGTGCCTCCGTCTCCAGTGAATGCCAACGCCACCTTTCCTTCCTCGCGCAGCTTATGGGCCAACGCCACCCCATCGGCAATGGCCAGCTGGGGACCGAGATGCGAGATCATCCCGCATATATGATGTTCACGGGTTCCAAAATGAAAGCTTCGTTCCCGACCCTTTGAATAACCCTGCTTTCTGCCCTGCCACTGTAGAAATAATTTATGCAAAGGCATGTTGCGTGTGGTGAACACGCCCAGGTTACGGTGCAGGGGCATGATCCATTCGTCTTCCTCAAGGGCAAGCGTAGCGCCAACAGAAATGGCCTCTTGTCCAATACCGCTAAACCATTTGGAGATCTTCCCCTGGCGAAGCAGGACCAGCATCTTCTCCTCGATCATCCGGGGTTTGAGGATGGCCTGGTAAAAATGCAGAAGCTCATCATCGGACAATGCTTTCCTGTCGAACTGCATCATGCCTAATCTTTTTTACCAACAGAATATAAAATCGATGATACAACAGATAAAAGGATGCTGAATAAAAGGGCCCACCAGAAACCGTCAACCTTGAAGCCGTCAAGAAAGTAATCACCCAATAAGATGATTGCGGCATTGATCACCAGGAGAAATAATCCCAGCGTAATGATTGTTATTGGCAAAGTTAGGATAACGAGCAATGGTTTTACGATCACATTCAGTACGGCCAATATAAGTGCCAGTAACAGCGCAGTAGTGAACTGGTCTATGTGAACACCGGTAAGTAAATAAGCCAGGCCGAATGCAACCAGTGCGGTAATAAGTATCCTGATCAGAAAATTCATACAAATAATTTTATTGAAGATAGTCAAATAAGATGCTTACTTCGCGGGGGAAATGGCATAGACCGAGCCATCGTAAGAAATGGTCTGCCTCCTGATTGAGCCCACGATCAACGAAGCTGTTCCGTCGTCCATCACGTACAGGTTACATACCTTAATATCTACATTACCTTCAGGCTTTATCTCGATGTTCCAACCCCTCTTACCCCTGCCTTTCCCATATGTATACTGCTCAGAAGAAAAAACTATACTTTCACCACCACTCATGGTTGCCTTGGCGGATTGTCCAAAAAACGGGAGGTCAGCGGAAACTTTATGACTATTGACGGTGAGGTTGTAATAGGTTTCTGGGAAGAATCGGGGTCTGCCGCCCGGGACATTGACTCGCTCTACCACAAAGATGAAAGACCGGTCTTCCAATAACTTATTCAGGGCCTCGCTTTCGCCGTTTTTGGCAGCGGTGGTTTTGGGAGAAGAACATGCTGCCACGAAAACGGCAACTATACAGATGCTGAGGAGTTTTTGCATAAATAGGCAGTTAAACTACTATTAATTCGTAGATATCAATTCGCCAGGTGAACCCTTACTTCTTCGCGGGAATCGGCGACACCGTACCATCGTAAGAAATGGTTTGCCTGCTATTGGAGCTCACCACCAGGGAAGCCGTTCCATTTTCAAGGACGGTCAAATTACAGATCTGTACATCGGTATTGTCTTCCGGCTTAATGGTGATCATCCAGCCCTTTTTAGCTGGAGTTTTTTCATACTTGTACTTCTGGGAGGTAAATCTGATCCCGCCTTCGTTTCCTATCGTGGCTTGGGTAGCCTGGCCGAAATAAGGCAGGTCGGCCACCACTTTATTGTTATTTACTGTAAGGGAGTGATAACTTTCTGTCAGAAAACGCGATCTGCCACCCTGGGGATTTACCTGTCGGGCAACAAAGGTGAACGACTGGTCATCCAGCATCTTGTTCAACTGTTCATTGGTGACCGTGGAAGAAGTGGCGGATTTTTGGGAAGAGCATGCTGAAAAAACGAGTACAACAAGAATGAGCGTGAATAGCTTTTGCATAACGGGGGTTTTAAATAACGATTAACTCGTAAAATGATTCGGGTTGTAGATATTTATTTGCCAGTGCCTGCAGATCGGCTGGAGTGACATTTTTGATGGCATGAACAGAAGTATAAAAATAATCCTGCGGCAGATCATTCAATACCACGTTTTTCCATCTTCCAATAATATGAAAAGGACCATCGAGATCACCTAAAATGGTACCGATCAGGTAGTTCTTGACCAATAGCAACTCCTCGTCGGAAACCATTTCGTTGCGTAACAAAGCCATTTCATGATACACTTCTTTAACGGTCTCCTCGCAAACGTCCTTTCCCGCTTCCGTGCTGATCATAATGGCGCTTTCCGCGATATGGTTCTGGAAATAGCTGTGGATGCCATACGTGTAGCCTTTATCTTCCCTGATATTGCTCATCAGCCTTGATCCAAAAAATCCACCGAACAGGGCATTCAGCACCTGCATAGGCGCAAAATCAGGATGCTTACGGGTAACAAACGGTCTGGCTATTCGAATGGCGCCCTGCACCCCGGCAGGATCATTACTGATCCGGTACTTTTTATTCGCCGCCGCGTTGACGGGATGAATGACCGTTGGAGCAGATTGCTTTACCGGCAGTTTGCCGAAATGCTGATTCAGCTGCTGGTAAAGATCCGTGGGCAAAATACCCGCTACAAAAATAACGAGCTTACCATGCAGGTAAAATTCTTTATGAAAGTTGACCAATTGTTCCTGGTTCAGCGACTCGAAGGTTTGAGGCGTGGAATATTTGCCATAAGGGTGTTCTACTCCGTACAAATATTCGTCGATCAGCCGGTTTGAAACGAAGTCGCATTTCTTCAGATTCACTTCCAGTTTTTGCTTCATGTTTTGTTTGAAGAGATCCAGCTCATGTTCGGGGAAAATGGAATCGGTAATGAGCTCTGATACTACGGGAAGAAGTTCTGAAAGATGACGTGTTAAGGTATGAAGGCTGATCACTGCCGTTTCGTGATAACAATGCCGGTTCAAATAAGAACCGTAAAAATCGAAGTGCTCGCTGATCTCAAACGCTGTTTTAGTCTTCGTTCCATTTTTGATCAGGTGATTGACAGCCCCTGCCACCCCGTTGTTTAGCTCATATGAATTACCTGCATAGAACACCCACTCTACTTGCATCACATCTTCTGCGCCGCCGGATACGGAATAGACTTCAATCCCGTTGTCGAGCACCATCTTGTCATATGGCTTCAGTGCAAGCTCAAATTCCACTGCGTCTTTTATTCCTGGCGCCTTTTTCCTGTTAGGCCCCCTCATCGTATTTTCTTTGTCCTTGATCATACTTTTATTTACTCCGCCATGTAATACAGCGTGTTGCTGTTTTGTTCATCAAAAATTATCCTGCTTTCAGCGATGATATCATCTGCAGAAACATCCTGGTACCGCGCCAGTTCCGTATTCATCAACGACGCATCCCCAAGGAACTCGTAATAGGCGAGGCTATTGGCCCTGTTCATCAACGTCAAATCTTCAAAAGCCATCAGGCTTTCGGTCTTGTTCTTTACTTTCTGTAATTCTTTTTCGTCGATCTTCTTCTCTTTCAGATCTTTCAGCAGGTCGTCGATCGCCTTCTCTGCTTCATGTATATCAACGCCCTTCACCAGCTTCCCTTCAATGGCCAGCAGACCTCGATCTACGGTTCCATAATGATAGCATTCGATGTTGCTGAAAAGTTTCTTTTCTTTTACAAGCGTTTGATAGAGACGGGAAGAAGTGCTGCCACCCAGGATATCTGTGATGAGATCCGCAACATAATAGCCGTGTTCCATCCGAGATGACATATGCCAGCATTTGTACAATGCATCCAGGGGAACATTACGTTTTACGGTTTTCTTTCTGGCTTCACTTTGCCTGGGCTCAGGACTAATGTTCCTGACGTAGCGCTCTCCGGAAGCAATATCCCCAAACCATTTTTCCGCCAGCTCCTTCACTTGATCAACTGCTACATTACCAGCCACCACCATGATCGCATTGGATGGTCTGTAGTGTTTGAAGAAAAAATCCTTTACGTCGCCCAGTTTGGCTTCTTCGATGTGCTTCAACTCCTTGCCGATGGTCATCCACCGGTAGGGATGGCTGGTATAGGCCATCTCCCTGATCATTAGCCAGGCATCGCCGTAGGGCTTATTCAGGTAATGTTCCTTGAATTCTTCACAAACCACTTTGCGTTGCACGTCCAGGCTTTTCTCTGAGAAAGCCAGGCTTAGCATACGATCGCTTTCCAGCCAAAAAGCCGTTTCGATATTCTCAAGTGGAAGCTGGCAATAGTAGTTGGTCAGGTCGTTGGTAGTATAGGCATTATTCTCACCGCCTGCAACCTGCAAGGGTTCGTCGTAATCCGGAATATTGACTGAACCGCCGAACATCAGGTGTTCAAACAGGTGTGCAAATCCTGTTCTTTGGGGGTCTTCGTCCCGCGCGCCTACATCGTACAAAATATCCAACACCACCATGGGTGTACTCACATCCTGGTGAACGATCACGGTAAGACCGTTCGCCAGTTTAAAACGTTCGAACTGAATCATACTACAAATATCATTAAAACAAACTGGTAAATTACCCTCTAAGGATACTTCTTGGTTTCAGAATGATTTCAAAAGGCTCCCCGTTCCTGAGGATAAGCAGGCGGAGTCTTACCCCGGTATTCTGCAACATATTTTTATATTGCTGTATATTATTGGAATAATTATTATTGACCCCAACGATCACATCACCCGGCTTCAACCCTGCTATGTCCCCCGGAGAATCTGCCACCACATCCTCCACCACGATCTTTCCGTTTGAATAATAGATCCCAAGTCCTGAATAAGAATAATCGAATCGCTCGTGATAATGGCTATTGGGTACGATATGAATCTCTCTTTTCCCGTAGTTAAGGGTGACATTGAAACGTCTAAGCAAGTCATTGCCGATCAAACCGCCGAGAAAAGGGTAGGAGGTTACATTATAGACATCTTCAAATACAAAAGTGGGTACTTTTCTGAACTTGTAAGGCCCGATGTTCACCTCTTTCACAGTAGTTAACTCCATTTTCATCTTCCCTCCCAATCCTTCTGCCTGGGTAACCACGGGTGCTGGCTTCCGTTTTCTCATCACAGCGGAATCCTGTACGAAATCTTTTGACAGCAGAAGGCAGAGGCCAGCCCCGGTATCAAAGTAGAACTTGTTGTCCATGGTACGTTCATCGCGAAATTTCAGACTTTGGATGGGAATGGTGCCTAGGAAAGGGCGCAGGATATAGCCGCCTTTCTTGTACCGGAACTCCCCTTTGCTAAAAACCTCCATGCGGTTGCTGTCGTAGTCCAGCCGAACGATATACCGGTTCAAGAAACTGAACCCTACGATGCCGTCGATCCTTATACCATAAACGCTGCTCAGGATCCCATAATCGTTCACGTGAAAATTGAGGCTGTCGGCCTGCAGACCTGGAATCTTAAAACTGGCATTATTCAGGAATTTAACATTCCGCACACCGCCAATGCCGCGGATGGTTCTCTCCGAGGGCACCAGGGGAATATCCAGCTCAATACAGGTGGTGGAATCGAGGGAAATGCCCCCGCTGCCGGTATCCAGGATGAAATTCAGGGAGTCTGGGTAATTATTGACTGCTGCTCTCAGGATGACCACGCCGCCGCTCAGGATATTGATGGGAATTTTTGTCAGCAGTTTAGCGTCAGGCTCAGAGAATTGTTCCTGTGCCTGGAGCTGCATCGTGAGCCATAAAAACAGCGTAACCGTGAAACCCTTGTATTTTCTTCCCATATTCCTTCAGGTGTTCTTCCCGCTTAGTCAATTTAGCGAATTAATCTCCAAACTTCTCACCGCTCAACAGAATTCCAGCAGCGATAAAAACCTTATTACCTTTGCTCACCTATGGCCGAGAATAATGCCCAACAACTTGCTTCGCTTTACCAGAAAGCCCTGGATTTTGAATTCCTTTCCGTCGAAGAAGGTATGTTTTTGTACCATCATGCCCCGCTTACAGACCTGATGTATCTGGGGGATGAATTACGCAAGAAACAAGTACCCCATGGCCGTGTGACCTGGCAGATAGACCGGAACGTGAATACGACAAACGTGTGCATTGCCAACTGCAAATTCTGCAATTTTTACCGTATCCCCGGGCATGCCGAGGCCTATATCACGGATATGCCCACGTACCGGAAGAAAATAGAAGAGACTTTCAAATACGGGGGCGACCAGCTATTGCTGCAGGGTGGCCACCATCCGGACCTCGGGCTGGATTTCTATACTTCGCTTTTTAGGGACCTGAAGCGGGAATATCCTGCGCTTAAGTTGCATACCCTCGGCCCGCCTGAGGTGGCCCATATTACCAAATTGGAAAAGTCCACTCACCATGAGGTGTTGAAGGCCTTGAAAGAAGCGGGCATGGATTCCCTGCCGGGTGCCGGTGCGGAAATATTGATCGATCGGGTAAGGCGATTGATCAGTAAGGGAAAATGCGGGGCCCAGGAATGGCTGGACATTATGCATGAAGCGCATAAGCTGGACATTACTACTTCTGCTACCATGATGTTCGGGCATGTAGAAACAGTGGAAGAGAGATTTGAGCATCTGGTCAGGATTAGGGAAGTCCAAAGCCGGAAACCCGCTCATGCCAAGGGCTTCCTAGCCTTTATCCCCTGGACCTTCCAGGACGTGGATACGTTGTTGACTAAGATCCGCGGGGTTCAGAATCTAACTACGCCTGAAGAATATATCCGGATGATCTCTTTGAGCCGGATCATGCTACCGAATGTGCTAAATATACAGGCCAGCTGGCTGACAGTGGGCCGCCAGATCGCCCAGATCTGTCTGCATGCGGGGGCCAATGATTTCGGATCGATCATGATCGAGGAAAATGTGGTGAGTGCTGCCGGTGCACCTCATCGATTCACTTACAGAACCATTCAGGAAGCGATCGCAGAAGCCGGTTTCAAACCCCAGCTGCGCACGCAGCAGTATGAGTGGCGAGAGATTCCAGAAGCGATACAGGAGCAGGTGATAGATTATTAACTTATTGACTCATTGGCTCATTCTTCCCGGCAAAATTCCCGACGGAACCTAGCATAAAGAATGAGCCAATGCTTAATTTAAAGACATCTATCGACTAACCTGAACACCCCAAACTTATCTTACCTGTTTCGTCACTCAGTTGCTAGACGTAAAACCTTCTCTGTAATACTCCCCATTTCCGAGACCAAAAGGTTGCTATGCTAATGTATCGAACCCCTATTTCCTGGACAATTTAGGTGTTTAAAGTTAGTCGGTTTGT
>JBBAJO010000031.1:0-38296 GCA_040404005.1 Chitinophagaceae bacterium
ATCCAGCCTCTTTTTTACCTATTTCAAAAATGTTCCCCGGACACCAGTGATCCGTCAATTCGATAATTTCGCAAAGTGGGAATGGAAATACGGGATGGTTTCAATGCCTTTGTAGAAATTGAACAGGTCGTATTTTTCGTTGGGTGAATGCAGGTTGTCACTGTCCAGTCCGAAGCCCATAAAAACGATCTTGATCCCAAGTTCTTTTTCAAACAAGGAACAAATGGGAATAGATCCGCCGCCTCGCACGGGGATAGGGTCCTTGCCAAACGTATCTTTAATGGCTGCAGCAGCAGCTTTATATGCGTTTGAGTCGATCGGGGTCATATACGGTTCGCCACCATGATGTTCCATCACTTTCACAGTCACCCCTTCAGGAGCAATTGATTTGAAATAATCGAGCAGAATGGCCGTTGTTTTCTCCGAAGATTGATTTGGCACGAGGCGGGCAGAGATCTTGGCTGTTGCTTTTGAGGGCAGCACAGTTTTTGATCCTTCGCCGGTATAACCGCCCCAGATGCCATTCAATTCAAGGGTTGGTCGGATACCTGTCCTTTCATTAGTGGTATATCCTTTCTCACCCCAGAGTGCGGATATGCCCAGGTCCTTCTTGAATTCGTCTTCGCTGAATGGAGCAGCTGCAAGTTTTTTTCTTTCTTCGGTAGTAGAAGCTACTACATCATGATAAAATCCGGGTATGGTAATGTGGTTATTTTCATCGTGGCAGGATGCGATCATTTTTGCCAGGATGGTGATTGGATTGGCAACAGCGCCGCCATAGACCCCGCTATGCAGGTCGCGGTTCGGTCCGGTTACCTCCACTTCGATATAGCTTAGTCCTCTTACTCCGGTGTCAATCGAAGGGTTCTCCATGCTGATCATGGCGGTATCGCTGATCAGGATCACGTCAGCTTTCAGTTGTTCTTTGTTTGACGCAACGAATTTTCCCAGGTTGGGAGAGCCCACTTCTTCTTCGCCTTCTAGGCAGAATTTGATGTTGGTAGCAAGGGTATTGGTTTTTACCATCATCTCAAGTGCTTTCACGTGCATATAGAATTGCCCTTTATCGTCGCACGCACCGCGGGCGTAGATCTTACCGTCTTTGATCACAGGCTCAAAAGGACCACTATTCCAGAGTTCCAGGGGATCTGCGGGTTGAACGTCGTAGTGTCCGTAAACAAGAACGGTAGGCTTCTCAGGGTCTATGATCTTCTCGCCGTATACGATGGGGTGCCCGTCGGTAGGAATGATCTCTGCATGATCCGCGCCTGCATCCAGCAATCTTTGTTTTACTGCTTCGGCGCATTTAACCATATCGTTTCTGTTTTCTGTACGCGCGCTCACTGAAGGGATCTTTAGTAGTTCAAGCAGTTCTTCCAGGAAGCGTTCCTTGTTCTTTTCGAGGTAATCTTTCCAGACTTTCATAAGCGTTAATTGAGGGCACTAAGTTAACAGATTTACTCATTGGCTAATTAACTCATTGGCGAATTGGCGGATTAACGGATTATATGGAAAGACTGCATGAAAGAATCCGACAATCCGCCAATCCGTTAATCCCTAAATAGGCTCAGCCTCTGCAGGAACCGTCTACACAAAGGGTAGTTGGACCAACAGAGGCTGATATAGCGTGCAATCGGGAACAAATATATGGGGAACGCTGCGTCATCCGTTGTTAAAAAAACGGAAAAATTATTCACAGTTTTCATTTAACGATTTAGCTAATGTTCGACATGGGCAACATTTTTTTTCGCATGATAACGACCAGTCCAAAAAAAATAATGTACAGCAGGGCCAGGGCGAGGAGCAGGAATTTAAGTGATGCGAGAATAGTGGTGATCATGGACGTGAGGTCCGAGGAAAACAGATGCATCGACGTAAGCATCAACATATTTTCTATAACATCAAAGACGCCTGCGACCAGTGAGAAAAATGCAAGCAATACGCCCAATGAACTGGCCTTACCGGCAAGCCTGACCGAAATACTTCCGGCGAGCGTATAAAACAGTATTGAATAAAATGGGATGAACAGAAAGTCGATCAGAATATTGTTGCTGGCTTTCTGGTGTAATCCGCCAGCTTTCCAACCCTCGACTACGACAGCGGTTTTTTCTGCTGTATAGGCGAATTCGAGAGATACGATGCCTTTGTTGGCGTAAGGTTGTATCAGGCCTTCTCCCTGCAGGCGAAGCAGCAGGAAGAAGAACAGGGTTACCCCCAGCAGGAATAGTTTTATTTTGATATTGATCATATCATATGGAGGCGTTGCTGAACATAATCCCAGTTCACCAGTTTCCACCAGCTCTCAATATAATCTGCGCGCTTGTTTTGGTATTTCAAATAGTATGCATGCTCCCATACATCCAGTCCCAGCAGGGGGAAACCCTTCACATCAGAGACATCCATTAACGGGTTATCCTGGTTGGGTGTTGAGCCGATCTTCAGTTTTTTCATGCCGTCTACATAAAGCCAGGCCCAGCCGCTGCCGAAGCGATTTTTACCTGCATCTGTAAACTGTGTTTTCATGGCTTCGAAGGAGCCGAAATCACGGGTGATGGCCTCAGCGAGTTTTCCGGTGGGTGTTCCGCCCCCGTTGGCTTTCATGCACCTCCAGAATAGCTCATGATTAAAGTGCCCGCCTCCGTTGTTCCTCATTTTTGCGGAATATTTGGAGACTTCAGAAAGGAGTTTATTGAAGTTCATATTGGCCGGCACTCCTTCTGCTTTCACCGCATCTTTCAGATTCGCAGCATAAGCCGCAGCATGTTTCGAATAATGGATCTCCATCGTTTTTGCATCGATCAGGGGTTCCAATGCCGTATACGCGTAGGGAAGTGGAGTCTGATCAAAGGGCGAGCCATTGGTATTGAACGGCAAGTAGGGTGCTGCGGTGAAAAACATGCCTGTTTTGGTAACATCACTAATGAATTTTCTCCTTTCCATATTACGGTTTTTAGCCGTGTAAATGTAGGGATTATGCTTCAGCCTTGCTGACCATTTTTTTGAGCTTCCGGAAGAATCGGTAGTAAGCCTCTTGATTGAATAGCTGGGAATCGTGCATGGCTTTATAAGTGAGATAAAACCCAACAGGCAGCAGCACGAGGGAAGGCAGCCAGACACCAACAAAGGGGACGAGGACTTCGCTGCGGGCCAATTTTTCACCGAACATATTCAGCAGGTGATAGATCAGGAAAAAAACGACTGCAATAACCAGTGGCATTCCGAGTCCGCCTTTACGAATGATAGAGCCTAACGGAGCTCCTATCATGAAAAGCACCAGGCAGGCGAAGGGTAACGAAAATTTTTTGTGCCATTCAATATTGTAAACGGTGCGCTGTTCATTTTTGAATCGGTATTCTTCGTGGATCAGTTCCATCGAGGATTTCATCAGGTTCAGTTTTTCCACAAAGCGGCTATAGGAGGAGGAGAGTGCTGAGTCGGGGATGTATTGGTAATAACTTTTCACACTGTCGGGCATCACAACCTTTTCGTATTTCCAGCCACTGTCGATCAGTTTCCCGGTGCTCAGGTAGCCGCTCACCTCACGAACATATCTGGCCGGGATATTCTTTTTGATCAAGGAGGTAATGGAGTCGGCACCCTTCTGAAGTTGCGCGATATTAAGCATGTTGCCGCCCATTTTAAATGCCGTGTCAGATGTTTTCGACAGGCCGAAGCCGCTAAGATCAAATACTTTCTTGTAGTCCTTGAACCGGATCCTGATATAGTCGGTTTCCTTGGTACTGTATCCTCCCCGTTCCTGGTATCGCCAACCATTCTGCAGGTGAAACTCCATGAATTTTTTGTCGTCGCTGATGCTCATATTTCCTTTTTCCGCAACAATGATATTGTCTTGCATGCGGAAATCATTTTCATAGATCACCACATCGTAGATACCGGTTCCATTTTTATCCTTCCTGCCAACTTTAATGGCATAGTTGGTCAGTTTATCGTAAAAAATCCCTTCCCTGATATCGAAAGCGGGTTTCGCAACGCGGATATCCCAGAGTTGGGTTACAAATTTCAAATTGGCAACGGGTACCACAAAGTTGGCCAGAGTGAAGGAGATGATAGCGATGAAAACGGTGGTGATGATGAGGGGTTGCATAAATCGCAACAACGGGATGCCGGAGGATCTGATGGCAACCAACTCAAAGGTTTCACCAAGGTTGCCAAAGGTCATGATAGAGGAGATCAGGACGGCCAGCGGCAGTGCAAGTACCATAAAGGTGATACTGCCATAGCCGGTAAGTTTCAGGATGGTGAGCATGTCCAGGCCTTTACCTACGAGGTCATCAATGTATTTCCAGAAGAACTGCATGATAAACACGAATACGGTAATGAAAAAAGTGGCCACAAATGGGCCAATAAAAGCTTTAAGTATCAGTTTATCCAGTTTCTTGAACACGCAGAATGGGTAACTTTATTAAATGGATGTCGCGAAATTAACACTTTCAGAAGAGGAACTCAGGTTAGTGACGGACCCGGGCGTCATTTTAACAAAGAACGCCATCATTAGGAAGGTCTATGAGTTATTTGGGGAGTTGTCTGGAGTAATGAGTCAGGACCTGATCCTTCCGGCCGAGGTGAGCACCATATCGCCCAAGATCTCAAAAGGTGAATCTTACCAGGGACTGCCTTATGTTATGTTGGACCATCCCCGTTATTTTACAGCGGAACATGTGCTGGCGATCAGGACTTTTTTCTGGTGGGGCAATTTTTTTAGTGTGACGCTGCATTTAAAGGGGAAGTACCATTCACTGTATAGCAGAACACTGGCCAGGCAATTTAACAGCCTCTCGGTTAAGCAGTATGCCATAGCGGTTTCCGAAAGCGAATGGCAACATCATACTGGTTCGGAAGATTACAGGTCCCTTCAGGGTATGGACCAGGCAGCGTTCGACGACATCATTCGCCATCATCCTTTTGTTAAACTATCGCGAAGCTTCCCCCTGGATCAGTGGGATGATATGCCTGTTCTTTTGCGCGGAGCACAACAGGAGTTGGGCAGGATCGTGGGCTTGATGGCCAGTTAAAAATCAGTTTCCCAGGCGGTGAAGTAAGTCGTTCACCTGAAAATCCCAAAGCCTTTTCTGATCGGGAATTTCTTTTTTTTCTGCAAAATCGCGGATCAGCAGGATGGTTTGGTTAGAAACTTCTGCTTTTTCTATACTGAATTCAAAATATTCATTCTTGGGTCCGTGGAGCCAGTGGAAGCGGATCGACTTATCGGCTTCGGTTGCCAATACCTGTGCTTTATCAGTAGTGCCATCCCAGGTGAAGCTGAATACCTGATCCCTTTCATCCACTTTATCTGCAAACCATTCCTGCAAGCCGGCAGGGGTGGACAGGAATTCATACAAAATAGAAGGGGAGCACCTTATGGAATATTCGAGTGTAAAGAGTTGTTTGCTCATCAGGTTCAATCAGTTAAGTTCGTTCTAGCGTTTCAGGTTGCTGCAATAATAGAAAATTAATATTAGCATCAAAATAATATTTTGACAGGCGGACGGTAGTTAAATAAACATAAAATTCAGTGGATTAGTTCTCAGCGCAGTGTATAACCTCCTGATTGTAAGGCGCTTAAGGGATATTTTTTTTGAAAACGTCTTTTATTATGCTTATATTGCATTGTAGCAATATCCCACGATTAAATCCGTTTAAGGTAGGATCGTTAGTAGCAAAACATTAACAGATGGTTATCATCCTTAAAACAGGTCTATCTTATGAGTATGCGCCAACTTAAGATCTCTAAATCGATCACTAACCGGGAATCCCAGAGTTTAGAAAAATACCTCCAGGAGATCGGAAAAGTTGAATTGATCACGCCTGAGGAAGAGGTAAAGCTTGCTATTAGAATCAAGCAGGGCGATATGAAGGCCCTGGATCGTTTAACCAAAGCCAATCTTCGTTTTGTGGTGTCTGTTGCCAAGCAGTACCAGAATCAGGGTTTATCCCTGCCTGACCTGATTAATGAGGGAAACCTCGGCCTGATCAAGGCTGCCCAGCGTTTCGATGAAACGCGGGGATTTAAGTTCATTTCATATGCCGTTTGGTGGATCCGCCAGAGTATCCTGCAAGCCCTCGCTGAGCAGTCCCGGATCGTACGCTTACCCTTGAATAAGGTAGGGCTGACCAACCGGATCAACAAAGCATACCAGCAACTGGAGCAGGAGTTTGAGCGTGAACCATCTGCGGAAGAACTGGCAGATTTGCTGGAACTGGATACAGAGGAGGTAGCGGCTACCCTGGGGATGTCTGCCCGCCATGTCAGTATGGATTCCCCGATATCGGAGGGGGAAGACAGTACTTTGGTGGATGTGATGATGAATCCGAACGCTGAGTCGGCTGATGAGGACATTGCCAACAGACAGTCATTGAAACTGGAGATCGAAAGGTCCCTCAACACCCTTACCGAAAGACAGCAGGAAGTACTCCGTTATTTCTTCGGGATAGGCATAGATCACCCGATGAGCCTCGAAGACATTGGGGACAGGTTCTGCCTGACCCGCGAAAGGGTACGCCAGATCAAAGACAAAGCCATTAACAGGTTAAAAAACGCCTCACGCAGTAATTTGCTGAGAAGTTACCTCGGAACATAGAATTGGTGAATTAGCGAATTGACGAATTGGCGAATTGCCTTAATTTGCAATCTGACTAAGTGAACGTTTCAGTTCACTTTTTTTATTGCACGTGGTAAATGCGAGAACTATGTTTGAAAATTTAAGTGACAGGTTAGATTCGGCCTTTAAGCAGTTAAAAGGGGAAGGCAGGATCAATGAACTCAATATTGCCAATACGGTCAAAGATATCCGCAGGGCCCTGGTGGATGCTGACGTCAACTTCAAGATCGCCAAGGAATTCACCGACAGGGTGAAGGAAAAGGCGCTCGGAGAGAAGGTATTGACCGCGATCAGTCCCGGCCAGCTGATGGTAAAGATCGTAAAGGATGAGCTTGCGGAGTTGATGGGTGGAACGGAGAGCAGCTTCAATGCCACAGGAAACCCGGCAGTGATCCTGATCGCGGGGTTGCAGGGTAGTGGTAAAACAACTTTTTCCGGCAAGCTGGCCAACTACCTGAAGTCAAAGGGAAAATCTCCCCTGTTGGTGGCGGGAGACGTGTACAGGCCGGCGGCCATTGAGCAGTTGAAGGTACTTGGCGGTCAGATCAACGTGGATGTGTACAGTGACCTCGAAAATAAGAACCCGGTGTCTATTGCGCAGGCGGCCGTTAAGGAAGCAAAGTCAAGGAATAAGAATGTGGTCATCATCGATACGGCCGGCCGTTTGGCCGTTGATGAAGCGATGATGACCGAGGTGGAGAATATCAAGCATGCGGTTCAACCCCAGGAGATCCTGTTTGTGGTGGATAGCATGACCGGACAGGATGCAGTGAATACGGCAAAGGCGTTTAATGAAAGGCTGGATTTCTCCGGTGTGGTGTTGACCAAGCTGGACGGTGATACGCGGGGGGGTGCTGCCCTTTCGATTAAGTACACGGTACAGAAGCCCATCAAGTTCGTGAGCAGTGGGGAGAAACTCGATACGCTGGATGTCTTTTATCCTGAGCGTATGGCGCAAAGGATCCTGGGGATGGGTGATATTACCACCCTCGTGGAGAAGGCGCAGGAGCAGTACGATGAAGAGCAGGCAAAGAAGCTGGAAAAGAAGATCAGGAAGAATCAGTTCGATTTTCAGGATTTTCTGGACCAATTACAGCAAATTAAGAAGATGGGTAACCTGAAAGACCTGATGGGAATGATCCCGGGGGTTGGCAAGGCGATCAAAGACGTTGATATAAGCGACGATGCGTTCAAGGGCGTAGAAGCGATCATAAAGTCGATGACACCCTATGAACGTTCCAATCCGGATACCATTGACATGAGCCGGAAAAAGCGCATAGCAAAGGGGTCCGGCAAGGATATCAACGAAGTAAACCAGTTCATGAAGCAGTTTGAGCAGATGCGGCAAATGATGAAGATGATGAATAAAATGCCGATGGGAAGCCGTTTGGGCATGGGCCGGAACTGATCTTTACAAAATCCTTTGTACTTTTGTTTTGAAAAGTAGGCTGCGCAGGTTATCTTTGCATCCTCGAAATTGACATCACTATTTATTCACAACCCACAAAAAATTTCTATTTTTTATGGCTGTAAAAATCAGACTCCAAAGACACGGGAGTAAAAAAAGGCCTTTCTATTTCATCGTCGTAGCCGATGCCAGAGCTCCAAGAGACGGTAAGTTCATCCAGAAGATCGGAACTTACAATCCACTCACTGTTCCTGCTACTGTTCAGATTGACCGTCAAAAAGCACTGGAATGGCTGCACAACGGTGCACAGCCGACTGACACTGTTCGCAGGATCCTTTCGTACAAAGGAGTATTGTTCCTGAAGCATTTGCTTAGGGGTGTTACGCTGGGATTGTTCGACGAAGCTACTGCGATGCAGAAGTTTCAGGTATGGCACGAAGAGCATGAAGGCAAGATCAGGAAAAAGCAGGAAGATGCTTCCCGCGATCGTCGTGGTTCACGCCGCGGGGCACCTGTTCATCGTCCTGAGCGCAAGCCTGAGTAAGTTTATTTTTAAAATGAATATGAATAAGAACCCGGTTTATACTGGGTTTTTTATTTTTAAGTAGGACTCGGTATGAAAAATTACATCAATATTGGAAAGTTGGTTGCAACACACGGTGTAAAGGGTGCAATGGTGCTACACCATAATTTGGGAAAGAAAACCGCACTGAAGGGGCTAAAGGTTTTTTTCATTGAGGAATTACCGGGATCTTTTCTTCCGTATTTTCCCGTTGACATGACGGCTAAAAATGACACAGATATATTGTTGGAGATAGAGGGGGTTCTGACCAAGGAGAAGGCGTCAACACTGGTTCAAAAACATGTTTGGTTGCCCGAAGAGGATTTCAAAAAATATGCGGCAGCGTCGGCTCCTATTGCTTTGCTTGGTTATTTGGTATATGATAACTCGACTGCGCTGGGAGAGGTGTTGGAAGTGATCGAGCAACCTCATCAGGTGATGTGCAGGATTGCGTATAAGAAGCACGATGACATTCTTATTCCAATCAACGAGCAGAGTTTGGTAAAGATCGATAAGAAAGGAAAGAAGTTGTTCCTTGACCTGCCGGATGGGTTGATTGAGGCGCAGCTGTAGTCAATTGGCGGAATGACGGATTAGCGGATTGACGGATTGGCGGATCTCAAACCATTCGCACATTCACCACATGCGCACATTCATTCACCACATTCCCACATTTATCACATTACCCACATTTCCCGAATGGTTGCGCATTTTGACCTTGACACGTTTTTTGTTTCCGTGGAATGCATCAATGATCCTACGCTGAAAGGCAAGCCTTTGATTGTAGGTGGCAGCAGGGAGCGGGGAGTTGTGGCAGCCTGCAGTTATGAGGCAAGGAAATATGGCATCCACTCAGCAATGCCCATGAGCCGGGCGATGAAGCTTTGCCCAACTGCCTTGGTGGTTAAAGGCAGCCGCGGCGAATACAGCAGGTTCTCGCGCTGGGTTACCAACATCATTGCAGCGAAGGCGCCGCTATTTGAGAAAGCGTCCATTGATGAATTTTATATTGACCTGCATGGGATGGCGAAATACCACAAGCCATATGAGTGGACGATCTCGTTGAGGGAGGAGATCATTGCGGAAACGGGGTTGAACATATCATTTGGCCTCGCTTCGAACAAGATGGTAGCCAAGATCGCCACCGATGAAGCGAAACCGAACGGGTACCTGATCATTCCGCCGGGAAATGAGGAAGCCTTTCTTGCACCGCTCAAGGTCAATAAGATCCCCGGGGTGGGTGAACAAACTTATAGGGTTTTATTGGAGATGGGTATTGAGTATATCCGTGATATTGGAACCATACCTCCGGAAGTGCTGGAAAACAGACTGGGGAAGTATGGATTGGATCTACTTCAGAAGTCGAAGGGCATACATCAAGGCGTGGTGCAACCCTACCATGAGGCAAAATCGGTTTCAACAGAAAATACGTTTGAAGAGAATACCAGTGATATGGATTTCCTCATGGCTGAGCTGGTGCGAATGACGGAGAAGGTAGCTTTTGAACTGCGGGGCGATAATAAAACGGCGGGTGTGATAACGGTGAAGATCAGGTATCCGGATTTTGAAACGTTTTCCAGGCAAACCACGATCCCTTATACGTTTTATGACGATGAGCTGATCCCGGTTGCCAAAGAATTGTTTACGAGGTTGTATAAGCCGGGGCAGAAGGTGAGGCTGATGGGTGTGAAGCTGAGCGAGCTGACCAATGAGGCTGTTCAGACCAATCTATTCTCCAGCAAGGAAAAAAAATCAGAGCTGTACAAGGCGATCGATGCGCTGAAGAACAAGTTCGGCAAGGGTTCAGTGCGAAAGGGTGGAGGGATGTAGTTCACCTTCACTGGTTAGGTCAATCCCGCATGCTGTCTGGCCAGGTTCAGGCCGCCCTAAAAACGGGGTCGTTAATCGCTTAAGCCATGTTCACCCACCCTAAAAAGAAAAACGGCCCGAAGGCCGTAAATCGATTGAAGTCATTGTGATTCAGACGATAAAAAAACGGCCCGAAGGCTGTAAATCTACATTCATCACGAGTTGAATTTTTATTTATTGGGCTGGGGCGTATACCTCAGGTAAGGCTTCACGATGTTCAGACCTTTCGGGAATTTTTTCATTGCGTCTTCGGTGCTTACAGCCGGAACAACGATCACGTCTTCACCCTCTTTCCAGTCTGCAGGTGTTGCCACGCTATAGCCGGAAGTGAGTTGCAGTGAATCGATCACACGCAGTACTTCAATGAAGTTACGCCCTGTGGAAGCGGGATAAGTGATGGTGAGTTTGACCTTTTTATCCGGACCAATAACAAACAGGGAGCGGACCGTAAAGGTTTCAGATGCATTGGGGTGGATCATATCGTACAGGGTGGAAACGTTTCTGTCCTCGTCAGCAATGATCGGAAAGTTGACTTCACAATGTTGTGTTTCATTGATGTCTTTCACCCATCCTACATGCTTGTCGAGCGGATCCACACTCACTGCCAATACTTTCACATTGCGTTTGCGGAATGCTTCCTGTAACAGTGCCGTTTTGCCCAGTTCCGTGGTGCACACGGGGGTGTAATCAGCCGGGTGTGAAAAAAGAATACCCCAGCTATCGCCCAGGTATTCGTAAAAGTCGATATCACCCGCGGTTGTTTTTGCCTTGAAATTCGGAGCTATATCTCCCAAACGTAATCCCATATCTTATTGTTTAGAAGGCAAATATAGTAAAGTCTACCAAATTAGTAGGGAATTTAACAGACCCTTTTTCTGTGGTCGGATATCATGATATACATGGGCCGGGGTAGCAGCTTTTAGGAGGTAGCTTATGGATGAACTGCTGGCGGTCATGCCCGCATTTCATTTCTAACATTTTTCGTATCGATCACATTCTCACATTCTTCCTCAGTTGTACGAGGGTTGCCTGCATATCCTTGAACAGGTCGGTCCCGAGGTGAAGTTTTTCACCATTATGCCTGGTGATGTTGAGCGATGAAGCATGCAGTGCCAGCCTGTTCAGCATGGGTATTTCTTCTTCCTGGGCTTTGGAGAGGTTGTATTTTCGTTTAATACGTGAGAGGAAAACGGGTTCGCCGTTCCCGTAAAGGGGATCGCAAACAAGCGGATTGCCGAGGTCTTGCATATGTACCCTGATCTGGTGGGTGCGTCCTGTTTCTATGTCAAATTCAATCAGGCTGTAGGGCCCCAGTTGTTCCAGGGTCCGGTAATGGGTAACCGAAGGTTTTCCGCTACGGTGTACCACCATTTTACCTTTCACCACGGGGTGATTGGCAATGGGTTTGTCAATGGTTCCTTCTGCGGGTGAAGGAGCACCTAATACGAGTCCAAGGTATTTTTTTGAGATCTGTTTTTCTTCAAAGGCCATCGAAAAATAACGATGGGCCGTTTCATTTTTGGCAAATATGATGATGCCACTGGTATCCCGGTCTATGCGGTGAACCACGAAGATGCCGCCGTATTTAGCGATGAGCATTTGTTTCAGCGACGGGAGTTTGGCATCGAACCTGTCGGGTATCGATAACAAGCCTGATGGTTTGTTGAGTACAACCAGGTCATCATCTTCGAAAATGATCTGCAGTTGGGAAGTTTTCATGATTTTTTCTTCCTCAGTTTGGAGTCTGCGCCAAAGAATTTGAGGGCCCGTACTTCTTTCTCAGAAAGGTATCTCCATTTGCTGCGCTCCACGTTCTTTTTTGTGAGGCCGGCAAACATAACGCGGTCAAGGTTTCTCACGTCGTACCGCAGGTGTTCGAAGATCCTTCTGACGATCCTGTTTCTTCCGCTGTGGATCTCAATGCCAATGATCGATTTATCGGTCGCATCGGCATAAGCCACTGCATCTGCTTTTATAAAACCATCATCAAGGGTGATCCCCTTGATGATCTCTTCCATATCTTTTTTTGCGACGGGTCGGTCGAGTTTCACCTCGTATACTTTCCTGATCTCGTTGGAAGGATGGGAAAGCTTTTGGGCGAGTTCACCATCGTTGGTGAGCAGGAGAACACCCGTGGTGTTCCGGTCCAGCCTGCCTATAGGGAAAACCCTGTCTTTACTGGCGCTCTTGATCAGATCAAGCACCGTTTTTCTGCCTTCGGGATCGGAGAGTGTGGTCAGGTAGTCTTTGGGTTTATTTAGCAGGATATAGACGAGGTCAACCACCATGTTAATCTTTTTACCACCTACTTTGACCTCGTCCTTGACCGTCACTTTATGACCGGGCTCAGTAACCAGTTTTCCGTTTACCGTCACCTGGCCGTCTTTCACCATTAGAGCTGCTTCGCGACGAGCACATACACCACAATGGGCAATGTATTTGTTTAGCGGCATTTCTTCGTTAGTCACCTTCTTCTTTACGGTGATGGGTTTTGGAACATCCGCTTCTATCTTCCTTTTCTTAGCAACTTCAATATCAGCGGCCCTTTGCTTCTTCCATTTTTTCTTTTCCTGGCGGAATTCTTCCTTGATGGCGCTGTTCTTCCGTGTGGGAGCGAACTTGTCGAAATTGTCTGTTCTTCTTTTCATATACATACTGTTTTACAACAGGGGAGCGGTAAAGGTAAGATATAATTGACGGATTGACGGATTGGCGGATTAGCGTACTGGCAGGTTGTTAATTTTTAATTCGATCATTCGCCAATCCGTTAATCCGCTAATTCTTATTGGCCAGCTGCCCACAGGCAGCGTCTATATCTTTGCCACGACTTCTTCTTAACCGCACATTCACCCTGTTTTTTTCCAGGTATTCCATGAAGGCGGTCACTTTCTCTTCGTCGGGTTTGGAGAACCTTGCCGCATCGATGGGATTATACTCAATGATGTTGATCAGGTCAGCGGGTACTTGTCGATAGATCTTGATCAGATTATCCGCATCTTCCAGGGAATCATTAAAATCTTTGAACAGGATGTATTCGAAGGTGATCTCGTTCCTGGTTTTCTTGTAAAAATAATTCAACGCGTCGATCAGTGATTTCAGGTTATTCGACTCATTGATCCCCATGATCTCATTCCTTTTGGCATCGGTAGCTGCGTGTAACGACAAAGCCAGTTTAAAGTGGACATCGTCATCCCCCAGCTGACGGATCATTTTTGCAACGCCAGCTGTAGATACCGTGATTCGGCGGGGGCTCATCGCCAGACCGTCCGGAGCACAAATGCGCTCAATGGCGCGAAGCACATTCTTATAGTTTAGCAGGGGCTCACCCATGCCCATAAAAACGATGTTGCTCAGTTTTTTTCCAGTGGCGGCTTCAGACTGTTTGTTCAATAGCGCAACTTCGTCCACGATCTCATCGAAATCAAGGTTCCTTTTTTTCTCCATATAGCCTGTAGCGCAAAACTTACAGCTTAAGCTGCATCCAAGTTGAGAAGAAACACAGGCTGTCATCCTGTGTTCAGTGGGTATTAACACGCCTTCGGTCATATGACCCTCATGGGTACGGAAACGCGTTTTAATGGTGCCATCTTCGCTGGTTTGAACCGTATCGATACCCAGCGAAGGTAACGTGAACTCCTCGTTCAGCTTATCCCGGAGGGCTTTGGACAGGTTGGTCATATCATTGAAAGATGCGGCATTTTTCTGCCATAACCATTCCCAGACCTGCTTGACACGGAATGCAGGTTCACCCATATTCCTGAACAATTCGGTGATCTGCTCAAGATCAAGGTGGCGGATGTTCTGTTTGTTCATGATTCAAAATTAGTCAATTCACCCTCGAGCCAATTAGCTAATTATCTTTGGCAAATGAAAGAGGCTTACATCATTGACGCGGTACGATCACCCATTGGAAGATATGGCGGGGCATTATCAGGGATCAGGCCGGATGACCTGCTCGCCCAGGTGATCAGGGGATTAATGGGCAGGAATGCTTCAGCGGATGTGAATAGCATTGAAGACGTGATCGCCGGGGACGCCAATCAGGCGGGGGAAGACAATCGCAATGTAGCCCGGATGGCCGCATTGCTCGCGGGATTTCCGGTATCGGTAGCGGGATCCACTGTAAACAGGCTATGCGGCAGCGGGCTGCAGGCCATTATGGATGCAGGGCGCGCGATCATGTGCGGGGAGGGGGGGCTGTATATTGCCTGTGGGGTGGAAAGCATGTCGAGGGCTCCCTTTGTGTTCTCGAAATCAGAAGATAAATTTTCGCGCAAGGCAGAGATGTACGACACCACCATCGGGTGGCGGTTCACCAACCCTGCCCTGAGCGCCTTATATCATCCATATTCTATGGGTGAAACGGCGGAGAATGTGGCCCGGAAATGGCAGATCAGCAGGGAATCGCAGGATGCTTTTGCGATTCGTTCCCAGGAGCGTTATTTTTCTGCAAATGCAGCTGGCAGGTTTACCGTTGAGGTGATACCCGTAACTGCGGGGCAGGCCGTGATATCCATCGATGAACACCCCAGAAAAACATCCCTCGAAAAACTGTCCCAATTGAAGCCTGCTTTCGCTGAGGAAGGCAGTGTTACCGCTGGTAATTCATCGGGATTAAACGATGGTGCAGCAGCCATCCTGCTTGCGAGCGCAGAGGCTGTAGAGAGGTTTGGACTAAAACCCATGGCCCGGATCGTTTCCATGGCCGTGGCTGGAGTGGATCCTGCCTTTATGGGAATGGGCCCGGTACCGGCTACCCAAAAAGCGTTACAACGCGCAGGCTTGTCGTTAGCTGATATCGGCCTTATTGAGCTTAACGAGGCATTTGCATCACAATCACTGGCATGTATAGCCGAAATGGGAATTGATGCTGATCATGTAAATGTAAATGGCGGATCGATTGCGCTGGGCCATCCATTGGGTTGTTCCGGCGTTCGTATTTCAACTACGCTGTTGCATGAGATGAGCAGGCGAAAAGAGAGGTATGGCCTTGCTACCATGTGTGTTGGCGTGGGGCAGGGGGCGGCCATTATTTACGAGGGGTTGTAATTGGAAGTCAGGCTAAAAAACTGACGAGGTCCGGCAGGGCCAGTTTTTCCTGGACCCCGGTTTTCAGATTCTTCACCAGTGCGGTATTGCTGCTGATTTCATCGGCGCCCATGAAAATGGCATAGGCTATATTTTTTTTCTCAGCATATTTGAATTGCTTGTCGAATTTTGCTTTCTCGTGATAGAGCTCGGCGGAGATGCCGTTAGCCCTGAGTTGCTGCATAGTGTGAAATGCGGCGATGCATTCTTCTTCACCCATATAAAAGAACAGTGCCCGGGTTCCCTTTATCAGTTGCTCGGGCATGAGCTTGAGTTCCTCCATCACATCGTAGATCCGATCCACGCCGAAGGAGATGCCAACACCGGGAATTCCTTTCACCCCAAATGTGCCGGTAAGATCGTCGTAACGACCGCCCCCACCGATGCTGCCCATTTGAACGCCGAGTGCCTTCACTTCGAAGATGGTACCCGTGTAGTAGTTCAGTCCGCGCGCCAGTGTGAAATCTATGTCAACGGTGTCTGGAAAGAACGACAGAAGAAACCTCATTTCTTCCAGGCCCTTTTTCCCTTCATCGTTATGCCCCAGCAAATGTTCAGCCTGTTCAATCTTTTCCGCGTTGCTGCCGCTGATCTGTAAATATTTTTCTATGGTGCTGACCTGCTCGTTGTTTAAACCTTTTGCTGAAAGTTCCGCATTTACTTTTTCCATCCCGATCTTATCCAGCTTATCGATCGCTACGGTGATGTCTGTCATGAATGCAGGACCGCCGCAGAGGTTAGCAAGCGCGGCCAGTATTTTCCTGTTGTTTACTTTGATACTAACGTTCACGCCTAATCGAGAAAAAACCATTTTGTACATAGAAGCCAGTTCAACTTCATTCATGAGTGAAGTGCTTCCCACAACGTCTGCATCGCACTGATAAAATTCTCGGTACCGGCCGCGTTGCGGTCTGTCTGCCCGCCATACTGGCTGGATCTGGTATCTTTTGAAAGGGAAATTGAGTTTGCTGTGATTCATGGCTACATATCGGGCAAACGGGATCGTGAGGTCGTATCGAAGCGCTCTCTCTGTAATGCCGTTGTTATTCTTACCTGCCAGGATGTCTTCAAAATTCGTCCGGGCCACAGCATGTTTCTCCGGGTGGTCGAGACCGTTATTGAGGACTTTGAAGATCAGTTTGTCGCCTTCATTACCATATTTACCCATGAGGGTATCGAGGTTTTCCATGGCCGGTGTTTCGAGGGGCTCATACCCATAGGTCTCAAATATTTCCCGGATGGTGGAAAAAATAAAATTCCTTTTTCTGACTACTTCTGCTGAAAAATCTCGTGTGCCTTGGGGGATGGATATCTGGGCCATAATGAATATAAAAAGAAAGTAAGTTAATGATGATGTGTCATTCTTTAATCTAAAGCTTCGGTAGGGTGCAGGGATGAGATCCGTTTTTTGACGATGCCGTCGCAGGCCAGGCTGATCATCCTGTACACTTCGTGATAGCCTTCTTCCCCGCCATACCAGGGATCGGGCACATTGAGGTTTTGACCAGGGTATAAGACATTCATGAGAAGGTCTGTTTTTGCTGGGTTGTAGGTACTGCCCGCGATTTTTTTCATGTCGCGCAGCACATCAACGGCCAAGGCATAGATCATGTCGTATTCCTGGAAATCGCCGCGTTTGAAGTCGCGGGAACGCTGGCAGCTGATATCGATTCCGTTCAATTTGGCTACTTTTTGTGAGAGGTGATGTGGAGGTTCCCCAATGTGACAGCCGTTGGTGCCTGCGCTGTGGACCACCCAATGTAAACCTGCAGCCCTTGCTTTCACCTGTAAGATGCCTTCCGCCAGCGGACTCCGGCAGATATTGCCCAGGCAGACCATTAGGATTTTCATGTTGCGAAGATACGTTTTGGGGTGGAGTAGCATGGGCGGTCGATTTTAAAGGCTATCCCCCGGCCGTTCTTTTGAATGTTATTCCGGAACAGAAAAGATGATTTGCCTTTTGTATTTTTCCTTATCTTGCCCATCCCCATTTTATTCAGAAAGGCTATGAGTTTAGAGCAAAAAGAAAGTCGAAATCAGGCGAATATCAGGGCCGTTTATGACCTCACGATGGGGTTGTTATGGACGGGTGCAGGTGTTTTTTTTATTTTGCAACGGTATCTGGGGTTGGACTTTGATTTTGATCCCCTGGTGGCAGGGATTTTTGGAGTAGCCTGCATCGGCTACGGGGGCTTCAGGATTTGGCGGGGTTATAAATCTAAAAAAGGGCGGTAAAGTAATGAATAGTGGGTTCGGTATATTAAGGTCTTTGATCCTCCTATTGCTGCTCTCGGGTTGTTCCGGGAACAACAAAGAGCAACAGGCTGATGAGTCACTCTCATCCGGCACGATCCATATCAGCGTAGATGAAACATTTAAGCCTGTCATAGACTCGCAGATCAGTGTTTTCATCGCTTCCTATCCTAATGCGAAAATCATAACTCATTACAAACCAGAGGCTGAGTGTTTAAAAGACCTGAAGAACGATAGCATCCGGATGGTGATCGTTACCCGCGGGCTGAGTGAAGATGAAGTTAATTTGTTCAGGGATACCCTTGGTTATGCACCCAAGTACGGCAAAATCGCATCTGATGCTATAGCTGTGGTAGTTAACAACAACGCCAGGGATTCCATGTTCGCTGTCTCCGATATCAGGGGTATGCTGGGTGGAACGAGCGGTTACAAGTATAAACTGGTCATGGATGGCAATAAGGCCACCAGTACGGTGAGGTTCATGATCGATTCGGTGCTGAAGGACGGCAAGCTGGCTGCAAATGTTCAGGCTGCCGCCACCAGCGAAGGTGTAATCGATTATGTTTCAAAGAATGCCGATGCCATTGGATTTGTGGGAGTAAGTTGGATCGGTAACAAAGAGGACTCATTGCAGTTGAGTTTTTTGGATAAGGTCAGGATTGCCAACATTCAGTGCCGGGGCTGTGAGAATGAGGTTTATGTGAAGCCCTACCAGGCAAATATTGTGTTGAAAAGATATCCTTTGGTGAGGGGTTTGTATTATATACTGAAAGAGAATTATGCGGGATTGGGAAGTGGATTTTCGAACTTTCTTACGGGGGAGAGGGGGCAGTTGATCTTTAAAAGGGCTTATCTGGCTCCGTCAAGGATGGCACTGCAAGTGCGGAAAGTGGATATGGAAGAAACGTCTTTTTGAATCATATTATTTAAGCGTTAATATTTAATCAAATAAAAATCGGTTCATGACAAAAATCAAAATCGGCATTGTTTCAGTTTTCGTACTGATGACCAGCCTGGTTTTTGCCCAAACGGTGCAGGAAGGCAAAAAATTCTTAAACTACCAGCGCTACAACAGTGCTGTGGAAACCCTGGAGAAAGTGGCCGCTGCTTCTCCGGCTAATGCCGAGGCCCAGTATTGGCTGGGGCAGGCTTATATTGAATCGAAACAACCTGAGAAAGCCCGGGAGGTCTATAGGAAGGCCCTGGAAGCAAGCGGTAGCAACCCATTGCTCCTGACAGGCATGGGCCATGTAGAACTTTTGGAGGGTAAGAAAAACGAAGCCCGCCAGCGTTTTGAAACAGCGATCAGCCTCACCAAAGCCAAGGATATTCCCGTATTAAATGCCATCGGTAAGGCCAACGCCGATAAGAACGGGGATCCTGATTACGGCATTGAAAAATTGACCCTTGCTACTACGATTAAAGGATTCAAAGAGCCGGAGGTATACATAAATATGGGTGACGCCTACCGCAAAAAGAATGATGGTGGCGGCGCGGTCAAATCTTATCAGAATGCGATCGGTATTGATCCAAAGAATGCCGTTGCACACCATAAGATCGGCAAGGTCTACGTGACCCAGGGTAAGGACCAGGAAGCTACCTTTACCAAGCATTTCCATGATGCGATCAATGCGGACGTGAATTTTGCGCCTGCATACTACGACCTCTACGTATACAATTTCTTCAGGGACGTATACAAATCAAAAGACTATTTCAATAAATACAAGCCCCTGACAGATAAGGGTCCGGCTCTTGATTATGAAGAAGCCAGCCTTTCTTTCGCTGCCGGGGACTATAAGGATGCGATCACAAAGGCCGATGCCCTGCTGGCCCAGTACGGTGAAAAAGCTGATCCCCGTCTGTACAGGCTTAAGGCCTATAGCGAAGGCAAACTGGGCGATACCACCGCCGCCATCAAGGATATTGAGACCTTCTTCAGTAAGGCCAGCGAGGATATGATTGTGCCAGACAACTGGCTCGTGGCGGCCGAGTTGGCTGCTAAGTATCCTGAAAGGCAGGTAGCTTTTGACAGGTATGTGCGCCGGGCCATTGAGTCCGATACAACAGCCAAGGGGAAAGTGACGATCGCCAAGAAAGCAGTGGACATCTTTAAAAAGTCCAAGAATCAGCCAAAGGTCGCAGAATGGACCCTGAATGTGGTTAGCCTGGGGCAACCGAACCCAGGCAAAGTAGACATCTATAATGCAGGTTTTGAGAGCTTTAAAAACGGCGATTACATGAGGGCAGACAGCCTGTTCGATGAATACAAGGCCAAATATCCTGATGAAGTGTATGGTCATTACTGGAGTTTCAGGGCACTTTCTGTGGTGGATTCCACTATGGAGCAGGGCCTGGCCATTCCCGATGCTACCAAATTCATCGAAATCGCTGAGCAGGATAAGGTAAAAAACAAGTCGACCCTGATTACCGCCTACGGTTATTTGGCTGGCTACCACGCGAACGTGAAGAAGGATTTCGCTACCGCGATCAGCTTCCTGGACAAGATCATTGAAGTTGATCCGGCCAATGCCGACGCAATAAAAAACAGGGATATCTTACAAAAAGCACTAACTAAGGGCGGCGGGAAAGTAGCCGGGGGGAAATAGATATACCAGCAGGAGATGGAAGCCGGGCTTGCCCGGCTTTTTTATGCCCAATGGTTTTAAATTCAATAAATAAACCGGTAATTACTGCTTACTGCCTTAAATTTGCGGCATTCATAATACACCCCTCACATGAATCAACTGTATTTACTGCAAATCCCTGCTTCAAATGCTGTAAATAATGCAAATAATTATTTCCCCATTGGTATTCAGCTGATTTTTGCCATTGTTTTTGTTGTGGGCATGATGCTGCTTACACACTGGCTTGGCCCAAAACGCCTGACGGCAGACAAATTGCAGACTTTCGAAAGCGGCATCGAGCAACAGGGTAACGCCAGGCAACCGATGGCGATCAAGTATTTTCTCGTTGCCATCCTGTTTGTGCTGTTTGATGTAGAGGTGATTTTCTTCTATCCTTATGCCGTTAATTTTCGGGCATTGGGCTGGGATGGCTTTTTAGCTGTAGTGATGTTTGTGTCGCTGTTCCTTGCAGGCTTTGTTTACATCATCAAGAAAGGGGCGCTGACCTGGGAAGATTAACGTAACCATTTAGCAACCGACTGCGTTATCATGATATCTAAAGAATGTAATTCAAAAAACTATGGCACGTCCGGTTAGATTTAACATAAAACAGAAAGATACCAGTGATTGGGGGATCAATATCGCTGAAGCGCCTCAGGGTTATTCAGGCGAGGGATTCTTTACAACGTCACTGGACAAAGTAGTGGGTCTGGCGCGTAAGAACTCGATCTGGCCTCTGCCATTTGCCACTTCCTGCTGCGGTATCGAGTTCATGGCAACGATGGGCTCGCATTATGACCTGGCCCGTTTCGGTTCAGAGCGGGTGGGCTTTTCTCCCCGGCAGTGCGATCTGCTCATGGTCATGGGTACCATTGCGAAGAAAATGGCCCCGGTGGTCAAACAGGTTTACCTGCAAATGGCTGAGCCAAGATGGGTACTGGCTGTTGGAGCATGTGCGTCCAGCGGTGGTATTTTCGACAGCTATTCGGTGTTGCAGGGTATAGATCAGGTGGTACCGGTTGACGTATATGTTCCGGGGTGCCCTCCACGGCCTGAGGCGATCATTGATGGTGTGATGAAGATCCAGGAGCTGGTACATAACGAAAGCCTGCGGCGAAGGAACGGTGAAAAATATAAACTGTTGCTGGAGAGTTACGGCATCCAGTAAACAGATCGTATATCCCTTATGATATGAGTTTGACGAATGAAATAATTAAGACCGGGCTTGTTGAAAAATTTGGCGACCTGCTGACCGAATGGGGTGAACCCTACGGAATGCTGTCGTTCACCGCTCCGGGCGACCAGAATCTGAAAGTGATGAATTTGCTTTCAGAAGAATTCAGGTTTAATTTCCTTACTGATCTGACTGCGGTACATTACCCCGACAGAAAAGGGGAGGAACTGGCCGTAGTATATCATCTGCATAACCTGGCAGATAATATCAGGGTTCGATTCAGGATCTATGTACCGGTAGAAAAGCCGGATGTGTATACGGCCACAGGTGTATTTGCCAGCGCAAACTGGATGGAGCGTGAGACCTTTGATTTCTATGGTGTGAATTTCGTTGGACATCCCGATCTGAAAAGGATCCTCAATGTTGACGAAATGGATTATTTCCCGCTTCGTAAGGAGTTTCCGCTGGAAGACCAGACCAGGATCGACAAGGACGACGATATGTTTGGACGATAATTTTTAATTTTCAGATCTTATATAAATGACCGATCACAATAACATAAGACTCCCGGAAGGTTCCATTGAAAAGGAAACGACCACACTGAACCTTGGGCCAACGCATCCGGCCACCCACGGAGTTTTCCAGAATATTCTGGAGCTTGATGGAGAACGTGTGATTAGAACTGAATCAACAGTGGGATACATACACAGGGCGTTTGAAAAGATCGCGGAGCGCCGTCCATATTACCAGATCACTACCTTGACGGACAGACTGAATTACTGCTCATCGCCGATCAACAATATGGGCTGGCACCTCACCTGTGAGAAATTACTGAATGTTAAAACGCCCAAAAGAGTAGATTATCTGCGTGTGATCATCATGGAACTTGCCCGCATTTCTGATCACCTGATATGCAACTCCATTGTGGGCGTTGATACTGGCGCGTATACCGGCTTCCTTTATGTAATGCAGTACCGGGAGATGATCTATGAGATCTATGAAGAAGTTTGCGGATCCCGTTTGACAACCAACATGGGCAGGATCGGAGGTTTTGAAAGAAATTTCACCAATGTTGCGTTTCAAAAGCTTGAGAAATTTTTGATAGAGTATCCCAAGGTGCTGAGGGAGTTTGAAAACCTATTCACACGCAACAGGATCTTTATCGAGCGTACCCAGGGGGTAGGTGGTATTTCAGCCGAGCGTGCGCTAAGCTACGGTTTCACAGGTCCGAACCTCAGGGCTACAGGGGTCGACTATGATGTACGGGTACACAGTCCTTACTCTTCGTATGAAGATCTGGATTTCATGATACCGGTAGGGACCACAGGTGATAACTACGACAGGTACCAGGTGCGGAACGCGGAAATGTGGGAGTCTCTGAAGATCATCGAGCAGGCATACAGAAAAGTGCAGGAGTTTAAAGGCGCGGAGGCGGAAGTGTTCCATGCTGATGTACCTGCTTACTATCTTCCAGAAAAAGAAGATGTATATACAAAAATGGAAGCACTCATCTATCACTTTAAGATCGTGATGGGTGAAACCGATATTCCTGCCGGGGAAGTGTATAACAGTGTGGAGGGTGGCAATGGCGAATTAGGATTCTACCTGATCAGTGACGGGGGCAGGTCGCCCTACCGGCTGCATTTCAGGAGGCCCTGCTTTGTGTATTACCAGGCTTATCCGGAACTGATTCACGGGAGTATGTTGAGTGATGCGATCGTTACGTTGAGCAGTCTTAATTTGATCGCTGGGGAAATGGACGCGTGAGCCATTTTGCTTCGACAAAATGGAATGTGATGAATGTGGGGAATGGATGTGGGGAATGTGATGAATGTGGGGAATGTGATGAATGTGGGGGAATGAATGTGGGGGAATGTGATGAATGTGGGGAATGAATGTGGGGAATGTGATGAATGATTAGAACGAGAATAAGAATAAGAATAAGAACGAGAACAGGAACAGGAACAGGAACGAGAACAGGAACGAGAACGTGAACACGAACACGAACGAGAACAGGAACGAGAACGTGAACACGAACACGAACGAGAACACGAACGAGAACACGAACGAGAACACGAACGAGAACAGGAACGTGAACACGAACACGAACGAGAACAAGAACACGAACAATGGAAAAGATAAAGTTTTCAGAATCATCATTAAAAGAAGCGGAGCGGTTGATCGCCAGGTATCCGGTGGGGAAGGAGAAAAGTGCGTTGATACCTCTGCTTAACCTCGCCCAGGAAGATTTTGGCGGCTGGCTGAGCCCGGAAGCGATGGACTATGTGGCGGGCATGTTGAAAATAGAGCCTATTGAAGTGTATGAAGTAGCTACTTTCTATAGTATGTATAATCTCAAACCGGTGGGCAGATACGTGTTTGAAGTTTGCCAAACGGGTCCATGTATGCTGAGGGGTAGCGACAACATCATTGATTATATTAAAGATCGCCTATCCATCGGCGTCGGTGAAACCACCAAAGATGGGATGTTCACGCTGAAGGTTGTTGAATGCCTGGGTGCCTGCGGTTATGCGCCGATGATGCAGCTGGGTAAGTACTACCGCGAGCATCTGACAGCAGAGAAGGTAGACAGTATCATTGAGGAATGCAGGGCCCTCGCGGCGAAGAACAATTGATATGGAAAAACTCCAGATCATAGCGGCCAGTTTTTTTGTTTTGTCGTGCACCAGTGGCGGGGATGAGCGTGCCCCCAATCGCAGCGGGGCTCAGCATGATGGGCATGTTTTGGATAGCGGTTCTTTGCCCATTGTTGACACTACCAAAGCTGACAACACGCGCTACGATGCGGAAGCGAAAATTACCGTTGACCATTATGCAGGTGAGCTTCCCTGCGCAGATTGTGAGGCCATTGAAACAGAGCTCAGCTTGACAACAGATAAAAAATACATGCTTCATACCATATACAGGGGGCGTAAGGCAAAGGGTGCGGGATCTAACGAGTTCGGTGAGGAAGGTACCTGGATGTTGCACGGAATGGACACCATTCATCTGCAGGGGCGTAAGGATGCACCATCTGTGTATATCCGAACAGACAGTTCCCTGATCCAGCTGGATATGAAAGGTCAGCGTATAACAGGAAGGTTGGCCAACAGGTATGAACTGAAAAAAATTGGTAATTAAAGCTATGGGTCGTAAACTATTGCTGGAAAAAGCACATGTAGAAGGCATCAGATTTTTTGATGTGTACCGTCGTGAAGGCGGATACCGGGCCGTTGAGAAAGCCCTCAATTCCATGTCGCCCGATCAGGTCACTGAGGAAGTAAAGAAAAGTGGGCTGAGAGGCCGCGGCGGCGCTGGTTTCCCCGCAGGTATGAAATGGAGTTTCCTGGCTAAACCGGAAGGCGTTCCCCGTCACCTGGTGTGTAATGCGGATGAGTCTGAGCCGGGCACATTCAAGGACAGGTACCTGATGGAATGTATTCCGCATTTGTTGATCGAAGGACTGGTGGTAGCATCTTATGCATTGGGAAGTAACGACACCTACATATACATCCGTGGCGAGTACGCATGGATCGTGGATATTTTAGAAGAGGCGATCAACGAGGCGAAGGCAAATAACTTCCTGGGTAAGAATATTCTTGGGAAAGGCTTCGACTGTAACATACATGTTCAGCGGGGCGCCGGCGCGTATATATGTGGTGAGGAAACGGCACTGCTCGAGTCACTGGAAGGTAAGCGTGGAAATCCAAGGATCAAGCCGCCTTTCCCTGCAGTGAAGGGATTGTGGGACAGGCCAACGGTGGTCAACAACGTTGAAACATTGGCCGCAGTTGTTCCCATTATCAACAACGGCGGTGAAGATTATGCCTCTATCGGAATTGGGAAGTCGACCGGGACCAAACTGATCTCGGCCTGTGGCAATATCAGCAAGCCCGGCGTGTATGAGATAGACATGACCATTACTGTAGAGGAGTTCCTGTACAGTGATGAATATTGTGGTGGTATGGCCAATGGAAAGAGGTTGAAGGCTTGTATACCTGGTGGGTCTTCTGTACCCATTCTTCCTGCAAATCTCCTGCTTAAAACAGCGAAGGGTGAACCCAGGATGATGACTTATGAAGGACTGGCGGACGGTGGATTTGCAACCGGTTCCATGATGGGCTCTGGTGGATTCATTGTGTTGGATGAAGACCAGTGCGTGGTGAGGCATACGCTGTCGTTGGCCAGATTTTATCGACATGAAAGTTGCGGACAGTGTTCACCCTGCAGGGAAGGAACAGGTTGGATGGAAAAAATCCTCGGCAATATTGAAAATGGTAAAGGCAAGATGACTGATATAGATCTTTTGTGGGAGATCCAGCGGAAGATAGAAGGGAATACCATTTGTCCTTTAGGTGATGCAGCAGCGTGGCCCGTAGCCGCAGCCATACGTCATTTTCGGGATGAGTTTGAATGGCATGTGCTGAATCCTGAGGAATCGCAGCGCAGGAATTTTGGACTGGCTCATTATGCTGATCCGATCTATGTTCCTGCATAGTATTATTAATATTATTGAACAGTACGTATAATAGTATGGCAGAAGAAAAAAAATTATTCAAGGTTACCATAGACAACATCACCATTGATGTGGAGGCCGGTACGAGTATACTCCAGGCTGCCCGGATGGTAGGGGGCGATGTGGCCCCGCCGGCGATGTGTTATTATACCATACTGAAAGGCAGTGGTGGTAAATGCAGGACTTGCCTGGTTGAAGTGAGTAAGGGCAGCGCCGCAGATCCGAGGCCAATGCCTAAACTGGTGGCCAGTTGCCGCACTACGGTGATGGATGGTATGGAGGTGCGCAATATCACCAGTGAGCGGGTGCTTGATGCGCGGAAAGGCGTTGTAGAGTTTCTCCTGATCAATCACCCATTGGATTGCCCGGTATGTGACCAGGCAGGGGAATGCCACCTGCAGGATCTGGGTTACGAACATGGCGCAGAGGGAACAAGGTATGAATTCAAGCGCCGCACATTTGAAAAACACAATCTTGGTCCATATATACAGCTGCATATGACACGGTGCATATTATGCTATCGTTGTGTATTTGTAGCGGACCAGGTCAGCAATAAACGTGTGCATGGGGTATTGTCCAGGGGCGATCATTCTGAGATCGCAACGTATATCGAGAAATCGCTCGATAATGATTTTATTGGGAACGTGATCGATGTGTGTCCGGTTGGTGCACTGACGGACAGAACCTTCCGGTTTAAGAACAGGGTATGGTTCACGAAGCCGGTTGAAGCGCACAGGGAATGTGATAAATGTTGCGGCAAGGTCACTCTATGGCAGCGTGGTGACGAGGTGTTGAGGGTAACCGGGCGGAAAGATGAGTGGGGCGAATTGCATGAGTGGATCTGCAACACCTGCCGTTTTGATAAGAAGAAAGCCAGTGACTGGGTGATCGAAGGACCAACCCAGGTGAGCAGGCATTCGGTGATCTCTCAGGGCCATTATCTGGGTATGGAGAAACCGGAGGAAACCATGGCAAAGGTCATGGGCGGACGGGAACCAAAGCTATTATTTGACATCCATACCGTGAGTGAAGTGAATAAGCCGGGGGTAGATCTTAGTTTGATACCGGGACCAGCTACCTCTGATGTGTTTGATACAAAAGGAAAAGTTTTAAACCTGCCAAAACCATGATGCTCGCTTTTGATTTTGCCTTGTTGATAGAGAAGTTCCTGCTGATCGTAGGTGTGATCATGGGATCGCTGGTCATTGCCATGTATACTACCTATGCGGAACGAAAGGTAGCGGCCGTGATTCAAGACAGGCGGGGTCCCAACAGAGCAGGGCCGTTTGGTTTGCTGCAGCCTGTGGCAGATGGTTTGAAACTGTTCATGAAAGAAGAGATCATACCACTGACATCAAGCAAGTGGTTGTTCATCCTCGGACCATGCCTTGCGATGGTTACCGCCATGATGACGGGCGCGGTGATACCCTGGGGAAACAAGGTCGAGATATTTGGAAGAACGGTTGACCTGCAGATCGCTGATATTAACATTGGCGTACTCTATATTTTTGGGGTGGTCAGTATGGGTGTTTATGGCATCATGATCGGCGGATGGGCATCTAACAACAAGTTCTCGTTGCTGGCGGCGGTTAGGGGTGCTTCGCAGATCATCTCTTATGAGCTGGCCATGGGTCTGAGCTTGATTGCGTTATTGATGCTGACGGGTTCGCTGAGCATGAAAACCATCGTTGAGCAGCAGGTGGGCAGCGGGATCTGGAACGTCTTGCTGCAGCCAGTTGGTTTCCTGATTTTTCTGATCTGCGCATTTGCGGAGACCAACAGAACCCCTTTTGATCTTCCTGAAGCGGAGAACGAACTGAATTTCGGATATCACCAGGAGTACTCCTCCATGAAGCTGGGATTTTATTTGTTTGCCGAGTATATCAATATGTTCATCAGCAGCGCAGTGATGGCTACGCTTTACTTCGGGGGGTATGACATCCCCTTTGTCAACGAAGCGAGTCTCTCTGCCAAATGGGGAACCAACATCGTGACTGTGCTGGGAAGCATCGCGTTGCTCGCCAAGGTGGTGTTCTTCCTGTTCCTGTTCATGTGGGTGAGGTGGACGATACCGCGTTTCCGGTACGACCAGCTGATGGATCTTGGATGGAAGAAACTGATCCCATTGGCATTGGCCAACATGCTGATCACGGGGGCTGTGATACTATGGCTGAACAAATAAGTTTAGTTGGGAGATAGTCAAACAAAAAATATTTTTGCAACCGTATTAAACTGGCAGCTTAGGGATTTTTAAAGCTGTAAACTATGCAAGCATTAACAAACAGATCGAAAGTACTGGAACAGAAGCCGATGACCATGATGGAGCGGCTTTATCTGCCTTCTATAGTGAAAGGGATGGCCATTACTTTCTCTCATATTTTCAAGAAGAAAGCAACGATCCAGTATCCTGAGGAGAAAAGACCTTTTAGTCCTGTTTTCCGCGGGTTGCACATTTTGAATCGCGACGAGGAAGGAAGGGAGAATTGCACAGCCTGCGGACTGTGTGCCGTGGCTTGTCCAGCTGAAGCCATTACGATGGAAGCAGCGGAAAGAAAGCCGAACGAAGAGCATCTGTATCGTGAAGAAAAATACGCTGCGCGATATGAGATCAATATGCTGCGTTGTATATTTTGCGGATTGTGTGAAGAGGCCTGTCCGAAAGATGCGATCTATCTGACGGAGACTTTCGCCCCTGCTAACTTCACAAGGCAGAGTTTTATATATGGCAAACCTGACCTGCTGATCCCTGATCCAAAAACGCAGAAAGAAGCGTTTCGGGAGGCCCAGGGGAAACTGGAAGAGCGTAAAGCCAATATCAAAGCAGCAAAAAACGATCAATAACTGACATGAGTATTACGGAAGTCCTGTTTTGGTTCCTTACTGCGTTGGCCCTGTTAAGTGCATTAATGGTGGTATTCAGCAGGAATCCCGTTCACAGTGTGTTATGGCTGATAGCCGTATTCTTTGCCATCTCTGGCCACTATATCATTTTGAATGCACAATTCCTGGCTATTGTAAATCTCATCGTTTATGCCGGTGCCATTATGGTACTTTTCCTTTTTGTGATCATGCTGATGAATTTGAATGCCGAGACTGAACCCCAGAAGAACCGGTGGTTATGGTGGGCGGGTACGATCGCGGGCGGGTCATTGATGCTGGTGATCATTGCTGCCTTAAAGGATACGGAAACGAAAACCCAGATGGCATTGGTGAAAGGCGGGGATATTGGGTTGATCCAAAACCTGGGTATGGTCCTGTTCAAGGACTATGTGCTCCCCTTTGAGATCAGCAGTGTGCTTTTTTTAAGTGCCATGGTAGGAGCGGTGGTTATAGGGAAGAAAGATTAGTGAATTGGCGAATTGGCGGATTGACGAATTGAATCCGCTAATCCGCTAATCCGACAATTCGATAATTGAATTAAGATGCCAATAAATTATTACATATTCCTTGCGGTAGCACTATTCAGCATTGGTGTCATAGGTGTACTTACGAGGAGGAATGCCATCATCGTATTCATGTGTATAGAACTGATGTTGAATGCGGTGAACCTGCTGCTGGTTGCATTTTCAAAAATGCATTATGCCAACGCCGTGACTTTTAATCCTGGAACAACCACAGGTGCCGAGGCCCAGTTATTCGTGTTCTTCATCATGGTAGTGGCCGCAGCGGAGGTAAGTGTTGGTCTGGCGATCATTGTTATGATGTACCGTAATATTCATTCGGTTGATATAAACTTTTTGAACAGGCTGAAGCACTAAGAGAAGTAAATTTTATTTAAGAAAATGACCAAACTAACATACCTCATCCCGCTTTTCCCCCTGATCGGATTTCTGATCAACGGTCTTGGTAGGAGGATGGTTCCAAAATCAGTGGCCGGATTGATCGGTTCGGCCTCCGTTCTTGCTTCGTTTATCCTTAGCGTTCTGGTATTTATGGAAGTGCGGGTTGATGGATTTACAGTGCAGGAGGTGAAACTGTTCAGTTTTATAAAGACGGCAGGCCTCGATATTCCATTTGCTTTTCAGATCGACCAGCTTTCTTCTTTATTCCTGCTTATCATTACCGGTGTGGGTTTCCTGATCCATGTTTATTCAGCAGCCTACATGCATGAAGAGGAGCCGCAGCATTATGCCCGGTATTTCGCCTATCTCAATTTATTCGTATTCTCCATGCTGTTGCTGGTTCTCGGGGCCAATTATGTGATCATGTTTATTGGCTGGGAAGGGGTTGGATTATGCTCTTACCTGTTGATCGGTTATTGGTTTAAAAATGGTGATTATAATCATGCTGCCAAGAAAGCCTTTGTGATGAACAGGATCGGCGACCTCGGTTTTCTGCTCGCCGTATTCTGGATGATCGGTCAGTTTGGGAGCACCAGTTTTGGAGTGATATTTCCTAAGGTTGGCGCAACGGCTCCTGCCGTGCTGACCGGCATCACCTTGTTACTATTTGTTGGTGCCACCGGTAAATCTGCGCAGATACCATTATACACCTGGTTGCCGGATGCGATGGCAGGTCCAACGCCTGTATCGGCCCTGATCCATGCCGCCACGATGGTGACCGCGGGTATCTATATGATCGCAAGGAGCAATATTATGTATACCCTTGCGCCGGTTACGCCTACGGTGGTAGCCGTGATCGGTTTGGCAACGGCCCTGTTTGCGGCTACGATCGCCATAAAGCAGAACGATATAAAGAAAGTACTTGCCTATTCAACGGTGAGCCAGTTGGGGCTGATGTTCCTTGGTTTGGGTGTAGGCGCATACACAGGCGCAGTATTTCATGTGATGACGCATGCGTTTTTCAAGGCATTGTTGTTCTTAGGTGCGGGTAGTGTAATCCACGCCATGCATCATGAGCAGGATATCCGAAACATGGGTGGATTGAAAAAACATCTTCCCATTACCCACCTTACATTTTTGATCGGCTGTATTGCCATTGCCGGTATACCTCCTTTCTCAGGTTTCTTTTCGAAAGATGAGATCCTGATGGGCGCTTTTGCTCACAGTCCGGTTTTATATTTCATCGGTACGTTTAGTGCATTGCTGACGGCCTTTTATATGTTCAGGTTGTATGCCATGACCTTTCTTGGGCAGTTTAGGGGCACGCAGGAACAGCAGCACCATGTACACGAGTCACCTGCGGCGATGACGGTGCCGCTGATTGTGCTGGCTTTGCTTGCCATAGTGGCGGGTTTTGTAGGCGT
Organism: Chitinophagaceae bacterium; assembly: GCA_040404005.1. Classification (GTDB taxonomy): domain Bacteria; phylum Bacteroidota; class Bacteroidia; order Chitinophagales; family Chitinophagaceae; genus Pollutibacter. Next base: position 31,321 of record JBBAJO010000031.1, read on the forward strand.
ACCCGAAGTATTTGCAAAGGATGCACATTGGCTGGAAAAGTTTCTTGCTCCGGTATTCGCTGCGTCCACTGCAAAGCAGGGGGAGCATGCGATCTCACACAGCACGGAGTATGCGCTGATGGGCGGAACAGTATTGGCCATTCTGGTGGTTATGATTTATGCGCTGAAGAAATTCGGAAACTTTAGAAAGACGGCTGAACCTGCCACAGGCTTTGCCAGGGTGTTGGAGAATAAGTGGTATGTTGATGAGATCTACGATGCAGTGATCAGCAGGCCTTTGAAAGGGTTTTCTGTTTTTCTGAACAATGTGATGGAGAGATCGGTGATCGATGGAGTAGTTAACGGAACAGGAAAGTTTATTCAATACAGCAGTCGCCAGTTCAGGTGGTTACAGAGTGGTCAGGTAGGATCGTACATCCTGATCATGGTAGTGGCAACGGTTGTATTTTTCATCATACAGATATTTGGTAAGTAAACAGAGGTAAACAGAAGGTATGTTCGCTGCATTCGACAATTTTCCCGCATTATTGATCTGGCTTCCTTTGATCGGGGGTCTGCTCAGCTTTTTCATCACGAATGAGCGCTCAGTAAAATCATGGTCGTTATTATCTTCCATACTTACGCTGGCATTGTTTGCTGTAAGTCTTTTTTACACGGATCAGAAGCATTACGCGCTCAATAGCGTGAGTTATGTGTGGCTTCCCGAGATCGGAAGCAGTTTTGCGTTGCTGCTGGATGGCATGAGCAGGATCCTTTGTTTGCTGACGGCAGTTTCATTTCCGCTCATCTTTGCAGCAACTTACAGCACCAGTTACAAGAGTCCCAACGCATTTTATGGACTGATGTTATTGACACAGTGCGGTTTAATGGGTGTGTTTCTCTCAGTGGATGCGCTGGCATTTTATTTCTTCTGGGAGCTTGCATTGATTCCTGCATACTTCCTGGTTTCGCAGTGGGGCGGTGAAAAGAGGATACAGGCTGCCTTCAAATTCTTTATATACACTTTTGCAGGGTCACTTTTCCTGTTGATCGGCATCATATATGTGTATCTGAAAACGCCTGACCAGTCGTTCTCGCTGGTTTCTTTTTACCAGGTCCAGCTAACGGCTGGGGAGCAGGGCTGGTTATTCTGGATGTTCTTTGTGGCATTCGCTATAAAAATGCCGATTTTCCCTTTTCACACCTGGCAGCCTGATGCTTATGAGCAGTCTCCGACTGCTGTTACGATGGTGTTGAGCGGGATCATGGTGAAGATGGGTTTGTTCGCCACACTCCGGTGGCTCATTGTTATGTTCCCGGATGCGGTGAGGCAGTTCGATAATGTGGTGATCGGCCTGTCGATCGTAGGCATGTTATACGCTTCCTGTGTGGCGTTGGTGCAGGATGATCTGAAGCGGCTCGTAGCCTACTCTTCCATTGCGCATATAGGATTGATGGCGGCATCTGTGTTTACGTTGAACCTCATGTCGCTCCAGGGTTTGCTCGTGCAGATGTTCAATCACGGCATAAACATCATTGGTCTATGGATCGTAGTGTTCCTGATCGAGAAGCAGACGGGTATCCGGAAGATCTCGCATTTAGGCGGTTTGGCCCAGAAGGCGCCGGCCCTGGCCATCATGCTGGTGGTCATTGCCCTGGCCAATATTGCTTTACCGCTGACCAATGCATTTGTTGGGGAGTTTATGATGTTTGCGGGATTATACAAGTTCAGTCCATGGTATGCTGCGGCTGCAGGGCTTAGCATTATCCTGTCTGCCGTGTATACACTGAATATGATTAAGAATGTTTTTTATGGAAACCTGAATGCGGTGACGCAGGGTTTTAAGGAGATCCTGTTGCACGAGCGCATTATACTGGCCATGATCGTGGTGCTGATTTTCTTTGTGGGTGTTTATCCTGAGCCTTTGTTCAATATCATCAGGTCTACATCGGAAATGATCATCGGGAAGTTCATCAAATAATATTGAAGATCGATTATGAATGCAATTATCTTATCGGCGGTACTGGGTGTGGTGATGATGTATACCGGCATCGCCATGAAGAACAGACCGTCTGTTAAATATGTGGCCATCGCAGGGGTGTTGCTCCTGATCGTTGCCAACTGGCTTGAGTTTGCAGGAGTATCTTTCTTCTCCATCGACGTGAAAGGCATGTTGTCCTTTACCAGTTTTGGTCTTTTATTCAACATGGTTGCGTTTGTAAGCACGCTGATCTATTTTCTTTTATCAGGTTCGGATGTGCAGCAGGTTGGCAAGAATGGTGCGGATTATTTCGCGCTGATGTTTTTTGTGTTATGTGGTGTATCCATTGTTTCGTCATTTCAAAGCCTGCTGATGTTGTTCATCGGGATAGAGATCATTTCGATTCCTTTATATATCCTGGCGGGGAGCGACAAACGAAATCTGAAAAGTAATGAGGCGTCCTTAAAATATTTCCTGATGGGATCTTTCTCAACGGGTTTGATGTTGATGGGGATCACGCTGTTGTATGGTGGAACGGGTACTTTTTATTTATCGGGTATGAATTTGGGGGGTGTCGTGATGACCCCTTTAGTAGGACTGGGAATTGTGCTGATGATGATCTCCATGGCCTTTAAGGCCTCCGCCGCCCCTTTTCATTTCTGGACACCTGATGTGTATGATGGCTCACCAACCGTGTTCACTTCATTTATGGCCACGATCGTGAAGGCGGCCGTATTCATAGCATTTTTAAGGTTATTTGAAAACGGCTTTGGAAAGTTGCAGTCTACCTGGCAGCTGATGGCAGCCATGATTACTGCGCTTACCCTGATCATCGGCAATGTAACGGCGGTGTTCCAGCAGAGTGTTAAACGCATGCTTGCCTATTCCTCCATAGCCCAGGCTGGTTTCATGATGCTGGCCGTATTTGCATTGAATACGATGGGTAAGCAAGGACTCTTGCTATACTCCGCTGCGTATTGTCTGGCTACGATTGGATTGTTTGCGGTGCTGATCAAGATGAAGGATTACACCTTTGATGGCTTCAACGGTCTGGCCCGGCATCAGCCCGTTCTAGCCCTCACCAGTACGATATTTTTGCTTTCACTGGCGGGCATCCCGCTGACTGCCGGATTCTTTTCCAAGTACTATATGCTTGTAGCAGCTATGAAAACAGGCCAGATGTTCTGGCTGGTGATCGTAGGCGTGGTATGTGCAGCCATTAGTGTTTACTATTATTTCCGGGTGATCCAATCTATGTACTTCAAAGATGCTGCAGTTACTCCTACGGTGGCTGTAGGGTCGGGTTTCAAAGCCTTACTGTTGATCACGGCCGGCATGGTCATCCTGTTGGGCATTAAGCCCGGATTGCTGCTGAACCTGATGAGTATCTGATATTGGTTTTGCCGTTTCCCTGTTTAGTTTCTACCTTAATGCCGTCAACTGATGCCCGGAATGCGATCGTTTCCGATAAAACAGTTGTCGATCTTTAAAACACATCAATGAAAAGTAAAAGGATTGAATCCATCGATCTCCTGAGGGGGATCATCATGGTGATCATGGCCCTGGATCATACCCGTGATTTTTTTCATATTGATGCTTTTAAAGGCGACCCGTTGGATCTGGCCTTTACCACTCCGGGGTTGTATGCAACACGCTGGGTTACTCATTTCTGCGCGCCGGTCTTTGTGTTTTTGTCGGGCCTCTCTGCCTGGCTGCAGAGCCAGAGAAAGTCCAAAAAGGAACTTAGTCGTTTTCTGATCACCAGGGGAATATGGCTGATCCTGATGGATCTTTTTGTGATCACGCTGTTGACGACTTCAAATATTTACTATGAGGTTTTCATCATACAAACGCTGTGGGCAATAGGGATCAGCATGGCCATGCTGGGGCTGCTCATTTGGCTGCCCTTTCCCGTGATCCTGGGTATTGGGCTGGTTATTGTTCTGGGGCATAACGTGATTGATTTTGCGGAAGCGGGAAGAACAGATTTTCCACTTTGGTGGAACCTGTTGCATAAGCAGGGCGGCGTCCCGTTATGGGATGGTCATTTCCTTTTTGTATTTTATCCATTTCTTCCCTGGACCGGGTTAATGATCATGGGCTATTGTGTGGGAACCATCTTTACTTCAAAAACAGAACAGGAAAGATCGAAGATCCTGCTGCTGATGGGGGTTTCATTGCTCGTGCTATTTGCGGTGTTGAGGGTTTCGAATATTTACGGAAATCCCTGGCCCTGGAAGACACAAGCTTCAGGATTCTATGATTTTCTGGCGATTATGAACGTGGAAAAGTATCCGCCATCGCTGTTGTATATGTGTGCCACCATTGGCCCCGCTTTGATTTTTCTGGCCTTGGTGCGCGAGGTACGGGGCCGTATTGCCAATATTTTTGTGGTATTTGGAAGGGTTCCCATGTTCTTTTATGTGTTTCATTTTTTTACCCTTTGTATGATCAATTTGGTGCTATTCTTCATGCGGGGTTATACGTTTGAACAGGGCATGAAAGGCGTTGAGGGAATGCCATGGAAATTCGTTGTCGCTGGTCAGGGCTTTGACCTGTTTACAGTTTATCTGATCTGGATGGGGTTGGTGATTTTCCTTTACCCGTTTTGCCGGGCCTATAACAAGTACAAAACGGCACATCCCGGGAAGGTATGGCTTAGTTACCTGTAACTGGTGTCCATTGGTGGGGGATAATCGCCGTTCCCCCAGAGCGATAGTTTGCCACCCGTAGTTTCCTTAATTTTAGGCCATGAAATTCTTAGATACCATCATACTGGCTATTAATACGGTACGGTCACACAGACTCCGCACGGGTATCACGGTGGCGATCATTGCATTTGGCATCATGGCCCTTGTGGGTATCATCACAGCAATAGAGGCTATGAATGCCAGCCTCCGCGAAAGCTTTTCCACCATGGGTGCCAATGCTTTCAGCATTCGCTTTAAAGAGCGCAGGATGCAGTTTGGCAGGGGTGAGGTGAAGAAGACCGATAAGCGTGTAAGAAAAGAGAAAAAATCAAACGAAGGCAAGATCATCACTTTCGAACAGGCAAAAATGTTTAAGCAGGGGTACGATTATCCTGCATCGGTTTCCATTGGTTTGAACGGCCCCAGGAACCAGACTGTTTTTTACGACAACATAAAAACAAATCCCACTGTGACCTTGAATGGGGGAGATGAAAATTATCTGTTGCTTAACGGATACGAAGTGGAGTATGGCCGGGCACTGAATAAAATGGATGTGGAGAGCGGACGAAATATTGCGGTGATCGGAAGTGACGTTGCTGAGAAATTGTTTGGCAACCGGCCAGAGCGGGCACTGGAGAAGGTTATCCGGGTAGGGAATAATAAGTATCGGGTTATCGGCATCACCAAAGAGAAAGGGTCCAGTGCTTTTCTGCAACTTGATAACGTGGTATTCACCAGCCACAACAACATCCGGCGATTGTATTCAACTCCTAACCAATCCTTCAGCATTGCCGTGATGGTGGATGATGTCAGGAATATGGATCAGGCGATTGGTGAAGCCGAGGGTGCTTTCAGGCCTATCCGGGGGCTTGCTACTACGGATGAGAATAACTTTTTTACAGACAAGAGCGACAGTATAGCTGAAACTTTCATCAAATTGCTTGGGACCATATCCGCAGCAGCTGGGGCGATTGGTTTTATCACGTTGTTGGGGGCGGCTATTGGCCTGATGAATATTATGCTGGTGGCGGTCTCTGAGCGAACGAGGGAAGTAGGTCTTGTGAAGGCCCTCGGGGGTACAAAAGGGAATATCCGTCGGCAGTTTTTATATGAGTCTATTATCATCAGCCTGATGGGTGCTGTGATCGGCATTATTCTTGGGGTTGCTGTGGGAAATGGCGTAGGGATCTTGCTGGAAACGGGCTTTTTGATCCCATGGAAAGTAATCGGTGCCGGCATCGTAATCTGTTCGCTGGTTGGACTTTTTGCGGGATTATACCCGGCCTGGAAGGCAAGCAACCTGGATCCTATTGTTGCATTGAGGTATGAATAATTCATTTTCAGAAGAAACACTCAACTCAGCCCCCGGGGATTTTTCGTACAATCATACCATGTGACTCTTGCCTTCAAGGGTATAGGTGCCATCCTGGTTAGCAGATTCAATCTAATCCAGGATCTATAGCCTTCAATTATGTAACAATCCCAGTTGAAAAGCTACCATATTTTCAATGCTCTTTAGCATCAGGGTCCCGGCTTTGCTCAATCTATCGAGGATGGATTGCACCTGTATGAAAGCGTTCAAAAACCACATCGGCTAATACTGAAAGATGTAGAGTGTAACTCCTCTATAATAGAACAAGGTGTTCGGCATGAATAAACTATGCGGGTTGCAGCCTGAATAGTGATGTAGCAAATACCCATTTAGTCCACCATATGGGGGTAGTAAAATAGTATTCTTATTCCCCTGGATGGTCTACAGTCAATGTTTCCAAACAGAGCCGTTTTGCTGCGGAGGGGTTCACCACCCCGGAAATCGGGATCATTTATATAAATAATAGAAAAAAATCACAAACGGGCATACTTTTTCTCCACCCAACGCCGTTATATGCTGGTATTTTCTTGATTATTTGAGATCAAGCTGATTAGGCATCAGGCATTATGTCAAAGGCGTTAATGGTGATGGAACATGTAAAGATATCCTATCGCCAGACTAATATGAGTGAGACAAATTCCTTATATGCTGACCATAAGATAATCATGTAGTTGTAATTGATGCATTATTATATATAGAATAATAATTATATAATGTCAAAATTTAATTAGTAAATGAATATGAATAACCTAAAACCCAGAATAATGTACAAGCATTTATTTCTCTTTTTCGCGATGTTGATATTATGCTCATTAAATGCCACGGTAAGAGCAAATAATTTATCGATCAGTGCACCCACAGTGGTTGGGTCAAACCTTCAGTTTACCATTTCGTGGAACAACAGCTGGAATGTCTCTACATCACCAAACAACCATGATGCGGTTTGGGTATTT
>JBBAJO010000032.1:0-37773 GCA_040404005.1 Chitinophagaceae bacterium
TAGAATGCCGCCCTGTCACGGCGGAGGTCGCGGGTTCGAGTCCCGTCCGGTCCGCTAAAGGCCCTGATGAAAATCAGGGCTTTTTTTATAGATTTAGTTCATTCATTTATAAGAGGTCATTGCTAACGAGTACATGTGCTAAAAATGATTTAACAGGTAAGTTGGTTCTGGCATTACGTTTTTAGTTCTTACTATTAGCCAAGTTCCCCGGTTATTCCGGACATTTGCAGCAACTTGCGCCAGCCTCGATGCCTTTCATGACGATCCCATTTAAAAATATCATATTCCGGACCTTTAAGTGGGGTGCGCTGATCGTTGCATTCATCATCACCTTGCTTCTTGCCCTCTTCTTCCTGATCCAAACCCGCTTTGGCCAGGACCTGCTGCGCGACCAGGCCGTAAAATATCTCTCCGGGAAACTGAAAACGAGAGTAGCCATCGGCCAGATCGACCTGAGCCTGAACAAAGGGATCAGGTTAACCGACTTCATGATAGAGGACCAGCAAAAGCGGATCCTTGCCAACATCGGCAGCCTTGACATTCAGATCAATCTATTTGCACTGCTGTCGAAGAAGGCTTCGCTCGATCGAATAGAACTGAAGCGTGCCACCATCAACTTGTTTCGCGAAGCTGGCAGCGAAGCCTTTAATTTCTCGTTTATACCCGAAGCATTTTCATCTGCACCGGCAGAAGCAGAAAGGGTGACGGACAGCACCGCCACTTTTCTGATTAAACTGGGCGTAATCGACCTGGAAACAGTCAATTTTCTGATGGACGACCAATACGGAAAACAGAAATTCACCGTCGCCCTCGGAAGTCTCGTCGCAAACCTCAAGCCTTCCGATATCGGTACCATGAACTTCAGGGCCAGCTACTTTTACACGAAAGATATCCGTACGGACATTTCCATGTGGGGTACGGAAACCAACACCGATTCCGATAGTTCATCGGCCACCAACATGCGCTTCCAAATCGACACCGCGTCTCTCCAGAGCACAACATTTGCCATGGACCAGCAACAAGGCAATATGAACATCCGAACAAATGCTCCCCTCCTCACAGCATCATCACTTATCGTAGACTTGCATGAGCAGTATGCTAAAGTAGCTTCCTTCTATGCAAAAGACCATGCTACGGATTTCAACATGATGGCCGAACCCGAAACCGAGGTAAAGAAAACCTCCAACTCATCAACAAAACCATTCAGGTTTTTCATCGATACGCTCTCCCTGGTGAATAATGGTTTTAGCTTTAACGATAATGCCCATAAGCGGTCAGAAAACAAGAAAGCTGTAGACCCCTATCACCTCCAGTTGCGCGATATTAACCTACACCTCGCTTCAACTTCATATGATGGCAAGAGCTATCGGTCTAAGATTAAAACGGTCAATGCAACAGAAGCGTCGGGTTTTACTTTGAAACAACTTGGCGGAGAATTTGAATATTCTGATTCCATGTTTCAGGCTAAAGACCTGCTGCTGCAGACTTCCCAAAATACTATTCTGGCATCTGTGATCGTAAAGGGTATGCAGTCTTCCGATCAGGAGCAGATGGCGGTCAAAGGATCCATCAGCAGCAAAGGTTTACAACTCCAGGAACTATTGTATTTCCAACCGACGCTTTCTCAGAACAAATACTTTACTCCTTTGGCTACCAAAAGGTTTGACCTGAATACCCGATTCGATGGAACTGTTGGAAACCTGCAGATTCCCGAACTGATCCTGAGAGAAGGTGGTACTTCCATTTCAGCCAGCGCAGATATCCTACACGTCACCGATCCAAACAAAATGATCATCGACCTTGACCTCAAAAATTTCAGGTCGGGCAGAAAAGATCTTTTAGGATTGCTCCCCAAGGGACTGATCAATGATTCACTACTTCATTACATTCCGGAAAGTTTTTCAGTAAGCGGAACCTACCGCGGCGCTGTTGAAAACTTTGCTGCCGACCTCCGGCTCACTACTTCTTTTGGAAATGCAAAGATCAAAGGCAGCATCAAAAACGTAACCGATGCATCCCGCGCAGCTTACAATATCTCGACCTCGCTAGACAGACTGGATATCGGCCAAATTCTGGAAGACAGCTCCATCGGGAAAGTTTCAGGAACTTTCAAAGCCAAAGGCAGGGGCTATGAACTGAAAACTGCAGTGGCCAATATCGAAGCACATATTGCTGGCGCCACTTACAATGGCTACGAATATAGTCAGGTAGATCTTCAAGGCTCCGCTAAAAACGGTCTTGTAGCAGCCAATATCTTCTCGGCCGACCCGAATGTTGACTTCGACGGAATATTCAGTATTGATCTATCAACCAGTGCGTATAAACTGGATGCCGATCTGGATATCAGGAACCTCGACCTCCACCAATTGCTTTTCATGAGCGATTCCCTGATGCTGAAAGGGAAGATAGCCACCCATTTTTCTGAGATCTCTTCAAAAAAAATTATGGGAGATCTTGATATCACCAACAGCATCATATCTTACAATAATAAACTGATCGCACTGGATTCGATTAATCTTACCGCCCGGCAGTTTTCCGACTCCCAGTTTATAGACCTGAAAACACCGTATGCCGAACTTTCCCTTCATGGAAAGTATGCCCTTCAGGAACTGCCGGACGTAGCCAAAAAAATCGTCAACAGGTACATCCTGACAGGCAGCCCTGATTCGGCTTTCCACAAACCCGTGCAGGCACATTTCAACATGGTCGTACATTTCCCGGACTCAGTAGCAGCAATGATCGATGGTTTGAAATCAGTATCGCCATTTGGCGTTGACGCCATGATCGATACAAAAAAAGATCAGCTTAGTTTTTACACGATGTTACCTGCTATTCGTTACAAAGATCTTGAGATCGACTCAGTCACTGCCTTCGCCAATACCTCGGATCTAAGTAAGAAAAACGAACTCACCGTTGGCATCCGATTAGCAAAACTTCAAGGCCCATCATACAAAATAAATGAAACAAACCTTGGCTTCACGGCTTCTAATGGCAAACTCGACGGCAGCCTGGTTTTTCAAAACGGCGGCAACGATCCCAGGTATAAAATTCCATTTGTTCTCACCAACGATTCACTTCAACCATACATACAACTCAAAGATTCATTGCTGATCGATAAAAAGATATGGTCCGTCAGCAACAACAGGATCTACCTGAACCCCGACAATCTTCAGGGATCAACGCTCTCGCTCTCACAAGGAAGCAGTATGATTTCCATGAAAGCGCTTGGGAACCAGCCAGACGGCCTGCCCCTGGAACTTGATATTCGGGACTTCAACATCAGCAACATCACAGATATCTTTATAGCCGACACATCATTGGCCACCGGTATCATCAATGGAAAAACTACCCTACATTCATTCTCACCGTTATCGTTTAACGCGTCTATCAAGGGGGATAGTCTGACTGCCTATGGATCCAAATTAGGAACCTTAACCATAGATGTTAACAACAAAGACTCCGGGTTGCTGACCATTCGTTCATCGTTAATAGGCGAGACAGGCAAAGTCAACTTATCCGGAACATATGCAACCGAAGCCCAAATCGCAGATATTGACCTGGACATTAAAGAGCTTCACCTTGCCCACGCAGAACCATTTGTAAAGAAGTATTTGTCGCACCTCGACGGCCGTATGAATGGTGCTTTACAGATCAGGGGATCCATTTCCGAACCTGAGATTCGGGGTAAGCTCAACGCCGATTCAGTTGAAACGATCTATGCAATGACGGCCACCTACCTGCGGATTCCAAAAGCAACCTGGACAATCAGTGAGGAAGGTGTGGTGTTTGATCAGCTTGTGATCGAAGACAGCGTAGGTCATAAAGGAACACTGAATGGGCAGGTTAGAACAAAAAACTACCGTGATCTTTCTTTTGATCTTAACCTGAAGGCCGAAAACTTCGAGGTGGTCGGAAGGAAAAAAATTGCCGATCAGGGAATCTACGGACCCACCAATGCTGATCTGAATATCACCCTGAATGGAACCTCCGATCACATGAAACTGGAAGGCAGGGTGAACATCATAGATCGTTCCGAGTTTACCTATGTTCATCGCTCCGAAATGAAGGACCAGATCGGCGAAGGCCTTGTAGAATTCTTTGACCCCCTAAAACCAATAGATACAACTATCGCTAAATCAAACAGCAAACCCTCGCTGGGTTCAACCATGGACATGAACCTTTACATCAATATCACCCCGTCAACAACGGTAACCGTGATCACTGATGAAGTAACGGGAGATCATCTTAAAGCAAAAGGTAAAGCGGACCTTAACTATATCATGAAGGCAGGAGGAGGCATGGAGCTGTTGGGTACCTATTTACTGGATGGCGGAGTGTATGATCTATCACTGGCGGGGCTGATCAGAAAAAGTTTCAAAATCGAAAAAGGAAGCACCATCAGCTGGTCGGGCGACCCCCTGAAAGGCAAGATGGATATCACTGCAAAATACGAAACCCGCGCAGCAGCAGGCCCGCTTCTGAACGATGTGAACCACATTCCTGGCATCGACAAGCAGAAACTCAAATTCGACGTGATGATCCTGCTGAAGAAGGAACTGCTGAAACCGGATATAGGTTTCAGATTGGATATGCCGGAAGCTGACCAACAGGCATTTGACGGAGTGGTTTACTCACGCATTAAGCAGATCAATGCCATACCCGCCGAATTGAATAAACAAGTCATGGGCCTGTTGGCGTTTGGCCAATTCATAGCTGAGAATCCATTTAACAGCCTCAGCTCCTCCGGTGGTGATTTCGAATCACAAGCGTTTAATACCGCAGGAAAACTTCTAACCCAGGAGTTGACTAATCTGGTAGGCAGATACGTCAAGGAAGTGAATATCGACTTCGGACTGGAGAAACAAAAAGATTATACGTCAGGCAAGGAAGTAGACCGCACCGACTTTAAAGTAGGCGTATCCAAGAGTTTTGCCAATAACAGGCTGAATATCTATGTGGGAAGCAACTTTGCATTGGAAGGCGGGAATCAAAACCAGGACGCGATATCAGGAATAGCGGGCGACATTACCCTGGAATATCTTCTTACCCCGGATTCTAAATACCGGCTGAAGGCTTTCAGGCTTACCGATAACGAAATGGTATTCCAGGGCAGCGTGGTCAGAACAGGAGTTAGTTTTGTATTGGTGCTTGAATTCAACAAATTCAAAAACATGTTTGGATCAAAGAAAAAGAAAAAATTCGATCCGGCTTGACAAAAATGAATTTCCATATCGTCTCCCTTTTCGTCATCTCCGTTTTGCTGGGGGGATGCAACGTTGCAAAGTATCTGCCCAAAGAGCAGGATCTGTACAAAGGCGCCGCCATATCATCAGGTAAGGTTAACATTCCAGCAAGTATTAAGGACGAAATGGAAGGAACTGTAGGGCCAAAGCCAAATTCCAATTTCTTTGGTTTGTACCCAAAACTGGCCATTTTCAACAGCATGGACCACACCAAAGAACCCAAAGGATTTATCGGGAGGATGAAGAAAAAGTATGCAGAAGCCCCGGTACTATTGAGCCAGGTTGCCATTGAGGACAACAAAAAAAGATTGGCTAATATCCTTTTTGCCCGCGGATATCTTCAGCCCGAAGTTAAACACAGCGTTCGCACAAAAGACCGAAAGGCAACGATCATCTACGAACTCAATCCCGGTCAGCGTTACACGATAAGGGATCTCATCTATCCGGATGACACCACCGTACTGAGCAACATGATCCGAAAAGATTCATCCAACACAAAAATTACCAGGGGCCGATATTTCGACTTTGACATGCTCAAAGATGAACGGGACCGGATAGACAATTACCTTAAAGACAGCGGATTTTACTTCTTTATTCCAGAGTACCTGATCTACAAGGCCGACAGTCTGCATCAGGGAACAACGGATCTATACCTTTCTTACGTAAAGGAAATGCCGGACAATGCAAAGCACCAGTGGCTCATAAAGAGTGTCTCGATATATGGCAACTACACGCTTGAGAAAGACTCCATCATCAGAAATCAAGATGGGAAAAAAACCAGGGAATTTGTAGTAGTGGATAAACAAGAGCGATATCGCAATGATCTCTACGAGAGAACGGTATTGATAAGGGAAGGACAACTGTATAATAAATCCCTCCAGAACCTGACCATTGAAAGACTGATGAATCTGCAGAACTTTCGGTTTGTGAGGTCTGTATACTTCCCCGACACAAGCGGAAAGAAAGAATTGGCCTCACGCATTTTCCTGACGCCTGCACAAAAGCGCAGTATGAGGTTCGAGATTTCAGGGGAATCGAAATCAAATAACTTCCTGGGCACGGCCCTTTCCATAAAGTATAAAAACCTGAATCTCTTCCGTGGCGCCGAGATCCTGGAAGCCACGATCGGCGGCGGGTACGATTTTCAGGTTGGCGGTAAACAACAAAACGCAAGTGCTTATACGATTAATGGGGATGTTTCATTGTTTGTTCCGAAACTGCTGCCGGTATTTACCACTAAAACAAGAAAAAACCCTGTTGTTCCGAGGACGTTTTTCTCCGTGGGAGCTGAATACATCAGAAGACCCGAACAATACACCCTTCGTTCACTTAAATTTGCAACAGGGTACTATTGGAAACTGGGTAAATCCATTGAACATAACCTTCGGGTATTGCAGATCAATTCCATATCACCTTCAGACATCACACCATACTTTGACAGTATCCTCAACCAGGATCCTACGCTGAAGGCCTCTTTTGAGAAACAGCTGGTGGTGGGCCCACGATACCAGTTTATCTACAATACCACCCACCGGACAAACCGTCGTTTCAATTATATAGCTGACCTGCAAGTTGGATCCTCTGGAAACCTTCTCACCAGGCTTCTCCCTGCCGACGTGGATACCCCAGGGGCTAAACAGATCGGGGGCGTACCCGTTTCGCAGTTCCTCAGGGGGCAGGCCGACCTTCGGGGTTACCTGCATCTGAGCAAAAAGCTCACATGGGTAAACAGGCTTATTATTGGCGGAGTGTACTCCTATGGCAACAGTGTTATTGCTCCTTATAATGAGCAGTTTGCGATCGGTGGCAGTAGCAGCATCAGGTCGTTCCGTTTGCGTACCCTCGGGCCCGGCAGTTATCATAGTCCTGAAGCGGTTTTCCAGGCCAACGAGGCGGGTGAATTCAAACTGGAGATGAATTCTGAGTGGCGCTATAATGTATGGAAATTTTTTAACCTTGCCGTATTTGCCGATGCAGGCAACATATGGTACTTCAAGGATGCTCCTGGCAAACCGGGGAGCGGTATCAACGGAGTTTTTTCTGAAATGGCCATGGGTGGTGGAATTGGTGTACGACTTGATTTTTCAATCATGGCGTTGCGCTTCGATCTCGCATTCCCCCTGAGAAAACCCTGGTATCCCGAAGGCGAAAGATGGGTGTTGGATGAGTTTAACTTTGGAAACAAAACCTGGCGAAACGACAATATGATTCTAAATATCGGTATAGGATACCCGTTTTAGAATGTGGGAAATGTGATCAATGTGATGAATGTGGGGGAATGGTTAGACCAAAAAAAACCCGGCTACCTGGGGCAACCGGGATCATTTAAAATCTGTCTAATTAGCCTGGAACCATTCAGTCAGATCCCTTATAAATTAATACGAAGTCCGCCGTTGATGAACAGAGAACGTGTAGCTCCAATCTGGGCGTTGCTCACGTTAGTAGACAACTCAGACAAAGACCATTCGTAGCTTACATCTACAAATATCTTCCAGATATCTATGCCGGCACCTGCAAATAAACCCCAGTTGGCCTTATTCAGATCAATGTTGGAAGGTGTGTTATCGCTCATAATGAAAAAACCTGAAAGACCTCCGAAACCATGGAGGGTCAATGTGCTCTTTTCACTACCAAGAAGATTAATACCCAAGGCCAATGGAACACGCAGTCCCTTCAAAGAAAGATTATCGGGGAATGACGGATTCGTTGAACTGCTGATATCTGTTGACTTAGCCACATACTGGAGGCCAGGCTCAAAATAGATCTTCTTACCAAAGGCAACACTAAGACCAGCCAAGGCGCCCGCCTGACCACTGGCATCCGTACCCGTAACGGTTACATTCGTAAGGTTTAGGCCCACATGAGGCTTAAGGGTGACCTGCGCGTAGGTTGATAGTGTAATGAACATTGTTGCCACCAACAATGAAAGATTCCTCATTTTCATATGTTTATTTTTTATAAGCACAAGATAAACATATTAACAACTCACAAAACTTAAATAGCAATATTTTATATAATAGGACAAAGTGTACAGAAAATCCCGGGGCTGATCGATCCCCTTCAGGAAAATTCCGGACATCATGATCAACGCAGTGATCGCTGAAAAAAACATGTAATGCATACCCCCCCATGTCTGACCTTAAAATACAGAATATCTATTTCCTGCAAACGTCTTATTCAAGCCATCGGGTAGCTATACTCACCGAAAAGCCGCTTGTAGCCTGATTTGTCAATAACATTTTTTGAAAAGGATGACTTAGATCATTGTTTTGCCCGTATCCCCTGTAGTACCTTAGCAACATAACTTTAAACCAATGCAATACTAAAACGACAGCATGCAAAAAAACATTTCTTAACTTTTTAAAGAGGAGGCGTTATGGCAACTAAAGCATTAACCAGAATGAACGATATGTTCCCTGATATGTTTGAGGATTTCTTCAAACCATGGAATGAAAAATTCAGTGGGAATATGTGGGGTAAGATGTTAACAGTTCCTGCTGTTAACATTATCGAGGATGATACATCCTTTACATTGTCATTAGCTGCACCGGGTCTTAAAAAAGAAGACTTCCATATCAAAATGGGCGGCACTATGCTCACCATCAGTAGTGAGAAAGAAGAACAGAAAGAAGAAAAAGACGAAAGAATGACTCGTAACGAGTACAATTTCACTTCTTTCACAAGAACCTTCACCGTGCCCGAAGACATCGAAATGGAAAAAATAGTGGCAAAATACGAAAACGGTGTACTGAACCTGATGCTTCCAAAAAAAGAAGAAGCAAAAAGGATGACGCAGACAAAAAATATCAAAGTGAATTAAAAAAGATTCACAAGGACTAAAGCCCCCGTAAAGCCGGGGCTTTTTTATTTCAATCACAAATGATCATGAAGAAACAGCAGCCTGGACGATGGCTGGCCATAGGTACGAAAAAGACATGCTAAAAGGGCAAAATGTTGTTGGCTTTCTAAGCAAAAAGATCACTGCTCAGGTACCGGTCTCCCCTGTCGCAGCAAATGAACACGATCAGGCCGCGGTCAAGTTCCTGGCTAAGCCGGATAGCCGCTGAGGCCCCGCCACCGCTGCTCATGCCGGCAAAGATCCCTTCCTCGCGCGCCAGCCTCCGCGTATACTCTACCGCTTCCTGTTGCGAAACATCCATGATCCTGTCGACACGTTCAGGCTCAAATATTTTAGGAAGATATTCTTTCGTCCATCTCCTGATTCCCGGGATAGAGGATTCTTCCGTTGGCTGACATCCGATGATCTGAATCTTCGAATCATGCTCCTTCAAATATCTCGACACGCCCATGATGGTTCCCGTAGTACCCATCGATGCAACAAAATGAGTGATCTGATGTTCCGTATCTCGCCAAATCTCCGGACCGGTAGTTTTATAATGCGCGAGATAGTTGTCCGGATTGGCAAACTGATTGAGCAGAAAATAGCCTTTACCCGCTGCCTTTTCCTCGGCGTAATCACGACAAGCTTCTATGCTTTCAAGTAAAATCACTTTAGCTCCGTAAGCCTCCATCGTTTGCACCCGTTCTTTTGTACTGTTCGCGGGCATCACAAGCTCGATCTTAATGCCAAACAAGGTGGCCACCAGCGCCATCCCAATGCCCGTGTTTCCACTGGTAGCTTCGATCAACACGGTATCTTTGTTGATGTCCCCGCGCTCAAAGGCAGACTTGATCATGTTAAAAGCAGGCCTGTCTTTCACACTTCCGCCCGGATTATTCCCTTCCAATTTGGCAAAGATCTTAACTGCCGGATTCGGATTCATATTGACCAGCTTCGCCATGGGCGTATTTCCAATGACACCTGCAACTCCTTTCATAACTACTGGTGTACATTTTTTCCCTCCAGCACGGTGATCACAGGATCATGAAATACGAGCGAACCCGGCGCAACAGAATGAGTCAGCCATGCGTTACCGCCGATCACACTGTGATGTCCCACTACAGTTTCCCCGCCAAGGATAGTGGCGTTGGAATAAAGGATGACATGATCTTCTATGGTAGGATGGCGTTTACTATCTGCCATCGACTTATCAACACTCAATGCACCGAGTGTTACACCCTGGTATATCTTCACATGATCGCCGATCTCCGCTGTCTCACCAATGACGATTCCCGTTCCATGGTCCACCTGGAAATACTCGCCGATCCTGGCGCCCGGATGGATATCAATACCCGTTTTTGAATGCGCATATTCCGTCAATATCCTCGGCAAGATGGGAACGTTCAATTCCAGTAAGGCATGTGCAATCCGATAAAAACCAAGGGCATAAAAACCAGGATAGGCCCTGATCACTTCAAATTCAGATTTGGCTGCGGGATCCCCCTGCAGGATGGCATGAATATCGGTCTGCAATACCCTGTAGATCTCGGAAAGCTGATTGAAAAACCGGATACTGACCGCCCCGTTATCACAATCGCTACAGGCCTTGGTGGCATTCAGCATCAACGTCAGCTCCTGGCGTAATACCAGGGCCTCATGCTCCAACTCCGTCGGCGACGCAAAGGTTTTGTACGACAGCTCCGGGAACAACATCCCGATCACCTTCATCGCCCACCCTGCAATTTGCTCATTGGCCGGAACCGCCTCAATGGTCTGCTGCTTATAAAATATCTGGGTAAAAAGCTCCCTGTTCATGGAAACAAAGATAGTCTTAACCTGTAGTTCCCCACCACCCTTTTTACACGTACGTTCCTTGTGTTATCCCCCGCTTTTAACGTTTTCCCCTCTAAACTTATATATCCTCGAACTTGTAAACCGGAAATATTTAACCTTTCAGCCTCAACTTCGTTATATATTTGAAGCTATCGATATGGCATATACTTCACTGGAATCATGTCTACTGGATCTTGAGAAAAACGGGCAGTTGTTGCGCATACGGGAAGAAGTTGATCCGCATCTGGAAATGGCAGCTATTCACGTAAGGGTTTATGAAGCAGGTGGACCTGCGCTCTTGTTTGAAAGGGTCAAAGGCAGCAGGTTCCGGGCAGCTTCAAATATTTTCGGTACGCTTGACCGTAGCAGGTTCATTTTCAGGCATACCCTGAAAGATGTGCAGCAACTGATCGCACTAAAAAACGATCCCGTCTCCGCGCTGAAGAGCCCCTTCAGGCACGCAGGTACAGCCCTCGCAGCCCTTAAGGCATTGCCGTACAAAAACCCTTCTTCTAAACCCGTCATGCACCAGCAGATCCGGATCGAAGACATCCCCCAAATCAAACACTGGCCGATGGACGGGGGCGCATTTGTAACCCTGCCACAGGTATACACCGAGGATATCGATAAACCCGGCATCATGAATGCCAACCTCGGCATGTATCGCATCCAACTTTCGGGTAACGATTATGTCATGAACGAAGAGATCGGCCTTCATTATCAATTGCACCGGGGCATAGGTGTTCATCAGGGCAAGGCTAACAGTCAAGGACAACCGCTAAAAGTGAGCATATTCGCCGGCGGTCCGCCTTCCCATACCGTGTCAGCAGTGATGCCCCTCCCGGAAGGTATCAGCGAAATGACTTTTGCCGGCGTTCTCGGGGGAAGAAGGTTCAGGTACACGTACGATAACGGATTTTGCGTGAGCACGGACGCAGACTTCGTGATCACAGGTGAAGTATACCCGCTCGAAAATAAACCGGAAGGTCCTTTCGGAGACCATCTCGGATATTACAGCCTCACCCATCCCTTCCCACTGATGAGGGTACGAAAGGTGTATGCCAGGCAAAACGCTATTTGGCCATTCACCGTAGTAGGCAGGCCTCCGCAGGAAGACACTTCTTTCGGCCAGCTTATTCATGAGATCACCGGCGAGGCCATTCCAAAAGAAATACCCGGACTTAAAGAAGTGCACGCGGTTGATGCCGCTGGTGTACACCCGCTCCTGCTGGCCATCGGCAGCGAACGATATACTCCCTACGCCCCGGCAAAACAACCGGCAGAAATACTGACCATCGCGAACCACGTGCTGGGGACAGGACAATTAAGCCTGGCAAAATATCTCTTCATCACGGCCGACGATGAGAATCGAATAAGTACGCATCATATCGAAGCCTATCTGACTTATATCCTCGAGAGGATCCATCTCGATCGCGACATTCATTTTCATACCAACACCACCATCGACACCCTCGATTATTCAGGTTCCGGACTCAACTCCGGCAGTAAAGTAGTGATCGCTGCCTATGGAGAAAAAATCCGTGAATTAGACCAAGAGATCCCAGATGCTTTTAGACATGCAGCATCAATAGCCGATGTAAAATTGGTGATGCCGGGAATTGTGGCGATCCAAACATCGAAGTATACAGATAGCCATCACACCGCGCGGGAAGCTGCAGTGATCAGTGATGCGCTCCGGGGATCGATCGACCAACTAAAAGGCACGCCACTGGCGGTTTGGTGCGACGATGCATCGTTTACCGCCGCCACCCTTCGTAATTTTCTCTGGGTCACCTTCACAAGAAGTAACCCGTCACATGATATCTACGGCGTGGAAAGTTTTCAGGAGTTCAAGCACTGGGGCTGTAAAGGACCAATGATCATCGATGCACGCATCAAGCCCCATCACGCGCCAGCTGTTTCACCAGATCCCCAGGCTGAGAAAAGGATAGACCACATCTTCTCCAAAACCGGAAGCCTCGCTTCTTTACATATATAACACATGGCAGACTTCGATCCCTACTCCTCCGGTGAAAATGTAAATACAGGATTTGGCGTTCAGGCCAATGCAGTAGGTGACCGTTTTGTGAATAAAGACGGAAGCTTCAACATCACCAAAACAGGCTATCCCGCTTACAAAAAAATGAGCGTGTACTCCGGCTTGCTGGACCTTTCAGGCTGGAAGTTTTTAGCGCTGCTCATTACCACCTATCTGGTGATCAACCTGCTATTTACCGCCGGCTATTTACTGATCGGACACAATGAGCTGGACGGTTTTCGATCTGCCAATTATTCTCAACGTATCCTGGAGACATTTTTCTTCAGCACGCAAACCTTTACCACCGTTGGATATGGACGTATCAACCCTGTGGGTAATATGGCCAATTTTCTGGCCTCCTTTCAAACGATGATGGGATGGCTGTTCTTTGCCCTGGTTACAGGTATTTATTATGGACGATTTACCCGCCCCAAAGCGTTCCTTCATTTTTCCATGAACGCCCTGATCTCCCCTTATAAAGACGGGAAAGCATTGATGTTGCGGGTAGTGCCCTATAAGAATGATCACTATTTAACCAACTCCAACATATCTGTGAATGCAGCGATGCTGAAAGACACGGAGTATCATTTCTATAATCTTCAACTGGAACGATCCCATGTTGATGCACTGAGTACAAACTGGACCATTGTTCATCCCATAGATGAGAACAGTCCTCTCTTTGGCTTAACTCCGCGAGACTTTGAACAACAGGATCTTGAGGTATATGTCCATATTGATGGCTTTGATCCGATCTACTCAAATACCGTGATCAAAAGAACTTCCTACACCTATAAAGAGATCATCAACAACGCCAAATTTCGGTCGATGTACCATATGTCGAAAGACGGGTCATCAACTGTGCTTGAACTCAATAAACTCAATGCGTACGATCTGGTTTCCTGATCATTTTCTTACACCTTTTTCTTCCAGATCATTTTTGAACCACACCGCCTAATACAGACCAAACATTATCTGCTACGATCAGATGCCCTTCCGCAGTGGGATGTATTCCGTCTTCCTGGTTTAATTTCACTTCACCACCCACCCTGTCCAACAGAAATGGGATCAACAGGGCATTGTTGTCTTTTGCCAACTTCGGAAAAATATCATCGAACTGTTTTGTATACCGCTGACCCATACTCGGGGGTATCTGCATGCCGGCAATGATGATGGTCACGCCAGGATTCGCCGCTTTTACCTTGTCAATGATCGCCTGGAGATTTTTCAGCGTTTCATCCGGGGATATTCCCCTCAACCCATCATTCGCGCCCAGTTCCAGCACAAAAACATCCAAGGGTTGCTTTAAGATCCAGTCGATCCGCCCATTGCCGCCAGATGAAGTTTCCCCGCTGACCCCCGCATTGACTATGCGGTATGGCAGGCCGAGGGAATCAAGTTTTTTTCCAATCAAAGCGGGGAACGCCTCCGTAGGATCTAAACCATATCCGGCGGTTAGGCTATTGCCAAAGAAAACGATGGTCTTGCGCTCCTCACCTCCGGTAGTTGCAGGCTTAGCGGATTTGTCGGCAGCGGATTTGTCGTGCTGAGTACCATTGTTGCTGCACGATGAAAGCAAGAAAAAAAAAAGTATGCAGATGTTGATTCTAATCATTGGGGAGAGTTATACAAAAAAGCTTTTAATCTTAATGGCAAAATAGGATAAATTGGTATTGAAAACGGCTCGATGAACACAATATTAAGAACAGAACAGGTAAGAAAAACATATTTCAGCGCAGGTAAAACCCTGTCTGTACTGGAAGATATCAATTTTGAAGTGGAAGCAGGCTCCTCCCTCGCCATCATTGGTCCATCCGGTAGCGGTAAAACTACTTTACTCGGACTATGCGCCGGGCTCGATAGCGCAACTTCGGGATCTGTGGTTCTAAACCATATCCGGCTTGAAAGCCTTACGGAAGACCAGCGGGCAGCCGTCAGGAACAAATACGTTGGCTTCATCTTCCAGAATTTTCAGCTGTTGCCCACTTTGACCGCTCTCGAGAACGTGATGGTTCCCCTTGAACTGCGAAAGGAAAAAAACATCCGGTCCATAGCCCTTGAATTGTTAGATAAAGTAGGACTGGCAGATCGCGGTCACCACTACCCTGTACAACTCAGCGGCGGCGAACAACAACGCGTTTCACTCGCCAGGGCATTCTCAAATACCCCCAAGATCCTGTTCGCCGATGAACCAACCGGCAACCTGGATGCGGAAACCAGCGAAAAAATTGAAACCCTACTTTTCGATCTCAACAGGGATGCAGGCACTACACTGATACTCGTTACCCACAACGCCGAACTGGCTGCCCGTACCCATAAGATCATCCGGATCAAGGGTGGCAAACTGGTGGAAGAAAAAACAAACACCCCACTCCCTTAACCAAGCTCCATGGATATAAAATGGCTGATCAAAATGGCTTGGCGGGACAGCAGGAGGAATTTCTCAAGATTGTTGCTGTTTATTTCATCGGTGATCCTTGGCATCGCAGCCCTG
Source organism: Chitinophagaceae bacterium (assembly GCA_040404005.1). Classification (GTDB taxonomy): domain Bacteria; phylum Bacteroidota; class Bacteroidia; order Chitinophagales; family Chitinophagaceae; genus Pollutibacter. The sequence continues at coordinate 15,447 of JBBAJO010000032.1, forward strand.
GTATCCATCTTCTCCCTGTCGGACACGCTGAGCCGTGAAATTGATGAACAGGCCGCATCACTGATCGGCGCCGACCTCCAATTCAACAGCAATAAAATAATTTCGCCGGAGGCCCTGAAAGTCATTGACTCCATACAGGGAAAAAGATCTGAACAAAAATCCTTTTCCTCCATGGTCTATTTTCCCTCAAACGGCGGCACCAGGCTCATTCAGGTGAGGGCCATTGACGGAGAATACCCGTATTACGGCGCGCTCGACACAAAGCCCGCCAGCGCAGGAAGTGATTTCAGAAAGAACAACACCGCGTTGGTTGACAAGTCGTTGTTGATCCAGTTCGATATTAAAGTGGGAGACTCAGTGAGGATCGGCGAAAATGGTTATGTCATTTCCGGAAGCCTGGAAGGCGCACCCGGACAAACCGGCATTTCGGCATCAGTTGCACCTGTGGTGTATATCCCATTATCCAGCCTGGAAGAAACCGGCCTGGTGCAAAAAGGAAGCCGCATCAGCACCAGCTATTTTTACAAACTCGATAACCCGAAATCTGCACAAAAACTGGTTGATAAAATTGAGCCTTCATTGAGGACAGAAGGCATTGACATCGACACCATTGAATCGAAAAAAGAAGATACCGCCCGCTCTTTCCGAGACCTCGCCAGGTTTCTTTCCCTTATCGGATTCATTGCCCTCCTACTCGGCTGTATAGGCGTGGCCAGTGCCATTCATATTTACATTCGCGAAAAAATAAACAACATAGCCGTATTGCGCTGCCTGGGTGCCACATCAAAACAAGCCTTCCTGATCTTCCTCATTCAGATCATGGCGATCGGCCTGATCGGTTCTATTGCCGGGGTGCTGCTTGGCACGCTGATCCATCAGTTTTTACCAGTGGTGCTGGAAGATTTACTCCCGGTGAAATTACACCCCGTAATGTCGTGGTCCGCTGTATGGAAAGGACTTATCCTTGGCCTTACCATTTCCATTCTATTTGCCCTTTCACCACTGGTGTCCATCCGGCGAATTTCCCCGCTGAATACGCTACGCATGTCTTATCAGCATGAATTAAAAAGAGATTACCTCAACCTGCTCGTATACCTGCTGATCTTATTATTTATACTCGGGTTCACGCGCTTCCAGTTAAAAAACTGGCGTGAAGCCTTGTTCTTCACCGCTGCAGTGATCTTCGCATTCGGCGCATTGACCCTGATCGCAAAAGCATTGATGTGGGCCACCAGGAAATTCTTTCCAACCTCCTGGAGCTATCTCTGGCGTCAGGGTTTGTCGAACCTCTACCGACCCAACAACCAGACCACCATGTTGCTCGTATCGATCGGTTTGGGTACTGCATTGATCTCCACACTGATCCTGATCCAGTCCTTATTACTGAACAGGGTAACCCTCTCGTCTTCGGGCAATCAGCCCAACATCGTCCTATTCGATATCCAGACCTCACAACGGGAACAGGTGATGCAGTTGACCAAACAACAGGGACTCGAAGTGAACGGCACAGTGCCCATTGTCAATATGCGTCTGGAAGCCATCAACAATATCACTGCACTTAGTTTGGAAAAAGACAGTTCAATCAATATTCAACCCTGGGTATTCAGCAGGGAATATCGGGTGACCTTCAGGGATAGCCTCATCAGCTCGGAAAAGATCACCAAAGGGAAATGGTTCGGTACCGTGGAAAAAAACAATATCCTGGTTTCGGTAGAAGAAGGTTATGCCACCAGGAATGATATCAAGATCGGGGACACCCTGAACTTCAACGTACAGGGCGCGATGATCAAAACCATAGTAGGCAGTTACAGGAAGGTGGACTGGAACAGAATTCAGACTAATTTCTTAGTGGTTTTCCCCGCTGGCGTACTCGAAAATGCACCGCAGTTCCATGTGCTGCTCACCCATGTGCCTTCTGTTGAAGCCTCTGCGAAATTCCAGCAGATGCTGGTGAAAAGCTTCCCCAATATTTCAGTCATTGATCTGGGTCTTGTTTTAAGTATCCTGGACGATATACTAAGTAAGATCGGATTTGTCATCCGCTTTATGGCAGGGTTTTGTATCGTAACCGGCCTTATCGTTTTGATCTCTTCGGTGCTGATCAGCAAATACCAACGGATCCAGGAAAGCGTATTATTGAGAACACTGGGAGCAGGCAGAAAGCAAGTGTATATGATCAACGCCATCGAATACTTCTTCATCGGCGCCCTCGCTGCCACAGCAGGAATTGTACTGTCTCTGCTTGCCGCATGGGCACTTGCGCGTTTCAGTTTTGACATGAACTTAAACCCAGCGCCCCTTCCGCTGGTCCTCATCTTCCTGTCGATCTGTTTCCTCACGGTGTTTATCGGACTGATGAACATTCGGACCATTGTATCCAGATCGCCACTTGAGATACTCCGGCAGGAATAAATTAAGGATACATTGATTTAATCCTTTTCATAGCATCAACCAGAATCTTTTCCAGTACCACCAGATCAATATCAGCAAGTTTTCTCACGTTGAGGCATGACTTTCCGTTTTTAAATTTCCCGAGTGACCTCACAAGATCATTATCCTCGAGGTAACAATTCGTGTAAATAGCAAGGTTCTGCTTTCTCGGCGAGAAACCGATCAAACAGGAATCGCCCTCTCTTCCGCTCGCGTATTTGTAGTGATAGCTTCCGAAACCAATAATGGCATCTCCCCAGAGCACAGGCTTCTCGCCCGTTACCTGCTCCATGAATTTGCAGAGTGCCTTGCAATCTTTCTGCATTTGCTCATCCTCCATATTGCTGATAAACTCCCTGACAGATCTTTTAGTTGGCTGGGTTTTATTCTCTGATTTTGCCATCGAATCTTTTTTGTAAAGTAAAATATTTTAACCCAATTTGGTAATAGGGTGCCCGGCGCAGACAAAGTAACGGTGCCGGACGCAGATAAGACCGTACAGTTTGACCCGAAATATCCCGGCTTACCTGAAAGCTTGGAGGAAATACTACCGGCTTTATCTTATTTTTGCCTATGCTTAAAATTGGTGTATTCGGTGTAGGTCATCTGGGTAAATTTCATCTCAACAACTGGAAGAATATTCAACATGTGGAGGTGGTGGGCTTCTTCGATCCCAACGACCAGGCGGCACAGGAAGTAAGTGAGAAATATGGACTGAAAAGATACGATCGTGTCGAAGACCTCATTCAGGAAATTGATGCGGCAGACATCGTGGCGCCAACTAACCATCATTTTAACCTCTGCCAACTCGCACTCCGCAGTGGCAAACACGTGTTTGTAGAAAAGCCAATGGCAGACACGATGGACCAGGCCCGGGAAATCCTTGAGTTGGTAAAAGAGTCGAAAGTCAAATTTCAGGTCGGTCATGTAGAGAGATTTAATCCAGCCTTCCTCGCCCTGGGAGAGCACCGCCTCAATCCGATGTTCATTGAAGTACACAGACTTGCCCAATTCAACCCCAGGGGTACCGAAGTGAGTGTGATCCTGGATCTGATGATCCACGACATCGACATCATCCTACACCTTGTAAAAAGTGATGTCAAAAATATCTTTGCCAGTGGCGTTGCCGTGATGACAGAAACCCCCGATATCGCCAACGTTAGAATAGAATTCAATAACGGCTGCGTCGCAAATCTTACCTCTTCCAGAATCTCTATGAAGCGGATGAGGAAGATGAGGTTGTTCCAAAAAGATGCTTATATAGGCATCGACTTCCTGGAGAAAAAAACCGAGGTCATCAAACTGAAGACCGCTGGAGATGAGCAACTCTTCAGCTTCGATATTGAAACACCCCAGGGCACAAAAACGTTGGCCATAGACAATCCCCTGATCAGGGAGGTAAATGCTATAGAAGCAGAACTTATCGCGTTCCGTGACGCGATCCTGAATAACCTGCGACCACCAGTCAACGAAATAGATGGCTACGTGGCCATGGACGTTGCCCATGAGATCCTCAAAAAGATCGAACTCAGCCCCTACAGCCAATCCAATTTATGAGGGTTCAGAAACGAATATCCATTGCCTGGTATGCAGTGAGCGACCTGCTCTCTTCATCGCTGGCGTGGGCAATTTTCTTTATTTCCCGAAAGTACCTGCTGAATGAACCCGCCACTTTAAAACACGCGGTGTTCACAGATCCCAAATTCTGGTGGGGCATTGTATTGATCCCATTAGGATGGTTGTTCTTATACACTTTACTAGGTTCCTACGAATCAATTTACCGCAAATCAAGACTGAACGAATTCATCACCAGTTTCTTTGCAACACTGCTGGGTACTACGGTTCTATTCTTTTTGCTGATCCTGGACGATGGCAAGCAGGAAACTTTCTATTACTACAAAGCATTTTTCATCCTGTGGTTCCTTAACCTGCTGTTCCAATCCATAGGAAGATATCTATTACTCAGCCTCGCAAAATCGCAGATCCTGAGAGGACAGGTCTGGTTCCAGACCTTACTCATTGGAAATGAAACCACCGCGAAAACCCTGTTGCTGGAACTGAAATCCAACCAACACTGGCTTGGTTACAGGTTCTCAGGGTACTTCACCCCGGATGAATTTCCAAACGGACTTAGCTCCCACATTCCCTACCTGGGAAACATGGAACAACTCGACGAGTTCATGAAGAACAATCCCGTTGACCAGGTGATCATCGCCCTCGAAAAACCACATGGGTCGCAGGTTGAGACCGTAGTGAATACGTTAAGCAGGTACGACGTTGACATCAAGCTCGCCCCAGATACCATCGACATACTGGCGGGCTCCGTAAAAACCAATAACGTTTTTGGAGCTGCATTGATCGATATCAATACCACCTTAATGCCACGTTGGCAACGGAACATCAAGCGGGCCATTGATATATTTGTTTCACTACTGGGATTGGTCATGCTTTCGCCACTCATCCTGTACGCCGCACTAAGGGTCAGGCTATCATCGCCAGGGCCCATCATCTATTCACAGGAAAGAAGAGGTTACAAAGGCAAGCCCTTTCTGATCTTTAAGTTGAGGTCAATGTACCAACATGCAGAGCCTGATGGGCCCAGACTATCTTCGTCCACTGACCCCAGGATCACCCCATGGGGCAGAGTAATGAGAAAATGGCGAATCGATGAATTGCCTCAATTCTGGAATATTCTTAAAGGCGAAATGAGCCTGGTAGGGCCACGCCCGGAAAGAAAATACTATATAGACCGGATCGTTGAGCAGCATCCCCATTATAAGCACCTCCAAAAAGTTAAACCCGGCCTCACCAGTTGGGGCATGGTCAAATTTGGATATGCCGAGAACCTCTCCCAGATGACGGAAAGGATGAAATATGATCTTATTTATATAGAAAACATATCATTGGCACTGGATTTTAAAATCTTGATTCATACATTACGAATCCTGATCACAGGCAACGGAAAATGATTATAAAATTTGACCTTCTGAAATACATACTGATCTGCTGTTTTTGTCTGATCGTGTCGCAACTGCAAGCCCAGGATTACTGGCAGCAGAAAGTAGACTATAAAATGAACGTTCGCCTGCAACCGAACGACAATACCCTGGATGCATTCGCGCGCATCCAATACACCAACCATTCGCCGGACACACTGCACTTTATCTGGTTCCACATCTGGCCTAATGCTTTTAAGAATGACAGAACAGCTTACAGCGATCACGAACTCGAAAACGGTAACAAGACATTCTACTTTTCGTCCACCGAAGAAAAAGGCTACATAAACCGGCTCGATTTCAGGGTAGATGAACAAGTGCTTAAAACTGAAGATCACCCGGAACATATTGATATCATTAAAGTATACCTGCCAGCTCCACTTGCGCCGGAAGGCACCGTATCGATCACCACACCTTTCCATGTGAAGCTGCCGTATCATTTCTCCAGGAGCGGATACTTTGACAAAACCTACCAGGTTACCCAATGGTACCCAAAACCCGCGGTTTACGACCGTAACGGCTGGCATCCTATGCCTTACCTCGATCAGGGCGAATTCTATTCAGAATTTGGGGATTATGAAGTGACTATTACCGTTCCCGAAAAATTTACGGTTGCCGCCACCGGTGAGCCATTGGTCAAACCCAAAGAGGTTTTATTTTTTCCACCCACCGCCAGGAAGACGAAAAAGTCTGCGGTAAAAACAAAGAATCCTCAAAAACCCTACGATTGGAGTTCGGCTCCTACAGCTACCTACACCTACAAGCAGCAACGGGTTCATGATTTCGCATGGTTTGCAGATACCAGCTTTACCCTTCAGACTGACACCATACGCCTTCCCTCTGGGAAGACGGTAAACCTGCAGGTCTATTTTCACCTCAACAAGCTGGAGATCTGGGAGAACGCCATGACATTCTTGAAAGAGGCCATTTGGAACCTCTCTGCCTGGGTGGGCGAATACCCATATAACTATGCCACTGTGGTTGACGGAAAGCAGGGGTTTGCCGGTGGAATGGAATATCCTACCATCACTATTTTATCCGGGATGAGCACGCCAGCGGACCTGGATCTTACCATCTTTCACGAAGTGGGGCATAACTGGTTTTACGGCGCGCTGGCCACCAATGAACGGAAAGCACCCTGGATGGATGAGGGCATGAATAGTTACTATACGAACAGGTATGAAGCACTTAAATACAAAAGGGCCAAAAAATCAAAGGGTTTTCAAATATTTTCAGACCCCCGGTTTCCGGAACTGATGTTACGAACACAAGCCGGGTTTAAAACGGATCAGCCGATGACCACTCCTGCTGACAGCTTTACCGCCAACAACTATCAGCTGATCGCCTACACCAAGTCTGCCCTGTGGATGAAAAAATTAGAAACCGATCTAGGCAGGGAGTTGTTCGACAAATCCATGCAACAGTACTATGAGCAGTGGAAATTCAAACACCCCGGGCGCTCCGACTTCCAAACCGTGGTCAGCAATACATCAGGTAAACAACTTGATTCTACCTTTGCCTTGCTCGACGAAAAAGGTACCGTTCCCCCGGATCCCAAAAGGCCCCTGCAAATTGTACCCCTCTATAAAATTGAAAAAACAATTGAACATACCCCCATATTTATAACTCCGATTGCCACTTACAATACGTTCAATGGCATCGCACCGGGTATTGCTATTCACAATTATTCACTGCCCCTGCCAAGACTCAATTTTGCCATTGCTCCTTTCTATGGGATCAAAAGCGCAAAACTGAACGGCTGGGGAAGAGTGGCCTATCAGTGGTACCCCGACGAGTTTTTCAGCCATATCGAATTGGCTTTAGTAGCCAGCAAATTCAATCAAAAGAATTTCAGGGATTCAATGAATAATTTGTACAGTCTTGCTGTACAAAAGCTATCCCCTTCTTTGAAATTTGTATTCAAGGAGAGTTATGCCCGAAGCAACTTTGTGAAATTCATACAGTTTAAATACGTGATGATCGGGGAAGACGAACTCGACTTTGCCAAGGACCCAAACAACAATACAACGATCATTACCCGTGAAAAAGCGCGTTACACCGTTTTGCAAAGCCGGTTTGTGATCCAAAACAACCGGGAGCTTTACCCATGGAATGCAGAGATCCTGAGCGAAGGCCACGAAGACTTCTACAAACTCAGCCTCACAGGAAACTATTTTTTCAACTTCCGGAAAAAAGGTGGGGTCAACCTAAGATTCTTTACCGGAAAATTTTTCTACAGGGGCGATAACACTTCAACCGCTTCATTTGAAACACAAAGATTCCACTTGAACATGTCGGGCCCCAAAGGATTTGAAGATTACACCTATGCCAACCCGTTCATAGGTCGCTTTGAATTTGAAGGCTTTGCCAACCAGCAGATCATGATCAGGGATGGCGCATTTAAAGTCCGTACCGATCTGCTCGCTGAAGAAGTTGGACGTACGGATGACTGGCTGTCTGCCATTAACCTGACCATGGACGTACCAGACCGTTTCAACATCTTACACGCACTCCCCCTCAAAATTCCCCTCAAATTATTTGTGGACGTAGGAACCTATAGCGGAGTTTGGTCAAAAAATTCCGCGGAATCGAAATTTCTATACGATGGCGGAGTTCAAGTCTCTCTCCTGAACAACCTGGTCAACTTTTACTTCCCGCTGGTCTACAGTAAAGTTTACCGCGACTATTTCAATTCAACACCGGGTAACAACTTCTTTCAACGCATGTCGTTCAGCATAAACATCCAGGATCAGTCTATCAAAAAAATTACCCAAATGTTCAAACAATGAACAGCCTGGTATATACCGAGCGACACAACATTGACCACCTGAAATGGGATAAGGCCATTGAAGAAGCAGCCAATGGAAATGTATACGCCAAATCTTTTTTGCTCGACCTGATGTCGCCGAACTGGTCGGCGCTCATCAAGAACGATTACGAGATGGTGATGCCGTTGACCTGGCGAAAAAAATATGGAATAAGCTATCTATATCAGCCGCCTTTTTTACAGCAACTCGGCGTATTTGGGAATAATATCCGGGGCCATGTTCCCGAATTCCTTCACATGGCAAAAAAGAAATTTCCTTTTGCAGAGATCCACCTCAACCATCAACATGCTGACGCCGACGGTGAACCAAAGCAAAACTTTTTCATTGATCTGAGCAGGAGTTATACGGACCTTGCAACGTCTTATGCCCCAGTTCACCAGAAAAACCTGAAACGGGCCGCAAATACTTCGCTGCACTATGAAAGCAGTAATCGTTACAAGGCTGCCATCGAACTTAATTACTCACTGTATGGACAGAAGTCGGCCTTGCACATACATGCCTATGAACAACTGGATATACTCGCACAACAAAATCCCGGTCACGTGCTGGTGAGAGAGGTATGGAAGGAACAGGAATGCCAGGCCTCCGCATTTTGCCTTAAGGACCATAGTAGAATCTATTTCCTGCTATCAGCCGTAACCCCGGCAGGCAAGAAAAACCAGGCCAATCATTTCCTGGTTGACCAACTCATTCATGAATTTTCCGGGCGTCCGGTAATACTTGATTTTGAAGGCTCAGACATCACGGGTATCGCAGAATTTTATAAAGGATTCGGAGCTGTTAATGAACCCTATTATTTCTGCAAGTGGAACCATCTTCCCTGGCCGTATCGGCTGTTTAAGAGATAGATTTTGGGTTATTGAAAAACTGTTCCGCAAGCAGCAGGTCTGAAGGATAAGTGATCTTGATATTGGCTTCTTCACCATCGATCAGTGAGATAGATCCGCCGGAATACTCCACTACCGTAGCTTCATCAGTAAAAGACTCCTGGTAATCTGTTTGAAAAGCCTTGAGTAATGTTTCTGCGCGGAAGGTCTGGGGTGTTTGCACGGCTCTCAGCAGTTCCCTGTTCTGGACTTCTGAGCCCTCTGCGGTGATCTTCCGAATGCTGTCTTTCAACGGCACCACGGGTACGGCAGAGCCCAGGGCTAAAGCCTGTTCATAACATTTTCGAATGAGCAAGGGCGACACCAGGCAACGCACTGCATCATGTACAAAAACAATGGAATCTGCTGACACAAGACCCAGGCCACTACGAACCGAGTCAAATCTTGTTTTTCCGCCTGGGGCGAATTGAACCGGTGCATCAGGCATAAAAGAGGATACCATTTCCTGGCCCTTTTGCATGTGTTCAGCAGGTAGTACCAGCACAACGGACAGATCGCTGAATGCCTTAGTGAACGCCCGGATCGTGTGTATGAGCAAAGGAACCTCACCCACCGGCAGGAACTGTTTTGGTGTTTCATGCCCCATCCTCAGCCCCGACCCGCCTGCAACAATTACAGCAAATTTGTCCATCGATAATTTTCGCTAAAATAAACAATTGTATCTTGCCGCATGCGAAGGTATGCAGCATATTGTCTCCTGCTGATGCTCTTTTCCTGCAAAGGGGAAAAAGAGAAAACCGAGGTGCTCGCCCTGAAAGAAATGAGCGAGCTCGCCACGGTGGAATATATCGTCACCAAGATCGTAAGGGCAGACGATAATCAAACATGGTATAAAGTGGGCGACCGGAAAATACTGATGAGCTGCGAGGCCTCCATTAAAGCAGGCATTGACTTTTCGCAGATCGGAGAAGAAGACGTACTTATCGATGGCAAGTCGATCAGCATGGTTCTTCCAAAAGCGCATATCATCAGTATGAATATCAAACCTGAAGATGTCAGGGTTGAATATACAGAAACAGGATTCTTCCGGGATGATTTTTCCGCTGCAGAAAGAGATGCCTTACTTGCCCAGGGCGAAAGACAGATCAACAACAGCGTTGAAGCACTGGGTGTTTTGGCCGCTGCGGAAACCAATGCATCGTTGTTCATCAGCAACTACCTCAAAACGCTGGGGTACGACCGGATCAATATTCGCTTTTCATCAAATACAACGCCTGTACTTAAATGACATCCTTTACGCGATATATCGTTCTGATCATTGCAGGCATATTAGCCATATACCTGTTGAACCGGGCCAAACTGCTTCCGGATCTCAGGGATGTTTTCCGGTCAAAACCCGTGATGGTGGAGAACACCCCCGTACTGATCAAGGAGATCCGGGAAATGACCCAACTGATCTCTGTTACGTCGTACGACGAAGTGGTGGTGGATTCAGCAAAAAGCAGCAGCATGGACATTGTGAAAGCCCTGACCGGGGTATCAACCCCACTATCCCCACCCATGGACCGGATCGTTATTGTGGCGAAGGGATCAGTCCAGGCAGGCACAAACTTGCTGTTTCTGACTGAGTCTAACATCTTTGTGGAAGGCGACTCCGTGGCCGTTCAATTGCCCGAGGCAGAGATCCTGGAAGTGATCATCAACCCTTCCGGTTTCAGCACATTCACCGAAACAGGCATATGGTCTCCGGATGCGGTGAACCTGGTAAAGGCAAAAGCAAAAAAGGTCATGGAGCAAAGGGCGGTGGGAAAAAATATTCTTGGAATCGCCGAGCAAAGAGCCCGCCTGTTGATGGAAAACTTCCTGAGAGCCGCAGGATTCAAAAAGGTCACTATCCTATGAGCGGAATATACTGACCTCCACCTTTCCGTTGGTATCGATCATGCCCCGATACATGCCTTCCGAGTTAAAGATCATGGAGATATTGCCGGCAGCATTGATGCCGATCATGCCCCCTTGACCACCGATCGCTTTCAATTTATGCATCACCACTTCCTGCATGGCTGTTTCAAGACTGACCTGCTTATACTCCATCATGGCTGAAACGTCGTACGCCGCAACGGAACGAATGAACAACTCACCATGGCCGGTACATGAAATGGCAGCAGTCGAATTATTGGCATAAGTACCTGCCCCGATCACCGGTGTATCGCCGATCCTGCCATAGTTTTTATTGGTCATGCCCCCGGTGCTTGTTGCCGCAGCAAGATTTCCCTGCCGATCCAGGGCCACCGCTCCCACCGTTCCGAATTTCTTATCCTTCATCAGTTCCTCCAAAGGGCTTGAATGGTCAAGGGTATACTTATCTGAATCCCGTAGTGCCTTCCACTGGTCGAAGCGAAATTGTGAAAAAAAATAAGAAGCGGATTCCAGCTGAATGCCTTGTTCAAGTGCAAAATTCCTGGCGCCCTCGCCGCTGAGGAATACGTGATCACTTTTCATCATCACCGCGCGCGCCAACTCAATAGGATTCCTTACCTGTTTTACCCCTGCCACTGCACCTGCCAACCGGTCTTTCCCTTCCATGATGGAAGCGTCCATCTCGTGCTCACCCGTTTTGGTAAAAACGGATCCCCGGCCTGCATTAAAAAGCAGGTGGTTCTCAAGACTCACTGTAGCCGCTACAACGGCATCCACGGCGGAGCCATTGGCCTGCAATATGCAGTTACCCTCCTGCAGGGCCTTAAGCAGTGCATCCTCGTATGCAGCCCTTAATTCCGCTGTCATCTGCGAGGCCAGGATCGTTCCTGCTCCGCCATGTATGGCTATTCCTGTTTTGTTCATGATTCTATAGTTACTGGCAACAACGCCATACACTCCTGCAACAGTCGGTCATAATTGATGGCTACGGTGCCTACTTCCTCGCATACCAGCCCTCCTGCAATATTTGCGATCTCACCCATCAGATCGATATTCTTTGTAGCTGCGAATACTAATGAGGCAACGGCGATCACTGTATCTCCCGCTCCACTAACGTCAGCAATACTCCTGATATGTGATGGTATCAATCTGCTCTGCCGACCGTTACTGTAAAATGCTCCTTTCTCTGAAAGGGTAATGAAGGAGATCTGGTGCGCGAGCTGATCGTTCAGGGCCCGATGGATCTCATCCAGCAATCGCATACTTACTCCTTCTTCGATCATATTCAACCCCTCCTTCACTTCTTTAAGGTTGGGCTTGAAAATATCCACGCCTTTGTAACTGAAAAAGTTTTTCCTTTTGGGATCAACGGCGGTGAGAACGCCTTCCGACTGACACAAGGCAATTAAAGAACTGATCAGGCTCTCTTTCAACACCCCTTTATTGTAGTCTTCGAAGATGATCACCGCAGGCTTCTCTTTGTGGATAAACGCAGCGGCTGCAGTCAGCATACGATCTTCATCGGCATTGCTGAGATCAGCGGTGATCTCACTGTCGAGCCGCATCATCTGCTGGTTCCGGCTGATGACCCTCATCTTATTTGTGGTAATGCGTTCGTCGCTCCGCAAGAGGTAAGATGTATCAATTCCATTGGTCTCAAACATATCGCGCAATTGCCGGCCGTCATCATCATTCCCGGTAACGGAGATAATGGAAGCTTTCGCGCCCAGCGAAGCAAGATTAAGGGCAACATTACCTGCGCCTCCGATCCGATAATCTTTCTTGTGAAGTTGCACCACGGGAACCGGTGCCTCCGGCGATATCCGGTCCACATGCCCCCACATATAGGTATCCAGCATCACATCCCCAATCACGCCAACTTTGATGTTCCGGAAGGAATCAAATAAAGTCTTCATATCCATGGTGCAAAAATAACACCTATTTCTTAGCATTCACAGCTACGAAATAAAGGGGTATACCCAGCAGGGTGATGATCATCCCTGCCCAGGTATACTGGGTCTTAAACCACATCAGTAAAGTGCAGAAGCTAATACCCATAACAATATAGATCGCAGGGAGAATAGGATATCCAAAAGCTTTATAAGGCCTGTCCGCCTGCGGCCTGCGCTTTCTGAGGATAAAGATGCCAACAATGGTGAGTACATAAAAAATTACTACCACAAAAGAGACCATATCCAGGAGGTCACCATACTTTCCACTAAGGCATAATAAGCAGGCCATGACGCCCTGCGCCCATAAGGCCCATTGTGGTACGGCATTGTTGTTCAAACTGGCAGCTTTCTTAAAAAATAATCCATCCTGCGCCATCGTATAATATACCCGCGCACCGGCAAGTACCAGACCGTTGATACATCCGAAAGTGGAGATCATGATCAGTATGGCAATGATCGATTTTCCCGCGTTTCCAAAGATCATACTAGCCGCAGAAACGGCAAGCCTGTCCTCCTCCGGAAAGGCGATCTGATTCAGGGGCAGCGCATTCAGGTACATCAGGTTTGCGCTAATATAGATAAGGGATACGATCAGGGTACCGAGGAACAAACTCAGCCCAATATTCTTTTTCGGATTCTTTATCTCACCTGCAATAAAAGTCACGTTGTTCCATGCATCACTGCTGAAGACTGAACCTACCATTGACGCTGCTATGGCACCCATGATAGCGACACCCCCGATCTCCGTCCAGGCCAATCCTGCTGCCCCCGCAGACCTGTCCGCTACGGTGGCGGCATTGAAGCCCGTTGCCCAATTCACGCTCCAGAAACTTTCCTTTACCAGCAGAAACCCAAACAGGATCAATCCAAACAACGCAGCTAACTTTGAGATGGTAAACGTGGTCTGTATCAGCTTCCCTTCTTTAACCCCTCTGGTATTTATATACGTCAGCAACAGGATCACAGCGATAGCGAGAACCTGCGCAATATAAATTTTATTCGAACCCAATGCGAAAATGACGTTCTCATCTGTCTGCCTGAATATGGGCAAGAATACGCCTGAGAACTTGGCAAAAGCAACGGCCACAGCTGCAATAGTGCCCGTCTGTATCACACTGAACAAGCTCCATCCATAGAGGAAACTGACCAGCGGATTATAAGCCTCTTTCAGATACACATACTGACCACCTGCCTTTGGAAACATGCCACTAAGCTCACCATAGCTCACCGCCGCAATGATGGTCATAATGGCCGTGATCACCCAAACCATGATCAACCATCCAGCGCTACCCACATTTCTCACGATGTCGGCGCTAACAATGAATATCCCGGAACCGATCATTGAACCGGCTACTACCATGGTTGCGTCGAGTAAACCAAGGCTGGGTTTGAAATTAGAATCCTGCGGCATGCTGTTGTTGTTTGATGGAAGATAAAGAAAAACTGATAATATGATTTCCTTACATGTAGAATTCAAGCCTCCCATATGAGATCAATGCTCCTTACCGTCGTTAGAAGCGATGATACCGGCGAAAGCTGGAAGAAACTGCAGTCCGAAGTGCGGTACTGGGGCCGGGGCAATGATTTTGCAGAGATCAGGGTAGACCCGAAAAACAAAGACCTTGTATATAGCGCGAATGTAGTGATCTGGAAATCTATTGACGGCGGATCCTCTTGGTCGGCTTTCAGGGGCGCGCCTGGTGGTGACGATTATCATCTTATCCGGATCAATCCAACCAATCCGAAGATCGTGCTCATTGCGTCTGACCAGGGCGTCATCATTTCCGTGAACAAATAACTTATGCAAATGGAAAATGCAGACGAAGTAATTAAAAATAGAAAATCCCTCCTGATGTCGCAGGCCGCTCAGTTTTTACATATATTGGAGGGAACAGATCTGCCCCCAACATCACAGGTGAAACAAGCGTCAGCTGAAGTGATACATCAAATGAAGAAAACGACCGGCCGATAAGTTGGAGCGAAATACAATGATGATGAAAACGACGGGCTGATAATCTGAACCAAAATAAGCTAATGACTAAAATAAACGAAGGGGAACATGATGAATGCTCCCCTTCGTTTATAAGATCCATTTAAATTATTTCTTATCCTTAGATTTCCTATATGCGTCGTTGAGGCCTGCCACCACTTCCGTGGTAATATTATACGTTGTATCCTTATAAAACAACACATTCAACCCCGCACTGTATGAGAAAATATAAGAATAATCTTTCTCCTGATTGTAACCCCCAAGGAAGTCATTGATCCTTTTGCGCAGCTCTTCCATGGTTTTGATACCTTCTTCCTGGATCTGGCCTTCCATGACCCTTTTCTGATTCTCCAGATTCTGCATTTTACGGGTGTAGTCGCGCTGGAAAGCCTCCGCTTCCACCTGCGTGATGCTATTGCCTCTTTGCACAAAAGCTACCCGCTCATTCTCTATCTTTTGGAAAGAGTTATTCAACTCGCGATCAGCACTCTCCTTTTTCTTGTCGAACTGGTTCATTTTCTCCCGATAGTATTCATACTTTTCCTGGATAGAATCCAGATCAACATATGCAATTTTCAGGGGCTTATTGGCTAAGGTATCCTGATTGATCACCTTGCTGGAAATCTTGTCTATCTGGCTGTGACTATTAAAATGCAAATAAAACAGGACAGCTACCAGTATGGCAAGAAGCGCGGTGATAGCAGGTAAAACATTTTTCATTTGTCGTATTTGTATAATTCAAAAGTCAAAAGCCCAAAGTCAACGGCGACTTCTGGCTTTTGACTTTTTTGTCAATAATATTTATTCCTCTTCATCGAAAGTCATTGCCTCACGGGAGGTCTGCAGCAATTCATATTCTTCCTTGCTACCCACGATCATATTCTCAAATTCCCTCAAACCTGTACCTGCAGGAATATGATGGCCCGTGATTACATTTTCTTTCAGACCGAGCATATCATCGGTTTTACCCATGATGGCTGCAGATGAAAGAACTTTCGTTGTTTCCTGGAACGATGCTGCCGAGATCCAGCTCTGCGTACCCAGTGATGCTTTGGTGATCCCGAGCAAAACCGGACGGGATGTAGCGGGACGCGCATCGCGGAATTCAACCAGTTTCCTGTCATTTCTCCTGAGTACGGAATTCTCTTCCCTGACTTCACGGAGGCTGGCGATCTGACCTGCTTTAAGTTTAGCAGACTCTCCAGGTTCTGTGACCACTTTCTTATCGAAGATCCAGTCGTTCTCCTCGTTAAACGCGAGCCTGTCTTCCAGATCTTCTTCCAGGAACCTGGTATCGCCCGGATCAACGATCTCCACTTTCTTCATCATCTGGCGAACGATCACTTCAATGTGCTTGTCGTTGATCTTTACACCCTGTAGACGATAAACCTCCTGGATCTCATTCACCACATATTCCTGAACTGCGAAAGGTCCTTTAATAGACAGGATATCTGCCGGAGCGGTTTGACCATCTGACAATGATGTACCTGCTTTCACAAAGTCACCATCCTGCGCCAGGATCTGGCGAGTCAGCGGAACAAGATACTTTCTTACTACTCCATCCCTTGCTTCAACAATGATCTCACGGTTACCACGCTTCACTGCACCGAAGGCTACTACCCCGTCGATCTCAGAAACGATGGCCGGATTACCCGGATTACGGGCTTCAAACAATTCAGTTACCCTTGGCAGACCACCCGTGATATCCCTCAGCTTACCAAGGATCCTGGGGATCTTAACAAGAACCTGACCCGCTTTCACTTCATCATGATCATCAATGATCAGATGTGCCCCTACAGGTGCATTATATGTTTTCGTCTCTTTCTTTCCTTCGATCAGGATACCTGGGATCTTGGTCTTGTCTTTCGTATCAATAACTACTTTCTCCCTGTGACCTGTTTGTTCGTCTGATTCCTCCCTGAAGGTTACACCCTCGATCACGTTTTCAAACTTCACCGTACCTGCTACTTCTGCAAGGATCACGTTGTTGAACGGATCCCATGAGCAGATCACTTCACCTTTAGCTACCTGCTGGCCTTCTTTCACCTGAAGGGTTGCACCATAAGGAACGTTGTTGGTGATCAGAAGACGGTCATTCTTCACGTCCATGATCCTGACCTCACCCGTACGTCCGATTACGATATCCACTTCTGAACCATCGTTACTCTTGGCCTTAACGGTACGGAGTCCATCGAACTGCACGGTACCATCAAATTTAGCAGTCAGCTGCGAATCAACTGATGCAGATCCCGCAACACCACCCACGTGGAAGGTACGAAGGGTAAGCTGTGTACCAGGCTCACCGATAGATTGTGCAGCAATGATACCAACGGCATCACCACGCTGCGCAACACCACCTGTAGCCAGGTTCAAGCCATAACACCTTACGCAAACACCGCGCTTGCTTTCGCAAGTCAGTACCGAACGAATTTCAACGGTTTCGATGCCGCTTTCTTCAATTTGCTTTGCAATGTCCTCATCGATCCTTGTACCCGCTTCAACGATCATCTCGTCGGACAATGGATCGTACACATTATGCAATGAAGTACGGCCAATGATCCTGTCGTATAATGGTTCAACGATGTCCTCATTATCTTTTAATGCAGAAGTTGCGATACCCCTGAGTGTTCCGCAATCTTCTTCCGTGATCACCACATCCTGGGCAACGTCAACAAGACGACGGGTCAGGTAACCCGCATCCGCCGTTTTAAGGGCCGTATCGGCAAGACCTTTACGCGCACCGTGTGTAGAAATGAAGTACTCCAATACACTCAGGCCGTCTTTGAAGTTAGAAAGGATCGGGTTCTCAATGATCTCAGATCCTGATGAACCGCTTTTTCGAGGCTTGGCCATCAGACCCCTGATACCTGCGAGCTGCTTAACCTGCTGCTTACTACCACGCGCACCCGAATCAAGCATCATATATACAGAGTTGAAGCCCTGCTTATCGATCGCCATCTCACGAATCAGCGTTTCAGTTACTTTGGTATCCACCCGTGACCAGATGTCAATGATCTGGTTGTACCTTTCGTTGTTGGTGATCAGACCCATGTTGTAATTATCCCAAACTTCCTGAACCTCTCCGGCTGCCTGATCGATCATTTCCTCTTTCAGGTTTGGTATAACTAGATCTTCGATGTTGAACGACAATCCACCACGGAAGGCCATACGGAAGCCCATTTCTTTAATGGCATCCAGGAACTTCGCTGTAGTGGGAACGTCAGTGATCTTGATGATATCACCAATGATCTCCCTGAGGTTCTTTTTAGTCAATAATGTATTCACGAAACCAACTTTTCTTGGAACAACCTGGTTGAAGAGAACGCGGCCAACCGTGGTCTCGATCAGTTTAAGGTCCAGTTCGTCGTTATTGGTTCTAACAAAAGTTTTCACCTTAATGAACGCATGCAGATCTACACGGCCCTCGTTGTAGGCGATGATCACCTCATCCGGACTGTAGAATTTCATGCCTTCTCCCCTAACCGCTTCCGTAGGAATGTTACGCTTCCCTTTGGTGATGTAGTACAGACCAAGAACCATGTCCTGCGAAGGAAGCGTGATTGGTGTACCGTTCTGCGGGTTAAGGATATTGTGTGAGGCCAGCATCAGCAACTGTGCTTCGAGAATAGCCGCATTGCTAAGTGGCACGTGCACCGCCATCTGATCACCGTCAAAGTCAGCGTTGAAGGCCGCTGTAACCAATGGGTGAAGCTGGATGGCCTTACCCTCTACCAGTTTAGGCTGGAAAGCCTGGATGGACAGACGGTGAAGTGTTGGGGCCCGGTTCAACATGATCGGGTGACCCTTTAAGATATTTTCGAGGATATCCCAAACGATCGCTTCTTTGCGGTCAACCAGTTTTCTGGCCGACTTAACCGTTTTAACGATACCCCTTTCAATCAATTTGCGGATGATGAATGGCTTGAACAACTCAGCACCCATGTCTTTCGGAAGACCACACTCATGGAGTTTCAGTTCAGGACCAACCACGATAACGGAACGACCGGAATAGTCAACACGTTTACCAAGAAGGTTCTGACGGAAACGACCCTGCTTACCTTTCAGTACATCTGAAAGAGATTTCAGTGCGCGGCCACCTTCTGCTTTAACGGCATTGCTCTTACGGCTGTTATCGAAAAGAGAATCGATCGCTTCCTGAAGCATACGTTTCTCGTTACGAAGGATAACCTCTGGTGCCTTGATCTCAAGCAAACGCTTCAGACGGTTGTTACGGATGATCACCCTGCGGTACAGATCATTCAGATCTGACGACGCGAAACGGCCACCGTCCAAAGGAACGAGGGGACGTAACTCGGGTGGGATCACCGGGATATATTGCATCACCATCCATTCAGGACGGTTTGTAATTCTAAGATTGGCATCGCGGAAAGCTTCCACTACGCTAAGACGCTTCAGGGCGTCTGCTTTACGTTGCTGGGAAGTTTCGTTGGCGGCTGCATTACGCAGGGAGAAACTGAGGCCATCCAGGTCGATGCGCATCAGCAGGTCATGAACCGCGTCAGCACCCATTTTGGCAACGAACTTATTGGCGTCTTCATCGGGCAGGTACTGATTCTCTTTAGGAAGGGTCTCCAGGATATCCAGGTATTCCTCTTCCGTCAGCAGATCGCCAGTGTTCTGACCCTTATCAACACGAAGACCGGGTTGGATAACTACATAACGTTCATAATAGATAATGCTTTCCAGTTTCTTGGAGCTCATACCCAGTAGGTAACCGATTTTATTCGGAAGACTCTTGAAATACCAGATATGGATAACGGGCACCACCAGTTTGATGTGACCCATTCTCTCACGACGGACCTTCTTCTCAGTCACTTCAACACCACAACGGTCGCAAACGATACCCTTATAACGGATACGCTTGTATTTTCCGCAGGCACACTCATAATCCTTCACTGGGCCGAAGATGCGCTCGCAGAATAAACCGTCGCGCTCAGGCTTGTAGGTACGATAATTGATGGTTTCGGGCTTCAGAACCTCACCGAATGAGCGCTCCAGGATAGAATCCGGGGAGGCCAGGCTGATGGTGATCTTCGAGAAATTTGATCTGGGCCGATTGTCTTTCTTTATAGCCATAATATGTTACGAAGTTTAACCGGTTAACTTAATCCCTAAAATGCAAAGAGATCCCTGCTATCCACCCTTGTGGATAGTCATTGAAAATCAATTAGTTATGTTTGTATTCAACCCGGGAAAATGCCAGCATTCCTAAATTAAGGGAGGCAAAGGTAGCGGAAAGTTTGTCTTTGGCCAAATTTTCCCGGTGCGGGGAATCTGTTAAATCTGGGGCGATTTGAGGCTCGCGTCCGGTCTTGGTTTTGGGCTAAAGAGCCATCTCTAGCTTTTCTTGAGCAGTGTTGAATGGAGATGCTTCAGTTTCCACTGTTTGTCTTACTTTTTCAGAACCACCTTTTCCAGCCATTGTATAGCTGTTTGTTTGCCATCTTTAGTTATGGCCGAACTCAGCTGATAGGTTGCTTTATGATAATGCCGCTTGTCCGTTTTAAGTTGAGCAAGCTCGGCTTTATAATGAACGGCACCCCTGACTCGTTTCGGAATATTCCTTTTAAGTTCCCGACTTAATGTGAACGGCGACCGGCCAAAAAGTTCGGCTATTTCTCCTTGATTTTTACCCGCTTGTAAAAGAACTTGAATTTGATACCTTTGATGCAAGCTGAGTTGCGTATAAGATTTAGTCATGGTAAACCAAATTTCATACTAACCAGTCAGATTTTTGGAAAATGGCCCTTAAAAGCCATTTTTCCAAAAATCGTTTGTCAATCAATTGCACTTATTAATTATACACAGCCTTCATTAAATCATTAACAATTTGAATTATTTTGGGGTCACTTGGTGCTATAGAATTTGCATTAACAAGTTTTCCAGTTTTATCAAAAAGCAAGTATCTAGGAACCGATTTAATTTGATAATTTTCTATTAGGCTTGACTCTGTTGCATTGCTTACTATGTATGAGTCAGGCATCTTAATGATATCTTCTTTAGTTATGGCCTCTTCCCACGAATCGAAGTTTTCGTCAATAGAAATAAAAACATATTTGAATTTAGCATTAGTATATTTTTCCATTAACTTTAAAGCAAATGGTATTTCCTTTCTACAAGGTAAACACCAACTTGCCCAGAAGTCGATGAATATGACGTTGCCTTTATATTTAGCTGTTATTTCGCTAAATTTATATTTCTTGTTTTGATATGTAAGTAGTAAGTCATCTAATTTACCTGATGCTGCTTTAAAATTACTTTGAACAAATAAATTAAGATCTTGATTAGAGCAATCATCCAGGAACAACTTTCTATAATCATTATAATAAATAGATTTTTGTGACCGCATAGATTTTAACTCATCGAAAAGTTTGAAATTTCTTACATCACCTTGATAATATTGTCTACTGCTATCATATATTTTGCGATGATGTTTCTCATCTTTATAGTCATTGCCCCACAAAGCCATTGAATAGGTTCTTACTAACTTTTTATGTTCCTGTGAGTAACAAAATGTTTCATCATTTACAATAGATGATATACTGTCAATGTATTTTTTCAGATCTGGAGATTTATCAACTGATTTTCGAATTAATTTGTTTTGAAGGTATGTGTAGATAGCAGCTTTTAAATAGTAATCGATAATAGGTTTATTTTCTTCAGTTTCGTTTTTTATTAATGCTGTTTTTGTCATAAGATAGCATGAATCTAAGAAGCGTTCTCTGTTGTTAATTGGAACCTTTGACATGACTGATTCATATAAAAAAATTGAATAGTTAAGTGGTACTTTTATAGGTGCATCAACGCCCTTAACATTATTAATAATACTAATTTTTTCACCAGTAAATTCAAAACTAAGTGAGTCCCCGGGATAAAGCAGAAAAGGAATGATTTGAGGAGCAGTAGAGTAATACAAGAGAATAGGCTTTTTACTATTAATTACTTCTTCATGTTTGAACTTATTTAGATCTTTCCCTAAAGCAATTTGATTAAGATTACCATATTGATCAAAGTAATGAAATCCTGTAAAACTATTCAACTTAGAAATTATTGTTAACTTGATCTTATTACTTCTAGTATTATATGTTTGTTTATGTTGAGTGATTCTTTTCTCTTTAGCGTTACAGTGGATGAATAATACTGCAAAAAGTGTAGAATAAATTATCTGATATAAATACTTCATTTTATTTGCTCAAAATTTAAAATGATAAATGGGAAAACTATACTATTAATTCCCTGGTAATTTTCAGGCCAGGAAATACATTTTCAAGGGCATCCTGTTTTTCACTTCAATTTCACCACGGTATTCACAGGCAAAATCATCTTTGATTTCCTGGTAGGTGGTTTTAGAGACATTGATCCT
>JBBAJO010000033.1:0-3701 GCA_040404005.1 Chitinophagaceae bacterium
TGTAAGTACCACCCCTTTATTGTAAAAAGCATCACCCCTGGTTGTAGCCACTGCGGTACTCTTACCAACCGCGTCAAAATGCTCAATCGCTTTGTCTTGCATACTATCGCGGAACATGGTATTCCCTAAATTGAAGGCGGCCACTGTGTTAGAGGGCGACTGTTCCAGGGCTTTCCGATAGAAATCAGCTGCTTTACTGTACTCCTTTATTTTATATGCTTCATTTCCCTTATTGATGGCATTATTCGCCTGGCCCATGAGAAAGCCCGCAGGAAAAAAAGCTGAACAGATGATCAACAACTTCTTCATGCGGTTAGCTTTTTTGTTTCGGGGAAAAGCAATTCAGCTACCAGCAAAACCAGTGCAATACCCAGGAACCACTGAAAGAAACTCCCGTACTGGATCAGGCTATTGTCTTTTATGGTCCGTTTCTCCATGCTGTTGATCTGGCCGAGGATCTTATTCACCGCCGCATCCGTCTCCACCAACACCTGGTAGGTCCCTTTTCCTTTTTGCGCGATGTCGATCAGCTCTTTCTCATTCAACCTGCTCAGCACGGGCGTGCCATCTTCCGCTCTTTTGACCTCTTTGGTATCCGGGTCAATGATCTCAGCGCCCGAAGTGCTACCCACTCCAATGGTATGAATAACGATCCCTTCCTCCGCCATTTTCTCGGTAACATCCAGTGCATTCTCGTTGTGGTCCTCCCCATCAGTGATCAGGACAACGGCCTTGTATTTCTTTTGTTTTTCATCGAATGCATGATGGCAAATAGTAAGTGCCTCGGCGATCACCGTTCCCTGGGTGGGAACAGACTGTGTAGATGCCGAGCCCACATACATTTTAGCCGCGCTATGATCTGCGGTCAATGGCATCTGGAGATAGGCTCTTCCGGCAAATAACACCAGGCCAACCCTGTCGTTCTGCAGTTTATCGATCAGCTTTGTCACCAATAGCCGGGAGCGCTGCAGCCGGTCGGGCTGCACATCCCTTGCCAGCATGCTTTTACTCACGTCTAATGCGATCATGACATCTATCCCCTGGCGGGTGATCTGCTTAACCTGCTTGGGATATTGCAGGTTCGCGGCGCCCATGCCCATCATGGCAAAAGCCAGTAAAATCAGGATGAATTTTAATTGGAATTTTTTCGGGGAGTAGCCTTTGATGAGTTGGGCAACTAGTTTTGGATCCCCGATCCTGGATGCCGTCTGCTTCTTCCACTTAACCACTGCCAGGTACATAGCGATCATTACCGGCACCAACGCAATGGCTGAAAGGTATATGGGATGTTCGAATCGAAGCATTGGTTTCAGTTAATCAAAAACTGTGCAGTTATTCGCTGGTTTCTGACCGCGACAGTTGAAAAGTCCTACATCTTACCCTTAAAAAAACCGAGATCCGTCAGGATATTGGTCAGGATCTTCTTCCTCACCTCCATCATATTGATCTCATGGTTGGGCGTTTCAAGATTCATGGAGAAGAAATAAACGTGTTTATTTTCTTCAATCCAGCCAACGATCCAGCCCAGCTCTTTTCCATCGGGGGTTTGTCCCCAGCCGGTTTTGTAGGCCAACTGGTAGGTGAGGTTGTTTTCCTGAATCATCATTTTCTTCACCTGTTCCTGTACACTTTTGCGGAAAGGGAGCTGCTTGAAATACAGCAGCTTGGCAAGCCATACCTGGGCATCGTTGGTGATCTTCAGTGAATTATCCAGCCAGAAGCTGTCTACCTGCGGCCCCAACTTCTGATTTCCATAATGCATGCTGTCCAACCATTTCTGCATGGTATCACGACCAATGGAGCGGGCTAGGGACTGAAAATGGGGTAAAGCGGAAACGCGGAAGGCTTCATACAACGTGAGATCCTTGTTCCATTCCGGCCGTTCCCGAATGACACCGTCCCACTTGATGATGCTGCTGTCACTGGTCATCCGGCCGGTATGCAGGGCGATAAGGGCATTGGCGATCTTGAATGTGGAAGCCGGTGTATAGGCGATCGTGTCCCGCTTCAGGTTATAAATGACATGAACGCCCCGGCTATTATCGTACATCGCAAAGGTCCCATCCACCAGGTATTCATCAAAATACTTCTTGAGGCGGACTTCATCCTTTACATTATTGACAGTGCAGGAGAACAGGAGAACAATAAAACTTAGTGCTGAAATAACTCTCATCATGCCGTTACAGATTTTAATACGCCCAATTCACTGCCCACCTTGATAAATGCGGCGATGGCCTTATCAAGATGTGAAATATCGTGGGCGGCGCTTAACTGAACCCTGATCCTTGCCTTGTCCTTGGGCACAACCGGGAAGAAAAAGCCGATCACGTATATACCTTCTTCGAGAAGCCTGGCTGCCATTTTTTGGGCAAGCCCGGCATCGTATAGCATTATAGGAACAATCGGATGGTCACCTGGTTTAATGTCAAACCCCGCTTCCGTCATTTTTTGCCTGAAATATTTTGTATTGACCTCGAGTTTATCGCGCAGTTCGGTGGTTTCGCTGAGCATATCGAGTACTGCGATGGAAGCACCAACGATGCTGGGTGCGAGGGTATTGGAAAACAGGTAGGGTCTGCTACGCTGCCGGAGCATCTCGATCACCTCTTTCCGGCCACTGGTGAATCCCCCGGAGGCGCCGCCCAGGGCCTTGCCCAGTGTACCGGTTATGATATCGATCCGGCCGAGTACACCGCGGTATTCGTGGGTACCACGACCGGTTTTCCCGAGGAAACCGGAAGAATGGCATTCGTCGATCATAACCGCGGCACCGTACTTATCTGCCAGATCGCAAATTTTATCGAGCTGAGCGATGGTGCCGTCCATGCTGAAAGATCCGTCTGTTACGATGATTCGGGTGCGGGCACCGCTGGCTTCCTGCAGTTTGAGCTCCAGGTCTTCCATGTTGTTGTGCAGGTAACGGAACCGCTGGGCCTTGCATAGCCTGACGCCGTCTATGATTGAAGCATGGTTCAGCTCATCGGAGATGATGGCGTCCTGTTCCCCGAATAAAGGCTCGAACAGGCCTCCATTGGCGTCAAAGGCTGCGGCATATAGAATGGTATCCTCTGTACCCAAAAATTTGGAAATTTTCTGCTCCAGTTCTTTATGGATATCCTGGGTACCGCAAATAAAACGCACACTGCTGAGTCCAAACCCCCTGTGGTCAATGTATTTTTTGGCAGCATTGATCACTTTAGGATGGGAACTCAGCCCGAGGTAGTTATTGGCGCAAAGGTTGATGACCTGCTTGCTGCCCACCCGGATCACCGCTCCCTGCGGGCTTTCGATCACCCTTTCCGTTTTAAAAAGTCCGTTCTGCCTGATCTCTTCCAGCTCAACGGCCAGCCTTTGCACCAATTGTTCGTTCATATATAGCTAGTTGTAAGAACCGGTAAATTTCCCAACTTTTTCAGTATTAATTAACCTTTGGTGTAACATTTCCAAAATATCTTCGTCATATATATCAAACACCACTGAAATGAGAACAAAAATAGGCTTACTTATCGCCGTGGCATTAATAGTGACATTGGTAGGAATGTATACAGCAAAAACCAAATCTGAAGCAAAAACAGAGATTATTTGTAAAGAAAGAACATCGGACAAAAACGAAAAGAAGGTTCGGTCGTCGTCAGTGCCACCGATTTGGGAAAACCTGACGAGGCACCTCATTAGAATGTGATAAATGTGATGAATGTGGG
>JBBAJO010000033.1:3801-7725 GCA_040404005.1 Chitinophagaceae bacterium
CCACATTCCCCACATTCCCCACATTTAAAATAAATTCGCCCTGGCTGTAACTTTCCCGTTAGTGGGGCGTAATACCTATATAAAGCACGAAACAGAGCCTTTTACACCAAAGCATGACCGAAAGAGACTATAATGATTGTGTTACCAGGTATGCCGACAACGTGTACCGGTTCATCCTGAAAAACCTCAGGCACGAGGAAGACGCGCAGGATGTGGTACAATCTGCTTTCGAAAAAATGTGGAAGAACCGCGAGAATATCGTTGCCGCTACCGCGAAAGCCTACTTATTCACCGTGGCGCACAACCAGATGATCGACCACCTGAGGAAAGTAAAACGGATCAGTTTGAAAGAAGAATTCAATGAGCAGGATAAAGTGATGGATCAGCAGCAACAGGATTTGAAGAAAATATTGGGCGAGGCCCTAAACCGGCTCAATGAAACGCAGCGTTCTTTGGTGATGCTGAAAGATTATGAAGGCTATAGTTACGAAGAGATCGGAAAGATCATGGGACTAAGCGAGAGCCAGGTTAAAGTTTATCTGCACCGCGCCAGGGTGCAACTGAAGAACTTTTTAGTCAAACCCGAAAATGTTATCTGATGAAACGTCGACCCATACATAATGACAATTACGAGGAGTACTTCCTGCTGTATGTCGATAATGAGTTGACCCCTGCAGAACGGCAACAGGTGGACGCTTTTATCATTGAACATCCTGACCTGAAGATCGAACTGCAGATGTTGCTGGATACTAAGCTTGATATGGAAGATGTCAGCATGGCCGGCCGGGAAAGGCTTTACCGCCAGAGCGAACCGGGTCTGATCACTCAGGATAATGTGGAAGAGTTCCAGGTACTCCTGTTGGATGGTGAATTGGATCAGGATGAAATTCAAGCCCTGGGTCAATATCATGCCAGCCATAGCGACGCCAGGAAAAACTTCGACTGGCTGAAAAAAGCCAAACTTCCGGAAGAACAGGTGGTTTTCCCCGATAAAAACCTTCTTTACCGCTCAGCACAAAAGACCGCACCCATCATCCCTATAAAATGGTATCGGATCGCTGCTGCAGCTGCCGTGGTGATCACTGCAGGACTCTTTTGGTTCAGCATCCAGGACGATGAAACCGGTTTGGAATCTCAGGACCAGATCGTACAGATGGATCTCCCTGAAAGGGATAGCAATAGTAAGCGCAATGAGGCTCTTTCAAAGGCAAACCAGGATACCCCCGAATCCTTACATGGTAATGAAACAGTGGCGGGATCAAACGAAAAACATACTGTAAGCGCGAGCGAAAATGGTTCTCATGAAACGCTTGCGAATCAGCCTGGAAACCCGGGGCAAGCGAGTGATCAACCTGTCAGCGTAGGGCAAACAAAATATAGACTTGCAGCCGGACAAACAAATGATCGGCTTGTAAAAACAGCACAGCCAAAAAATCCCCCAACAAATGCAATTGCCGGAAATACGCGCGCAGCAAATAACGGGTTGATCAAGAATGCAGAGCAGGATCTGGAGCTGGCACAGGTAGACAGGCAGAACAAAAAAACCGGTGATTACGCGGCAATCGAACCCGGTAAAAAACCGAAACCCGTTGACGTCGTGGACAAAGTCGCAGACGAATATATGACCACTCCAAATTCAATGGCTTCCACTACCGGCGATAGAAATGTAAAAAAGAACTATGCATCAGACGCGCTGAATAATCAGATATCAAGTGACGACGAAGAAGACATGGAGCCCGATACGAATCAGCGAAAAGGATTACGCGGAATAGTCAGAAAAGCAAACAGATTTTATAATAAGGTCACCAACCCGGATAATGATAAGCCAATGGTGAAAGTTGCAAACTTCGAAATAGGATTATCTCGCTAATACAAGTTTAAAAAACAGGATGTATGAAAAAAGCAATAATGATCATACTCATAGGAGCATGCTGCCAGACAGGATTTGCCCAAGAGGATAGCACAAAGACAAAGACCACGGAAAACGACACCATCCGTGTAGGAAGTATCATCATCATCAAAAAAGGAGCTGATCAATACGAGACGCAGAAAGACAAACCCTACGATTACAAACGAAAATCCAAAAAGAAAAGCAATATCAGCACCAACTGGCTGATCATGGATATCGGATATGCAGCATTCGACGATAAAACAAACTACTCAAGCGCTGAGGCCCAGGCCTTTCTTCAGAATCCCAATGGAAACCCATTGAATGCAGGCGATTTCTCCATTAAAGGATTCAGGATCTCCAACTTCAACCTATGGTTTTTCATGCAGAGGATGAACATTTACAAACATGTAGTGAACCTTAAATATGGTCTGGGACTGGAGACCAACAATTACTATTACAAAACACCGATCTCCTATGTTGACGGATCCAAACCGTATGTGATGCGCGACAATGTGAGCTTTTCAAAGAATAAACTCGCAGCAGATTACTTTACAGTACCGCTTATGCTGAATATAAATCCTACACCAAATAGCCGTCGCGGCGGATTGCAGTTCAGCGTGGGTGTAAGCGCCGGTGTTCTTTATAATTCAAGGCAAAAACAGGAAAGCAACGAAAGAGGTAAACAGAAGCAAAAAACAAACTTCAACCTCGAACCCTGGAAAATCGCCTACGTTGGCGAACTTGGTTTAGGCCCGGTAAAATTGTACGGTTCTTACGCCACCACCCCACTCCACAAATACGGTGTTGAACATCATCCCTATACCGTAGGGATCAGGCTCAGCACTTGGTAAAGAAATTGACGAATTGTAAGGTTAATGGTGGTCTCAAGGATCAGGTTGTTCAACAATCCGAGAATTCGTCAAGTCGCTAATGCTTTAATTCGGGCGGTTCATCAATATTTAATGGAATGTGACACAAATCACCCCCGGCGTTTCACAATTTTTTTTTAGTTTTCAACTCATTTTAAAAACAAAATTATGGGTTACAAAGTCGTAGACATCGAAGGTATTGGTCCTGCTTATGCAGAGAAACTCGGAGGCCTGGAAATCCACACCACATCGGACCTATTGGCAAAAGGGGCAACAAAAAAAGGCCGGATAGAAATAGCCGCAAAAACAGGTATCCCAGAGTCCCTGATCCTCACTTGGGTGAATCATTCCGATCTTTTTCGCGTGAAAGGCGTTGCCTCTCAATTTTCCGAACTGCTGGAAGCTGCAGGGGTGGATTCCGTCAAAGAGTTCGCTACCCGAAATCCTGAAAACCTGCACGCTAAAATGGTGGAAACCAATGAAAAGTTCGGACTGGCAGGTCGCGTGCCATCAGTAGAATCGTTGAAAGAAATGATCGACCTGGCAAAAAAGCTGGATCCAATTATTTCCCATTAACTTTTTCTAGTGGTTAATTAACGGATTTCTTATTGATAATACAGAAAAAGGCATGAGCTTTGAATAAGAAAAACAAATTCCAATCCTATGCTTTTGCTCATTTTCGGATTTTTCTTTCACCTTAAACCGGCACCCGTTTATAACGTGGTGATTGACAAGTCGGAGTACGTCATGCAGGTTTATGATTCCGATGGTTGGCTCGCCAGTTACCCTGTTGTGTTTGGTAGTAATAACCAGGGCGACAAGAAAATGGAGGGCGATCGCCTAACGCCAAACGGACATTTTAAGATCGTTCATAAAAAATCCCACGACCAATGGGGCAAATTTCTTTTGCTCGATTATCCCAATGAAGAAAGCATAAGGAAATTCCGCTCCAGGAAATCAGCCGGAGCCATTCCAAAAGCGGCGAGCATAGGCGGTGGAATTGGCATCCACGGCACACGATCTTACGAAGAATATGCAGTTGATAAATATGTGAACTGGACAAATGGCTGCATTTCAGTCAAATACAGCGACATTTTCGAGATCTACGATATGTTCACGATCGGTACGGTAGTCGAGATCAAGGAATAAGGAATTGGCGAATGG
>JBBAJO010000033.1:7825-18342 GCA_040404005.1 Chitinophagaceae bacterium
GGCGGATTCTTTATTGCATCAATCGGCACCATTCGGCAGAAAGTAATCCTTAATCCGCTAATCCGTCCATTCGTTAATTCGCCAATTAGTAAATGGACTCTATCTTTGACCCATGTCAATAAAAGTCAGCGGTTTAAAAAAACTCTACGGTGAACAAAAAGCTGTAAACGATATTTCTTTTTCCATTGAACAGGGAGAAATTGTTGGCTTTCTGGGTCCAAACGGAGCCGGAAAATCGACCACAATGAAAATGATCACTGGCTACCTGGCGCCAGACGCAGGGGAGATCGAAGTGGCGGGGATAAGGATCAGCGACCAGCCCAACGAAAGCAAAAAAAAGATCGGCTATCTCCCTGAGGCCAACCCCCTGTATTTCGACATGTATGTAAGGGAATACCTGGATTTTATAGCAGGCATACACCAGGTAAAAGAGCCGGCAAAAGCAATAGATGACGCTATTAAATTGACCGGCCTCACACCTGAAAAGCACAAAAAGATCGGGCAGCTTTCAAAAGGATACAAACAGCGGGTGGGCCTTGCCGCAGCCCTCATTCATGATCCCGAAGTACTGATACTCGACGAGCCTACCTCCGGCCTGGACCCTAACCAGATCATGGAGATCAGGGACGTGATCCGAAACCTCGGAAAAAACAAAACCATCCTTTTCTCGTCTCATATCCTTCAGGAAGTGGAAGCATTATGCAAACGCGTGATCATCATCAGCAAGGGCCAACTGGTGGCTGATGACCAATTGGCTAACCTCAGCAACGTAAATTCCGACAAGCATATACGGGTCAGTTTCCGGGAATCACTCGAATCCGAATGGCTTTCCCGCCTTCCTGCCGTGTCCACAGCCGATAAAAAAGACGCCAATACCTGGCTCCTTGGCACCGCCGATCCGGAAGCACTTAACAAACAACTCATGGAGATGGCTTTGCAGCATAACCTTAATATCGTTTCTTTGCAATCCGAAAGCAGGAATCTGGAAGAAGTTTTCCGGGATCTGACCTCTAACAAGCAATAAGGCCGCAATCAAACTAAAATCATTATGAGTTACATTACTGATGTACATGCCAGACAGATTCTGGACAGCAGGGGAAATCCGACCGTAGAAGTTGACGTGATCACAGAAAATGGTATACTCGGCAGGGCAGCAGTGCCGTCTGGTGCCTCAACCGGCAAGCACGAAGCCGTTGAGCTGCGCGACAATAACAAATCCCTGTACATGGGTAAA
This sequence comes from Chitinophagaceae bacterium, assembly GCA_040404005.1. Classification (GTDB taxonomy): domain Bacteria; phylum Bacteroidota; class Bacteroidia; order Chitinophagales; family Chitinophagaceae; genus Pollutibacter. The sequence goes on from JBBAJO010000033.1 coordinate 9,060, forward strand.
GGTGTTCTCAAAGCAGTACATAACGTGAACGAAAAGATCGCAGACGAGTTGATCGGCTTGAATGTAAACGAACAGGCCTTCATCGATTCAATGCTCATCGATATCGACGGAACAGAGAACAAAAGCAAACTTGGCGCAAATGCTACCCTCGCTGTTTCAATGGCTGTTGCCAAAGCCGCAGCGGTTGAAAGCAAACTGCCACTGTTCCGCTACCTCGGCGGCGTTAACAGCACCATTCTTCCTATTCCACTTATGAATATCCTCAACGGTGGCGCCCATGCAGATAACAAGATTGACTTCCAGGAATTCATGATCGTTCCCGTTGGCGCTGAATCTTTTAGCGAAGGACTTCGCTGGGGCGTTGAAATCTTCCACCACCTGAAAACCGTACTTAAGAAAAAAGGCTATAGCACCAATGTGGGTGATGAGGGTGGTTTTGCCCCGGAGATCCAAAGCAACGAAGAAGCTATCGAAACCGTATTGCTGGCCATCGAAGCCGCAGGTTATAAACCAGGCGCACAGATCGGCATCGCGATGGACGCGGCTACCAGCGAGATGTATAACGAAAAGGACGGCACCTACAGTTTCTATAAAAGCTCCAAGAAAGTGATCAGCCGCGATGAGATGGTGGATTACTGGACCAATTGGGTGAATACATATCCAATCGTTTCCATCGAAGACGGTATGGCAGAAGATGACTGGGAAGGCTGGAAGAAACATACCAACGCGATCGGCAAGAGGTGCCAACTCGTTGGCGATGACCTTTTTGTCACCAACGTGAAAAGACTGCAGAAGGGGATCAACGAAGGGATCGGGAACAGCATCCTAATCAAAGTGAACCAGATCGGAACGGTAACGGAAACCATTAATGCGGTTCAACTGGCACAAACCAATGGCTATAGCTCCATCATGAGCCACAGAAGTGGCGAAACAGAAGATACCACCATTGCCGACCTCGCAGTTGCCCTGAATTGCGGCCAGATCAAGACCGGCTCCGCATCCCGGACAGACCGTATGGCTAAATACAACCAGTTGCTCCGAATCGAAGAATTGCTGGAAGGAAATGCCATCTACCCGAAAGGAAGGTTTTTCAAATTCGAAAAGTAACTTTTTTGCCAAATAAACTACGGAAGAGGCCGTCTCATTCATGGGAGACGGCCTTCTCTTTGTTTCAAAACATACCCAGACCGATTTTGAAGGGCATTGAGCTATGAAACTTCATTTATCTTGCGTATCTTACGTGTCCAATCCTGTAGAAACTCCGCATAATTATCTCCACCCCCTACTGCAAAGCCAAGCCTTCACCACAATTAAAAAGCTTGCGTTATGCATCACATCAACAAACTCCTGTTCAACGGAACATTACTATTCACACTGGTCGCTGCATTGTTTGCATTCAGCCAGTCGCCGCACCAGGGAGCGGCATCCAGCTATTCATTGTCTCCTGCCGGTGACGTGAATGGCGATGGATATTCAGACGTTCTGGTTAGCGTTTTCACCAACGAATTTGGCGTAAGTAAAGATGGAAAAGTTCAATTGCTCCTGGGTACCGGAAACGGCCTCGGATCAGCTCCTGCCTGGACCATAGAGGGCAAGGGTGGCACTAATTTTGGCGAATCCATAGGCCAGGCAGGCGACGTTAACGGCGACGGATATTTCGACGTCATCATTGGCTCATCACGCTTTTCAAATGGGGAAGACAATGAAGGCGCCGCTTTCGTTTATTACGGTTCGCCCTCAGGATTATCTTCCACGCCGGCATGGACCATGGAAGGCAATCAGGCCAATTCATTTTTTGGAATTTCAGTATCCACAGCGGGCGACGTTAATAAAGACGGCTACGCCGATGTGATCATTGGGGCCCACTACTTTGATGGTGGCGAAACCAATGAAGGCCGGGTCTTCATCTACCTCGGCTCTGCCTCCGGCCTCGGCAAAACTCCTTTTTTCACAGCCGAAGGCGATCAGGTAAACGCCTTTTTCGGAAAGGCCGTGGCCTGTGCCGGGGATGTAAACCGGGACGGCTACAGTGACGTGCTCATAGGAGCGCCTGGCTATGACAATGGCCAGATCAACGAAGGCCGCGCCTACCTCTACCTCGGCACCTATATGGGCATGACCCAGTCTGCATCCTGGACGGGCGAAAGTAACCAGGCCGAAGCCAATTATGGAAATACTGTAGCAGCCGCAGGCGACGTAAATGGTGACGGCTTTTCAGACGCCATCATCGGCTCCAACCGCTACGATGAAGGTCAAAGCAATGTTGGAAAGATCTTCGTTTATATGGGGTCGGCCAATGGATTCAGCGGGTTCCCCGACTGGACATATACGGGCAATAAGATAGACGGTAACATGGGCATTTCGGTAGCCTCTGCCGGGGACATCAACGGCGATAGTTACGGCGAAGTGATCGTGGGCTCTTACGGATTCAACCCGGAGGTGTCCACTGGCGATGTTTTTGTGTTCTATGGCTCAAGAAAAGGAACAACGAACGAAATGATCATGATCGACAAGAAAAAATATCCGGGCGGATTCATAGGCATGTCGGTGGCATCTGCCGGCGACACCAATGGAGACGGTTATGCGGATATCCTTGCCGGACTGGTAAGATCCTCCTCAAACCCCTGGAAACTCATGGTCATCAAAGGTTCGGCAAAAGGACTTGTTCAAACCGGTCTGGCCCTGCCATAATAGTCAAATGTCAGGTGGTGAAATGGCCAACCGGGAAAATTACCCGGTGCAGTGCCCTAGCCCCGTAATCGCATAAAAATCAACCTCTTTTCATTGGTTTCCGCCTTAAAATCCTATTTTTAAGGCGGAAATTCTTTTTATGCAGGCATTAGCCCGGATGGTCACAAATAAATACTTTCTCGCAACTGCTTTTTTTGCAGCTTGGATCGTTTTTTTTGACCATAACGACATGATTCTCAGCTACAAAAGAAATCAGGAACTAAAAGACCTGAAAGGAAAGAAGTCGTACTACCAGGAAAGGATCAAACAAACCCAAAACGAACTCTACGCCCTTCGCATGAATGCTGCTTCCCTGGAAAAGGTCGCCCGGGAGAAATACCTCATGAAGAAAGACAATGAGGACCTGTATGTGATCGACGAAAAATAATTTCCCTTCGTACAATATCAGTGAAGTTATCCCGTTTTTAATGGTACCCGACCCCCAACCCATTCGAAACCACCCTGACCTAGTCCCTGGAAAACGAACTAAATCCCATCCCTGAAAGCCGTTAACCACCATTTGTTAACTGGTAAATCAAGGATTATGAACCACATTACGACTGAAGACATGATCAGGTTTTTGTACAACGAAATGAGCCCCGAAGAAACTCGTCTGGTAAATGAAGCGCTTGCTTCCGATTGGATATTGAAGGAGAAATTTGAAATATTGAAAACTTCAAAAAACGACCTGGACAATATTCACTTTGCCCCACGGAAAAGCAGTATCAATAGCATCATGCAGTACGCTGAGCAGTCCGCAGTAAACGCTTGAGCCAAATGACCAAGCCAACTACGACTGAAGCAACATTCCTGCAAGTCATCAGCCAAATGCATCCGCCCCTATAGGTAATATGCATTTGCCTTTCTCGCCGAATTAGTAAGTTTGGCGAATCATGATCAAGAAGGATTTATACTCAACCGTACTCAGCTACTTCCAGGAACATACCCCCGAAGCGGAAACAGAGCTATTGTACGACAGTCCATATCAATTGCTGGTAGCAGTGATCCTTTCAGCCCAGTGCACCGATAAAAGGGTAAACTTAACCACCCCGGCAATTTTCAACAAATACCCCGATCCGGCAACACTGGCGAGAGCAAGCTTTGACGAGCTTTTTCCACTCATCAAAAGCATCTCCTACCCCAACAACAAAACAAAACACCTTATTGGTATGGCCAAAATGCTCCAGGACGACTTCGGAGGTGAAGTGCCAATGACCGTTGAGCAATTGGTGAAATTACCCGGCGTGGGCCGAAAAACCGCTAACGTGATCACCTCGGTGATCGACCAACAACCGAACATGGCCGTTGACACGCACGTTTTTCGGGTATCGGCCCGTCTTGGACTAACCACGGCCAGCGCCAAAACTCCCCTCCAGACTGAACTGCAACTCATCCGGTATATCCCTAAAGAACTTATTCATAAAGCCCATCACTGGCTCATTCTTCATGGACGCTATACCTGCCTGGCCAGAAGCCCAAAATGCGGCGAATGCGGACTGAAGGAAGTATGCAGATATTATAAGAAATCAATCAAGTAACAAGGATCAGGGTTGTACCCATTTCAATTTTTACTGCCGGAACTTTTTACTTTTCATTATCTTCCAACATAAACAATTACTAGATGAAATTACATGTCCGTATACTTCTTGCCTTAATGATGTTTCTTCAATTCTTTGTGTGGGGTGCCTGGTATGGACAGATGAGTAAGTACATGACGGAACAGCTTCAAGCTACCGGGGAACAGGTGGGTAACGCCTATGCTACTTTCTCCATTGCCATGATCGCGGCGCCCTTTTTCGTGGGTATGTTGGCGGACCGTTTCTTTCACGCTGAAAAATTGCTGGGTGTTCTCAATCTTTTAGGTGCTGCCATTCTTTTCCTGGTGACAAAAATTACGAACGCCGAAACCTTTTACTGGGCCATGCTTGCCTATTGCCTCACATTTGCACCAACCATTGCGTTGACCAGCTCAATTTCCATGAGGCAGATGAGAAATCCGGAGAAAGAATTCCCTGCTATTCGCGTATTCGGAACAATCGCGTGGATCGCTGTAGTAAACCTGGTTGGATTTTGGGGCGTCGGGGACAAAGTGACCATATTTCAAATCTCTATGATCTCGGCCGCCATTCTCGGCGTACTGGCTTTCTTATTGCCCTCCACTCCTCCAACAGGCACCGGAAAAACTAGCTTTTCCCATATCATTGGTAAAGATGCCTTCGTATTATTTAAAGACAGGTCCTTCCTCATCTTTTTCATTTCGTCTGTATTGATCTGTATTCCACTGTCGTTCTACTATACCTGGGCTAACCCTTCCATCACAGACGCCTACAAAGCTGCCTTCCCCAACTCGGACCCGTCTACATTTAATGTAGAGAATAAAATGTCACTGGGGCAAGTTTCGGAAGTATTGTTTATGCTATTACTTCCTTTCTTCTATTCAAAGTTTGGTGTCAAAAAAATCCTCATCGCAGGACTGGTTGCCTGGATCGTAAGGTTCTTGTTTTTTGGATATGGCAACGCAACATCTTCCGAATGGATGATCTATTCAGCCATCCTCCTCCACGGCATTTGCTACGATTTCTTCTTTGTGAGCGGAATGATCTATACTGACCAGAAAGCAGGCGAAAAAATTAAGTCACAGGCCCAGGGATTGATATCTATCGCCACCTACGGAATCGGTATGCTGATCGGGTCACTGATAGCAGGCAAGGCAAAAGACATGTATACAGCTGAAAAAACAGATTGGTTGAATGTTTGGCTGGTGCCTGCGGGAATAGCCGCCATTGTACTGGTGCTGTTCCTGTTATTTTTCAAAGACAATAAACGCACCGCCGCACATGCTGAGCCGGTGACCATGGTTTAATTTAAAATTCTATTAAATAAGAATTATGAGAATATCGATGCTGGGATCGGGCTTCATTGGAAGATTTTATGCCGATTCCATTCAGGGTTTACGAAGCAGGGACGAAATTTTTTCTATTTACTCAAGGCGGGAAGAGAGCGCTAAAAAATTTGCAGAAGACTATCACTGCAAACACTGGACCATTGATATGGAAGAATCCATTGCACACCCGGATGTAGAAGTGGTTTGTATTTCCCTCCCCAATAACCTGCACGAAGCAGCCGTGATGCTGGCATGCAAACATAAAAAAGCGGTGGTGACTACCAAACCCCTGGGCCGCAACGCTGCAGAAGCGAAGCGCATGCTGGACGCGGTAGAAGCAGCTGGCATATTTCATGGTTATTTAGAGGATCTGGTATACACGCCAAAATTTTTGAAAGCACAGGAAAGCGTCAGGAATGGCGCAATTGGCCGTGTGCTCTGGGCCAAGTCCAGGGAAACCCATCCCGGCCCTCACTCTGAATGGTTCTGGGACATCGAACAGGCCGGAGGCGGCTGCATCCTTGACCTGGGTTGCCATTGTATAGAGATCACCCGGAGCTATATCGGGAAAGATATCTTACCCGTAGAAGTGATGTGTTGGGCCGATACACAGGTGAAACCGATCGATGCAGAAGACCATGCCATCGCCCTGATCAAATATGAAAACGGCGCTATTGCGCAGTTTGAAGTGAGCTGGACCTTCCGCGGCGGACTGGATCTCCGGGATGAAGTGATGGGCACCGAGGGCACCATCTGGATCAACAGTTTCCTTCGTACCGGGTTTGAAATGTTCACTACCGGAAAAGGCGCAGATTACGTAGCAGAAAAAGCGGAGAGCAACACAGGCTGGTTATTCCCTGTTGGCGACGAACTGAATGAACTGGGCTATAATCATATGTTCTTCGATATGTTCAGCTCACTGGAAAAAGGAACAGCGCCTAAGGAAACGTTCTACGACGGCTATGTGGTGAACTGCGTTCTTGACGCGGCCTATAAGTCAGTAAAAACCAAACAGTGGGAGCCGATCGTGATCGAAGGCTGGAGAGGGAAGACCGGCGTTTCGAAAGACAGCCACCTGGTTGAATACGATGCGGACCATTACCTGGTGAAAGAAGAGATGACCCATTATGGCGCAAAGAAGGTGATCCTTAAACATAAGACCACGGGCAAGATCGTGGATAAAGTCATTTAAGCAACACCTGTCAATAAAAGAAAGCCTCTGGGAATTCCTCAGAGGCTTTCTTATGTAATAGTTTCTCAATTCGTCATTTCGTCAATCCGACAATCCGATTAGATAATTGTTTTGACTTTCGCTATTAGTTCAGACTTCGTAATAGGAATACCCATCACTTTGTTATGAGGAATGGCATCTACCATGTATTGATCACGGAGGATCTTTACCAGCTGGCCATTGTTGATCTCGGGAACCAAAATTTTGTCGTAGCTCTTGATCATCTCGCCCAGATTTTTAGGAAAAGGCCTTATATAACGGAGATGGGCATGCGCTATTTCATAACCTTCGGCCCGTAAATCGGCGCAGGCACTCTTGATACTGCCATAGGTGCTGCCCCATCCGATCACCAGCATCTTGCCTTTGGAAGGTCCGCTGTCCAGCGTTTGATCCGGCACATAGTTGGCGATCATGTCCACCTTAGCCTGCCTCACATTGATCATGTGCTGGTGGTTGTCCGGATCATAACTTACGTTACCGGTAACGTCCTGCTTCTCCAATCCGCCCACGCGATGTTCGAGTCCGGGTGTACCCGGTATCGCCCAGGGTCTGGCGAGCTTCTCGTCTCTTTTATAGGGAAGGAATTTCTCTTCGTCTTCGGCCAGTCCTTTTTTAAAGTTAACCGTGATCTCCTGCAGGTCAGCGGACGTAGGATATTTCCAGGGTTCTGCGCCGTTGGCGATATACCCGTCTGTCAATAAGATCACCGGCGTCATATGTTGCAGCGATATTCTCACCGCTTCATAAGCGGCACCGAAACAGTCACTGGGGGTTGAGGCGGAAACGATAGGCATCGGGCATTCGCCGTTCCTGCCATAGTAAGCCTGCATCAGGTCACTCTGCTCAGTTTTAGTGGGCAACCCGGTGGAAGGTCCGCCCCGTTGTACGTTGATGATCAGCAGCGGAATTTCCATCATCACCGCAAGCCCCATGGCTTCAGCCTTCAGAGCCATACCCGGACCTGAAGTGGTAGTGATGGCCAGGGAGCCGCCGTAACTGGCACCAATGGCCGAGGAAATGGCAGCGATTTCATCTTCCGCCTGGAAGGTGCGTACGCCGAAATTCTTATGCCTGCTCAGTTCATGTAAAATGTCCGAGGCAGGAGTAATGGGATAAGACCCGAGGAAAATAGGCAGTCCACTTTTCTGTGAAGCTGCGATCAAACCATAAGAAAGGGCCTGGTTGCCCATAATGGAACGGTAATTGCCCGTGACCATTTTTGCCTTTTCCACCTTATACCGGGTAGTGAAGGTTTCGGTGGTATCACCATAATTATATCCGGCCTGCAGCACTTTCATATTGCTGTTCAGGATATCATCCTTCTTTCCAAACTTCTCTTTCAGGAAAGACACGGTGCTGTCCATTTCCCTGTTGTACATCCAATAAAGAAAGCCGAGTACGAACATGTTCTTGGCCCGATCCTTCTCCTTGGTACCCATGGTAAAATCTTTCAGGGCCTCCCTCGTCATCTTGGTGACGTCCATACGGATCACCTCGTAATTATCCAGCGCGTTGTTCTCCAAAGGATTGTCGCCTTCTGCGAAATTGGCCAGCCTCAGGTTCTTAGCGTCAAAACCATCGGTATTCACAATGATCTTACCGCCCTTCTTAATGGCTTTCAGGTTGGTTTTCAGTGCCGCCGCATTCATGGCTACCAATACATCACAGTCGTCTCCCGGGGTATACACCGGGGAAGAAGAAAATCTTAACTGAAAACCGCTCACACCTGGTATAGTACCCTGCGGAGCGCGGATCTCGGCCGGGAAGTCCGGGAACGTGGCCAGGTCCATGCCGAGTAAGGCTGTGTTGTTGGTAAACTGGCTCCCGGTCAATTGCATGCCATCACCACTGTCTCCTGCAAATTTTATGACTACATCCTGAAGTAATTCATCTTTTCTTGTCATGTCTACGTGTTGGATTATGCTAATTTACGTAACTAATGGTCTTCTTGAATAAACCCTGCCTAAAATCATAGGTTGGAAATCAAACACTTAACCGTAGCCCGTTTTCCGAATCGATGAATGGCCTGTTTTACTCGCCAGGTGACTTGTATATATACTATCGTAAATATACCTTTGAAAGAGTAACAACAAAAACAAATACTACGACCTTAAACAGTCAAAAATTTTTGATAACTACGGATGGTTATTGGATGTGTACAGGCAGTCGAAAGGCTGCCTGTACCGTTTTATACAAGCTCCCTAAGCCCAAATGCAAAGTGGCCGGGGTCATCGCCCGGCCACTCCTGATATGATTCATGCGCTCTACCTTCCGTCTCCGTCCAGCAGATTTCCTAAGCCGCCTAATAAACTACCTTCCTCCTTGCGATTAAAAGTGCCATAAGCCAGAATTCGCGAGGCAAGCCTGCTGACAGGCAGGGTCTGCATCCATACTTTGCCGGGACCCTTAAGGATGGCGAAAAACAATCCTTCCCCGCC
>JBBAJO010000033.1:18442-35888 GCA_040404005.1 Chitinophagaceae bacterium
CCTTCCCCGCCAAACAGACCAGTACCCAGTCTGCGTTGTAATGCGATCCCAACCGACACGCCTTTTGCCGCGCAGAGAAACGCATCTTTCTGGCAGATCACCCTACCCCCGTACTCCATCAAATCAACAGGTATGATCTTACCGGGATATGGTGATGCGAAAGACACTTTCTTCTTTCCCTGCCCAATATTGGTATAGGCCGTCATAAAGAGACTTTCACCTGTCAATACTCGTTTACCCGCAGACATCAATTTTCCCAGCAATCCACCGGTCTGCTGCCTTGACCCGTCCCCAAAAATCGTTTCCATCTGAACGCCATCGTCCATCATCATAAAACTTCCTGCTTCTGCAATGGCGGTTTCTTCTGGATCCAATTCAACTTCCACATACTGCATTTCTTCGCCGTAGATCTTGAAATCTATATCGTGGTTAGTTCGCGCGTTCATTAGGTTGATTTGATTTGAACAATTAATATGTAAAAAAAGAAGTAAAAATGGATAAAACGTTTGTCAGTCCGCTCCATTTTTACTTCTATGTAATTATTTCACTGATGAACGGTCAGGCTTCTTCCAGCTGAAACTTCTTTCCTGTTTCTTTCAACGTTCCGTTCCACACCTTTTTACCCGTAATCCTTCTAACCAGGTACATCAACCCAGTTAATAAAAAGAAGAACGGTCCGAGTAATCCAAACAGGCTCACCCATCTTCCATGATAGAATTGGGACATCGGCCTTCTGAGTCTCTCTGCCATCACATACATACCGGGAACCAGGATCAGCGTCATAAAGAACGCAAACATCAGACCCCAGATGATGGTCCACGACAAAGGTTTCCAGAATACTGCGTTGTCGCCACCGAAGAAAATATTCGGATTCCAGTCGGTGAACATGGTAATGAAATTGATGTTTAGTCCAACCGCAAGCGGCACCAGAGCGAGGATGGCAGCGAGTGCCGTCAGCAACACCGGAACGATCCGGGTTTTACCCGCCATGATCACTGCTTCGCGCGTGCGCATACCCCTGCTTCGAAGTTCATCGGCAAACTCGATCACGAGGATACCGTTCTTCACCACAATTCCGGCAAGCCCAATGACGCCGATACCTGTCATCACCACCGATGCAGTCATTCTGGTAATGGCATAGCCAAGCAGAACGCCAATTACACTGAATATGATCTCCGACAAAACGATCACCGTTTTACTGAGGGAGTTGAACTGCAGTACTAGAATCAAAAGGATAAGACCGATGGATATAAACAAAGCCGTCTGCAGGAAGCTCATGGTTTCCGCCATTTGTTCACCCTCACCCGTTTGAACGATGGTGACATCCTGAGGTTTGTCCTTAAACTCGTTTATGGCTTTCAGGATATCCTCATTCACAACCGCCGGCGTATAACCCTGCGAGGTCAGTACGTTACCAAAAATGGTGATCACCCGCTTCATGTTCTTGCGTTTGATACTTCCATAAGTACTGGTCAATTCAAAACTGGCTACGGAGCTGATAGGCACCTGCTTGATCTGACCGGTTGCGAAATCACGGTAGGTGATCCTCATGTTCAACAGGTCGGTGAGGTTTCTCCTCTGCAGCTCATTGTTGCGCAATTGGATCTTATACTCATCTTCATCCAGCTTAAGTTTGGATACTTCCTTACCGAATAGCGCTGTTCGAATCTCAAGCCCAACCTGGGCAGTGGAGATCCCCTGGAGCAATGCCCGCTCGCGGTCTACTTTAATGGTAATCTCCGGATTGTTCACGTCAACGTCAAGCTTCAATTCTTCTACACCGGGGATGTTTTTTGTCTGGAGATAGTTTTTCAGATTGACTGCCGTAGTGGTCAGGGCCTCAAAATTCTCACTGCTGACTTCAATGTTGATGGGCGACTGTGTAGGGGGGCCGGAACTTTCCTGCGTGACAGATATTTCTGCCCCCGGGATGCCCTTGATCGAATTTCGCACCTGATCGAGGTAAGGCTTTGTAGAAACGCCATGACGTTCTTCAAAAGGCACAAAATTTACCTGGATCCTTCCCAACTCCGGCCTCGTACTTCTGTCGCCCCCGCTGGGATCAGAAGCACCAACGGCTACATTGGAGATGACGGACTCCACCACCGGGTTTTCTTTCCCATTATCCATGCCCAATACACCATATACTTTGCTTTCCAAAACCCCGGTCACGGAGTCTGTATACTTTACATCCGTGCCTGCGGGCAGGCGCAGGTACACGTAAATGTTATTGGGATCGCCTTGCGGAAACAGCAGAACAGGCACTTTACGGGCACCAAAAAACATGAATGAGAAGACCAGCAGCGCGAAAGTAGCTGCGAGCAGATACGCAGGGCGCCATCCTTTCAACGTCCATCTTAATAATTTCTCGTACTGGTTCATCATGGCCGGCAGGAATTTCTCCTGGAAATTCAGGATCATATCTGCCAGGAAATACCTGTTTAACAGGGCGATGAGCACGAAGAAGAACAATAGGTTCCCGAAGAAACGGTATCCGGCCTGATCGGTACTGTATCCCACTACATCGAGCAGCGCGGCAAAGGCAAGGGTAACCCAAAATGCAGGTTTCTTGAAAATGGCCGACTTCGGTTCCTTGCCGTGCGCTTCATGCGTCATGAAGTCCACTGCGAATACGGGATTCATGATATAAGCCACGATCAGTGATGCCGTTAGTGTGAAGATCAGCATCGTTGGCAGGTAGATCATAAATTTACCGATGATGCCGGGCCAGAATAAGAGCGGTATAAATGGAGCAAGAGTAGTAAGCGTACCTGCAAGTACAGGCACAAACACTTCACCGGCAGCGTATCGGGCTGCATCCTCGGAAGAGATCATGCCCTTTCCGTTCACAAAGATCCTGTGGGTGTTTTCTATCACCACAATGGCATCATCCACCACAATTCCCAGTCCAAACAACAGCGCGAACAAGGCAATAAAATTCAGTGAAATAGCACCGCCCACAATGAAGCCCGCGGTTGGCAGGAAGATAAAAGCAAGGAACATACTCAGCGGCACAGAGAGGGCCACGAAGAATGCGTTGGTAACACCCATGAAGAACATCAATACCAGCATCACCAGTACGAAACCGATCACGATGGAGTTGACCAATTCAGTGAACGATGCACTTGCTTTAACACTCAGGTCTCCACTGATGGCGATGTCAAGATCTTTCGGAAACTCTTTTTCCTTCAACTGGGCAACCACTTCCCGGATCTTCTTCGCCGCATCGATCAGGTTCTCTCCTGAACGTTTGATGATACTCAGACTCACCACATTCTTGCCATTCATACGGGCATAGCTTTCTTTCTCCTTCACCGTATCTTTCACATCAGCAATATCCCTGAGGTAGATGGGCGCTCCGCTGAAATTCTTTACGATCACCTGGTTGATGTCGAATGCATTGTCGAACTGCCCTTTGATCCGGAGGGTTCGTTTCTGGCCCCCGATTTCCAAAAGGCCGGCAGATATATCTGCGTTTTCGCGGGCAACGGCGTTCTCAATATCATTGAAAGTAACCTTAGCCACCTGCATCTTATAATTGTCCACATTGATCTGAATCTCCCGCTCCGGCGCGCCAACGATATCTACCCGCGTGATCTGCGAAAGTTCCTCGATCTTATCCTGCAGCCTGTCGGCAAACTCTTTCAGTTTAACCGCATCGTAGTCGCCGCTCACATTCACATACATGATGGGGAACTCACTAAAACTGATCTCCTGCACGGTAGGTTCCTGTGTAAGATCGTTAGGCAGCTCGCCCCTCGCTTTGTCAACGGCATCCTTCACTTTTTGAATGGCTATGTCTGTTGGAACGTTCGTGTTGAACTCAACCACGATGGCGGAGAAGTCCTGCAGCGATGTGCTTGTCATTTTGACGATCTTGACGCCCGAAATACCCTTCAGCTTTTTCTCTATGGGCCGGGTTACGAGATTTTCTATATCCTTGGGTGAATTTCCCACGTAGATCGTTTGCACATAAATGGTGGGAATAACAATATCCGGGAACTGCTCTTTCGGCAGCGTAACGAATAATGACACACCCCATATGGTAACAAACAAAACGATGAGATAAATAGCCGTCTTGCTCCTGATGGCCCAATTGGTGGCAAAAAATGTTTTGCCTTTGCTGATCAGCTTATATACTTCGTCGGTCATTTTTTTCATGATCCCTGCTTTATTTATTTATGATCAGCTGGCCATCGTACAATCCCTGGAAACCCTGTGTGATGAGCTTATCGTCGACATTCAGTCCGGCTCTGACCTCAACCATTTCATCGTACAGATCACCAATGGTCACCGGCTTTTTCCTTGCGATCAGTTTGCCATCCTTCATTTCCTCTACAAACACGAACTTTCCTTTCTCATCAGACTGTATGGTAGCGATCGGTGCCACAATAGCATCTTTAGACGAGTGGTCAAGGATCTTTACCACCACGATCTCATTTGGTTTCAAGGAAGGATCAGAAGGGATCTTGGCTTCTGCGGTAAAGCTCCGTGTATTCTGCCCGATCAGTTCGCTGATCAGTGAGATGTTTGACTTGATTGTTTTGTTGAGATCGAGGACCTCGATCACCACAGGCATTCCTTTTTGAATTTTGGCGATATAATTTTCCGGGATCTCTACCACTGCTTTCAGGTTGGAAGGATTGATGATGGTGATACCCGCAGCAGGGTTACCGGTGAACTGTTCTCCTACTCTGATACTCACCACTTCAGCAATACCCGACGCCTGCGCAAATACGCTGGTCATGGACAACTGCTCATTGAGCACTGCCATTTGTCTCTCCAGGCCTTCCACATTATTTTTTGCATTCAAAACCTGCACCTCAGTACCAATGCCTTCCTTCCAGACATTCTGCTGCCTTTCATAAATATCCTTCGCAAAATTCAATTGGCTTCTGAGTGAAGACATCTGCTGCCTGATCACCGCATCGTCGAGTTTAAGCAGCAGTTTTCCTTTATTTACTCTGTCACCTTGTTTCACATAGATCGCCTTCACCTGTCCGCCCATTCCCCGAGGGGTTACATAATATATATTTTCTGTAGCGATCCGGCCCTGCAGGTCTATGTAGTGTTCAAAATCCTGTCGCTTCACCGGAGTGATGGCCACCAATTTGGCATTCTCTGCTGCAGCTGCCGAGGGGTCTGCCTTAATCACCTGCTTTTCAAGCGCAGTAATCTTTGCTGAGATGTCGTCCTTCTGTTTCCTTAGACTTTCAAGTTCTGCTTTCATTTCAGTTAAACCTGAGCTTCCATTTTTGCTTCCTCCCCCGCATGCGGCCAGGAAGAATATGGCTGATATGGTAAGTATTTTTTTCATGATGATGTTTATTAAGTGATGGTTTTATTAATGTAATCTTCCCAAAGCACGGGTGTAAGCAATTTTTGCAACTACCGCATCGTACAGGGCCTGGAAATAGTTCGACTGTGCATCTTCATAACTCTGTTCGGTCTGCAGCACTTCGAAGCTTGAGCCGAGGCCCTGCTCATATTTCCGCTTGGTGGTATTATACACTTTGAGGGCCAGTTCGAGGTTGCGCTCCTGGACATCCAGTCCGGTAATGGCATTTCGGAACTGATTATAGGATGCCTCGCGCTGAAAGTCTATCACGCGCTCCAGATTGTCGAGACTGTTCACTGTTTTCTCCAGGTTTAGCTTAGCCTGCTCGATCCGGTACCGCTTCTGCAGACCGGAAAAAATGGGAATGCTGGCATTAAGACCAACCACATTTGTTTTAAACCATGGCTGTTTGAAATCAAAAAAATTCAGCTCACGTCTTTGCGCTGTACCACTGTAATTCCAGAAACCCGCCACGGTGGGTAGGTATTGAAGCTTATACCGCTTCAAATCCAAGCGCTGCAATTCCTTCACGGTATTAAGGAGCTTCACTTCATTCCGGTCTTCATATGTAAACCCTGTAGTGTCAAGGATATCCTGTTTAACCAGTTCAGAAGTGAGCGTGTCTGTAAGACGCAGCGTATCATACTGCCTCATACCCATGGAATATTTAAGGGAAGCATACCCGATATAGATCAGGTTGTCGATCTGGACTTTGGCCGACTGGAGATTGTTCAGGTTTACCTGGGTACGGTCTATGTCCAGGCGCTCTGCAAATCCGTTCTTGAACAATACCTCCTGGTCGTGCACCAATTTATCCAGTCGCTTTATTCCATCGTCAATAAAAGTTTTTCTTTTCTCCGCGATCAACACGGAGTAATAGGCGCGGTATACATTGCTGCGCACACTGTCTTCCATCGCCAAAATATTCTGGTCGGCGTACTTCAGGGCTACGTCGCGTGCCTGCAGACCAACAAATACATCGGGCTGAAAAAACAATTGCTGGAAGCTAAAGCCTGCGGAAGCCTGCCAGGGCACACCAAACTGGGCCGGGAACAATGCGGGATCGCCGGAGGGCGGTACAATTGGGTTCCCTGTTCCGCCAACCACCCCTTCTTTCGCCAGCACATTATACACGCTGGGCGAGATGAAGTCTGGCAACAAAGTCACCGGGATGTTGAAGAAATGCTGGGCGCTGAGGCTACCTGTGACCTGGGGCATGGCCTGGCCGCGGATCTCATTGTTCTTAGCCACCTGTATCTTCCGGTCGACCTGCAAGTTTTTGATCTCTGTTACATTCTTAATGGCGTGTTCAACGGCTTCCCTGGCTGTTAACTCATATTTCTTCTGTGCACTGAGCCCTTGAGCCGTGACAAGAGATATGATCAGGGCCGCAATGAAGCGCCACGCATTACCTGTTCTCATGTTTCACCTTTTTATTTCGTTCGTTTTGATATTTGAGGATCAGCTCGTAGCCTTTAGGGGTCACCAAGCCGAAAATAAAGTGCTCCATCAGCACCATGGTTGTTTCCACCAGTCCATATTTCGTTGGGGGAAAAATCTCCATATTGAAACCGATCATCATGGATTCCAGTCTGAACCTTGAAATCACATCCACATTAAGATCAGGCCTGAATAATCCCTCTTCGATCCCCCGCTGCAGGTTCATTTTGATCACATCCAGCAGGTAGGAGTTTTTGTGGTCCGAAAACTTCTTAAAACTTTGGAAATGGAATTTATGCAGATCGTACAGGATGGTGGGGTTCATGTTCCTGAGGTGCTCCATCATCTTGTCCATGGTCAGGAAGACCTCTTCAACGGCGTTGACCGAATGAGCGAAGCACGACTGGCAATCTCCCTGGATCTCATGGATATCCAGGTCCACGATGGCGTCCACCAGCTCGTCTTTATCCGTAAAATATTGGTAAATGGTCTTTTTCGACATCCCCAGTCCAACGGCTATATCATCCATGGAAACCGACCGTATGCCGTATTTCATATACAACTGCTTGGCCTGGTCCCGGATCCGGTTCCTGGTTTCTTGTTGCTGTTCCGCTTGCTCCATAACATGATTTAAGGGCGCAAAACTACGGAAACTTTGGGAGTAGTAAAAGTTTCCGTCATCTTTTTCGACCACTTATCCGTTTTGGGGATCTTTCTTCCGAGAACATTTTTAGGGCCGTGAGGGGTCAAAATCAGTCTAGGGCGAGGTTTTTCTGCTCCCAATCGGTTGATTTTCCGATGGAACGCCAATATGAATTCTGTATTTTTACCATTATGTACCAAAGCAGGCTCAGGCCCTTACTGCAATACTTTTTCCAGGGGCTGATCATTCTGGCCCCCATCGTGATCACCGCCTGGGCGGTCATTTCCCTGTTCAATTTTATTGATGGGATCTTACCCAACCTGCTGAACACCCTGTTCCCCACTTTGGTGGGCGTGGATGTCAACGGACAACCCAAAAGGTATCCCGGACTGGGTTTTCTCTTAGTGATAGTGATCGTGATCTCCATAGGTTACCTGTCATCCTCGTTCCTGTTTGGCAGGCTGGTGCATTTTTTGGAAGCCGTGTTGGAGAAAACACCCGGTGTAAAGGTGATTTATACCACCCTGAAGGACTTTTTCGAAGCTTTCGCCGGAAACAAAAAGAAATTCAACCGGGCCGTGCTGGTTTGTATCGAAGCAGAAGATGTATGGCAATTGGGTTTTATTACGCAGCAGGATGTACATGAATTTGGTATACTGGAACATGTTTCCGTGTACATTCCCCACTCTTACGCCTTTTCGGGAAGGCTCTATTTTGTGAAAAGGGACCGGGTGAAATTAGTGACCAATATGAACGCCACAGAAGCCATGAAATTTGCGATCTCAGGGGGTGTGGCAGAAGCGGAAGAAGAGAAAAAGACCTGAAGAAGTAATGAAAAATGTGAGTTATGATATGGTGCAGAAGGATCCTGATGTTGTTCCTGATATTCATTTGTACAGTCTATCCAGCGTGGTCATGGGGCTTTTATGCCCATAAGATGATCAACAAGTATGCAGTCTTCCTGCTCCCGCCGGAGATGATGGCGCTCTATAAACCCAACATCGACCTCATTACCGAGCATGCCGTAGATCCCGATAAAAGGAGGTACGCCGTGAAGGCCGAAGGGCCCCGGCATTATATCGACCTCGACCATTATCATCCCTGGGACAGTATTCCGCCCTTATGGACAGCGGCGGTCAAAAAATACGGCGACGACAGCCTGGCGAAACACGGCATCGTTCCCTGGTGGATCCAGACCATGGTGTCCCGTTTGACCAAAGCATTTGAAGAGAAAAACAAGTTCTCTATCATTAAACTGTCTGCCGAACTGGGCCACTATATTTCCGATGCGCATGTCCCCCTGCATGCATCCTCCAACCACAATGGACAATACACCAACCAGCATGGGATCCATGGTTTCTGGGAATCCAGGATCCCTGAGCTATTCGCAGAGGCTGAATTTGACTTTATCACCGGCCGCGGCCAGTACGTGAAAAACATATCCACTATGGTCTGGAAACTCGTAAAACAGAGCTCCACAGCAGCAGATACCGTGTTGTTGTTTGAAAGGATGCTCAACAGCAAGTACAGGAGTGACTGGAAATTCAGCTTTGAACTGCGGAACAATATCGTAGTTCGACAATACTCGACCGGTTACAGCCGGGCCTATCACCAGATGCTCAACGGCATGGTGGAAAGACGGATGCGCGAGTCGATATTTGCCACGGCCAGTCTATGGTATACAGCCTGGGTGAATGCAGGTCAGCCAAACCTCTCGGATCTGGCCGGAAAATCATTCACGGAGCAGGAATTGGAGGAGTGGAACAACTTGAATAAGGAATGGAAAGACTTAGGCATGCCGGGCAGCTCTTGTTCAAATTGATTATGTTTGCGGTTCAAAAAAATAAGCTTGATCCACAATTTTAATGCAGGTCCGAGCATATTGCCGAAGGAAGTTTTTGAAGAAGCATCAAAGGCGATTCTTAATTTTAATGATACGGGCTTGTCCATCCTTGAAATCGGACACCGGACCTCCTTGTTTGAAGCCGTCCTGGATGAGGCCCGAATACTGGTCAGGGACCTGATGCATTTGAATGATGATAAAGAGATCTTATTCCTGCATGGTGGCGCCAGCACCCAGTTTTTCCAGGTGCCGATGAACCTCCTCAATGAAAACGAAACGGCTGCTTACCTCGACTGCGGCGTGTGGGGCACAAAGGCCATTAAGGAAGCCCGGCTCTTCGGTCAGGTGGATGTAGTTGCCAGTTCAAAAGATAAAGGCTACACCTATATTCCCAGGGATTTCAATGTTCCATCAAAGGCCACCTATTTTCACTACACCACCAATAACACCATAGAAGGAACCGAAATGGCATGGATACCGGAGACCCATGTTCCGCTCATAGCCGATATGAGCAGCGACATCCTCTCCAGGGAAATGGACTTCAACAAATTCGCGTTGATTTACGCAGGAGCACAGAAAAACATTGGCGCGGCCGGTGTTAACCTCGTGATCCTTGACAAAAATTATAAAGCGGCCGATCGTAAACTGCCATCCATGATGGATTACAGGCAACATATCGCCAATGGCTCCATGCTGAATACACCGCCTGTTTTTGCCATCTATGTTTGTATGCTCACATTGAAGTGGCTGAAGAAAATGGGTGGCATTGCAGGGATAGAAAAAATCAATAAAGAAAAAGCCGATCTGGTGTACGGCGCACTTGACGCCAATCCGATTTTCAAACCTACGGTGGCAACAGAAGACCGAAGCCGCATGAATATTGCTTTCGTGATGGACAATGAAGAAAGGGAAAAAGAATTCCTCGCGCTCTGCAAGAAGGAAAATATGATCGGGGTCAAAGGCCATAGAAGCGTAGGCGGATTCAGGGTTTCCCTGTACAACGCCCTTCCATTGGAGAGTGCCCGGACTTTCTCTGAACTCGTGACATCATTTCATTGATCATAAAAAATATACATGGCACATATAGCACCCTTTAAGGCCCTGAGACCAACGCCGGAACTGGCAGCGGCAGTGGCATCCAGACCCTATGATGTGTTGAACAGTGAAGAGGCCCGTATTGAAGTAAAAAACAATCCCCATTCCTTTCTTCATATCACCAAGTCGGAAATAGACCTTCCGGGAGACATGCACGCGTATTCAAGGCTGGTATACGAAAAGGCCAGGGAAAACCTGGATTATATGATCAGTTCGGGCACGCTGATCAGGGAACCCAAAGCATGCTACTACATTTACCAGCTGGTCATGGGCAATAGAAGCCAGACGGGACTTGTATGCGTATCGTCTGTCGACGACTACAACAACAACA
Organism: Chitinophagaceae bacterium; assembly: GCA_040404005.1. Lineage (GTDB taxonomy): Bacteria > Bacteroidota > Bacteroidia > Chitinophagales > Chitinophagaceae > Pollutibacter. The sequence goes on from JBBAJO010000033.1 coordinate 29,133, forward strand.
TCATCAAAAAACATGAGTTCACCAGGCCCGAAAAAGAAAATGACCGGATCAACCATATTAAAATATCCGGCGCACAAACAGGAAACGTTTTCCTTGCATACAAACATGATGATGCGCTTGATACCCTGATTGAAGGATGGAAATCATCTCATACACCCGTCTATGATTTTAAGGCTGAAGACGGTATTTCCCATTCCATCTGGATCGTGGATAATGATCAAAGCATCAACGACATAACAAATCTTTTCGCCACCAGGATCAGCCATACTTACATTGCAGACGGTCATCACCGTGCCGCGAGCGCGGCGAAGGTGAGGGAAGCGCTGGGCGAGGCTGCTACGGAAGAAGCATCTTTTTTTCTAACCACCCTGTTCCCGTCTTCCCAACTGAAGATCATGGATTATAACAGGGTAGTGAAAGACCTGAACGGCTATTCTGCCGAAGAGTTCCTGAGTGCATTACGGGACGATTTCACGGTCACCTCAAGTACCGTACCCGTAAGCCCGGCGTCCCTGCATGAATTCGGACTTTACTGCCATGGTCAATGGTACATTCTGGCAGCCCGGGAGGGTACCTGGACGGAAGATCCGATCGGGGTGCTGGACGTAACGATCTTGTCTGACAACGTACTGGATAAACTGCTCGGTATTAAAGACCAGCGTACCGATAAAAGAATAGATTTTGTTGGCGGTATCAGGGGTCTGAAAGAACTGGAAAACAGGGTAGACAGTGGTGACATGGCGGTAGCCATCAGCCTCTATCCTGTAAGCATCCAGCAACTTTTTGATATAGCCGACAGTGGAAACGTAATGCCGCCTAAAAGCACCTGGTTCGAACCCAAGCTCAGGGATGGTTTGTTAACGCATCTGATTTATTAAGGCGCAGCTTTGCAAAAACAATCTGCACATCCGTTTTTTATATGAAGCATTTTTTTGTTGGCGTTTTCATTCTCTTTTCATCCACCTTGTTTGCGCAGGAAGTGGAGAAAATGCTGGAGACCGCGAAGGTGTTCACGCGGCAGGGCGACTATTCGAATGCGAAACTGGTATTGAACCGGGCATTGCAGCTCAAGCCCAACGACCTGTCCATTCAAAAAGAACTGGCGTACACGCAATATCTCTCCGGGGATCTGACAGAAGCCCGCAATATGATCATGCCCTTACTGGACCGCGAAGACGTGGATGTACAAACATTCCAGATCGCCGGCAACGTTTACAAGGGATCAGGCGATTTGAAAGATTGTGAGAAAATCTACCGCAAAGGACTAAAAAAATTCCCCAACAGCGGAATCCTGCATTTCGAGTATGGCGAGATCCTGCTTTCTGATAAGCAGTCCGCTGAAGCCATTAAACAATGGGAAGAAGGGATTGAAAAAGAACCGGCCTATCCAGGAAATTACTATCACGCCTCCAAATATTACTACTATACCAAATCGAATCCGGTACTGTCCATATTGTACGGCGAAGTCTTTGTCAACGGCGAAAGTTATACGGTAAGAACAGCAGAGATGAAAAATGTATTGCTCGAGTCATATAAAATGATTTTTTCCGATAACATAAACTATTCCGGGAAAAAAGCAAATCCGTTTCAACAGGCTGTTGCTGAAACCTTGCTGAAACAGCGGGATCTGACCGGTCAGGGAATTGATACGGAAGCCCTGACCATGATCCGCACAAGGTTTTTGCTGGATTGGTTTCAAAAGCAGGGAACAAAATATCCCTACAAACTATTCGATCAGCTGCAATACCTGTTAAGAGAGGGAATGTTTGAAGCTTACAACCAGTGGTTGTTCGGAGCGGCTGCCAATGTTGTTCAATACCAGCAATGGACTTCAACAAATCAGAAAAAAAGCAGCGATTTCTCTTATTACCAGAAAAACAGGGTGTTTAAGATGCCCTCAGGGCAGTACTATAAATAACCCATCCCCATTGCCGTTTTATTTATTTGCATTAACTTTTGAGTTCTATAAACGACTCAACGATTGCAAATATGAAACCTACTCGACTCTTCGATTGTATCGACTATCAGTTAGAAAACTATCCAAAGGAGGATATGCTTGCCGCAAAAGAAGAAGGTGGCATTTGGAAGAAATACAGCACCCAGGAGGTCAGGGAAACGGTAGATAAGCTTAGCGCCGGATTGCTTCATCTTGGCATGGGACCCAACGATATGTCTATCGAAGGCCGCGATAAGATCGCCGTGATCAGCAATAACAGGCCTGAGTGGATCTTCCTTGACCTGGCGGTTCAGCAGATCGGCGGCGTGCTCACACCCATCTATCCTACCATCAGTGTCACTGAGCTGGAGTATGTTATGAATGATGCATCGATAAAGCTGATCTTCGTGAGCGACCTTGCCCTGTACGAAAAGGTACAGTCGATCCGAAGCAAGATCCCCACGGTAAAAGCTGTCTTTACGTTTGATTCTATTCAGCAGTCGTTACACTGGAAAGAGATCCTCAACAAAAGTACGCCTGCCGATATGGAACGGGTGAAAAGCATAAGTAAGGGTATCGGTTACGAAGATCTTTGCACCATCATCTACACATCAGGCACCACGGGAGTACCCAAAGGAGTCATGCTTAGCCATAAGAACATCCTCAGTAACGTGATGAATGTTGAAGAAGTGTTCAGGCCTATTGTTTCAGGCAAAGACAGCAGGGCACTCAGCTTTCTACCCCTCAATCATATTTTTGAAAGGATGGTCAGCTACCAGTACCTGTTCTTCGGCTGTTCCATTTATTTTGCTGAAAGCCTCGATAAGATCGGTGATAATCTGAAAGAAGTAAAGCCGATCGTATTTGCAACGGTGCCAAGGCTTCTTGAAAAAGTGTACGACAGGATCATAGGCAAGGGCCAGGAACTGACGGGTATCAAAAAGAAGTTATTCTTTTGGGCCGTTGATCTCGGCGACCGCTATCAGATAGACAAGAATCAGGGTTGGCTGTACAATACGCAGCTGGCACTCGCCAATAAACTGATTTTCTCTAAATGGCGCGAGGGCCTCGGCGGTAATGTAAAAGCCATTGTGACCGGCGCTGCAGCCTGCCAGGTAAGATTGCTGAGGGTGTTTTCGGCCGCCAAACTCGTGATCATGGAAGGCTATGGTCTCACAGAGACTTCGCCCGTGATCAGTGTCAATCGTTTTGATGATAAGAACCGGCGCTTTGGCACAGTTGGGCCATTGATCACCGGTGTAGAAGTTAAACTGGCAGAGGACGGTGAGATCACCTGCAAAGGAGACAATGTGATGATGGGCTATTATAAACAACCCGAACTCACTGCCCAGGTCATTTCAGAAGACGGATGGTTTCACACCGGAGACATTGGCGTTTGGGTGGAAGGAAAATTCCTGAAGATCACTGACCGTAAAAAAGAGATCTTCAAAACCAGTGGCGGCAAATACGTGGCACCTCAACCGATCGAAAACAAAATGAAAGAATCTCCTTTCATTGAGCAGATGATGGTGGTAGGCGCAGACGAAAAATTTGCCGGCGCGCTCATCGTTCCAAGCATGCCTAACCTTACTGAATGGTGTCAGAAAAATCAGGTGCAAAATAAAGGCACTACCCACCAGTTGCTCAATGACCCTAAAGTGATCGAGCTTTTCAAAGGCATCGTGGAAGAATACAACCAAGGCTTCAACCACGTGGAGCAGGTGAAAAAATTTGAATTGCTGGATTCTGAGTGGACCATCGATGGAGGGGAACTCACGCCAACGCTTAAATTAAAGCGCAAGGTGATCATGGAGAAATACCGTAACGTGGTGGAGCGGATATACCGTTAGGACCAAGACGGTTTAAACAGGTGGCCTAAACACCCATAAGGGGACAGTCGGCAAACGGTCAACGGAATTGCCGTTAACACCCATAGGGGGACAGTCCGCAAACGGTCAACGGAATTGCCATTAACACCACCGCGGTTAATCCTCAAAGCTGCTCCGCTACGAAACTGCGGCAGTATTCCCGGATCATGTCGCGCACACGGCGAAATTCAGCCATCACTTCATCTTCGCTCCCCTTTGCTTTGGCGGGATCGGGGAAATTGTAATGATGTTTCACTGCTTTGTCGGACGGGAAAACGGGGCATCGCTCTAAGGCATTGTCACAAACGGTGATCACATGATCGAACGGCACCTGCAGGTATTCGTTCACGTTGTTAGACGTATTCCCTGAAATATCTACTCCATCTTCCTTCATTACAGCGATAGCCCGTGGATTCACGCCATGGGTTTCTACTCCGGCACTGTAAATTGTTGCTTTACCCCCGGCGAAAGCTTTAAGGTAACCATCAGCGATCTGGCTCCTGCAACTGTTACCTGTACATAGTACCAATACATTTTTCATGATCAATGCTTATTAAAATTCAATTCGGATTGATAATATCGTCTCTTCAACCAGAAGGCCACATTCACTAATGCAATAAGGGCGGGCACTTCCACCAGGGGTCCAATGACACCGGCAAAGGCCTGGCCACTATTGATCCCAAATACCCCGATCGCCACGGCAATGGCCAATTCAAAATTATTACCTGCTGCAGTGAAAGCGATCGATGCATTGATGGAATAATCCGCCCCCAACCTCTTACCCATCATAAAACTCACCAAAAACATCACCGCGAAATAGATCACAAGGGGTATAGCGATCCGGATCACGTCCAGCGGGATCTGAACGATCAATTCACCCTTCAAACTGAACATGATCACGATCGTAAACAAAAGCGCCACCAGGGTAATGGGTGATACGAATGGAATGAATGTTGACTGGTACCAATCCTCGCCTTTCAATTTCAGCAATACAACCCTGGTCAGAAAGCCTGCCAGGAAAGGTACCCCCAGATAAATGGCTACTGACTCTGCAATTTGCCCGATCGTAATATTGATCTCAGATCCTGTGATGCCAAAATAAGGAGGCAGCACCGTGATGAAGAACCATGCATACACACTGTACAAAAGCACCTGGAAAATACTGTTCAATGCCACTAAACCGGCTGCGTATTCCCGACTCCCCTCTGCGAGTTCGTTCCACACAATGACCATCGCAATGCATCTCGCCAGTCCGATTAAAATAAGCCCGATCATATACTCTGGGTAGCCCCTCAAAAAAACAATGGCCAATACAAACATCAAAATTGGACCCACTATCCAATTCAGGAATAAGGAGGCACCCAGTACCCTGGTATTCTTGAATACCTCTTTTAGTTTATCATACCTCACCTTGGTGAATGGCGGATACATCATCAGGATCAGGCCAATGGCCAGTGGAATATTGGTGGTGCCCGATGAGAAAGAATTGATGAACGACGACGAAGAGGGGAAGAAATATCCGATCGCCACGCCCGCGGCCATCGCGATAAAAATCCACAACGTAAGATACCTGTCGAGAAACCCTAGCTTTCTTCGCTCAAGCGCCGGAGCACAATGGTTCGCAGTCATGCTTTCAGGTTTAGTTTTGAAAAATGGTCAAATCAGCAGGGCACTGGTTCTCCTGACGAGGTCATTACAGTCTCTTCAGAACCGAAGTGTGGCCATCAGCAGCACCCACCCCCGGGCTTGCAATCTGCACCCGGTTTCTCTGCAAATACCGTAATGCTGAAAATGCCGGTATCGCCATTCCTGAACGCAGCCAATGCATCCTTATCCAGGTATTTCTCCAGTATATCATCAGGAATATAGATCGGCTTGTCTTTTTGAACGGCAAGATTTTTGAAGCCAGCGGAATGAATCATGTTCAGGTAGTCGGCCCGCTGAATAGCGCCGGAAACACAACCCGCATACATTTCCGCATCTTTCTGCAAAGCCTCAGGCAATTGACCGGAAAGCACGATGTCGGAAATACTAAAATGTCCCCCTGGCTTTAATACCCTGTAGATATCGGCGATCACCGCAGCTTTGTTGGGCACAAGGTTGAGTACGCAATTGCTCACCACTACATCGGCGATACCTGCCCCAACAGGCATGTTTTCAATATCTCCCTGTCGGAACTCCACGTTGTTGAAGCCCAGCTTTTCCGCATTCGCCCTTGCCTTCTCAATCATGGCCGTGGTGAAATCAATACCAATTACTTTTCCAGCCTCCCCGGTTTCATGCCTGGCAATGAAGCAGTCGTTCCCCGCTCCTGAACCCAGGTCGATCACGGTATCCCCTTTCCTGATCTTCGCGAACTGCGTGGGCAAACCACATCCCAAACCGAGATCAGCATCCGGATTGTAGCCCCCGAGCTCAGTATAATCTTCGCTCATGATATTGTACACCTCGGTAGAGCAGTTCCCTGCTCCGCAACAGGACGACTGATTTGCCGTCTTCTCCTGCTGGGCGATCTGGCTGTACTTTTCATTCACCAGCTTTTTTATTTCCTGTTCGTTCTGCATATCATTTTATTTTTATCTTATCGTAATAATGCGATATTTAACAACATGAACTATTGTTTACAGGATCAATTTTGAAAAATTCTGCCAGCAACTTCCTGGCTTTCTCCCATTCGGCTTCATCAATGCAGTAGCAGATCTTTACGCCTTCTATATCTCCCTTGATCAGACCCGCCTGTTTCAACTCCTTTAAATGCTGTGAAACCGTACTCTGAGAGAGCGGTAACTCTTCTACTATATCCCCGCAAATACATGCTTTTCGCTTTAACAACAGCCTTAAAATAGCCACCCGGGCGGGGTGCGACAATGCTTTGGCATAGGCTGCTATCCTGTTGTCTTTTACTGAAAATTCCTCTGCCTTTGTAGCCCCCATAAATCAATTATATATCGC
>JBBAJO010000034.1:0-8516 GCA_040404005.1 Chitinophagaceae bacterium
AACGCTTAAATATACGCCAAAGAATCAGTTCATGCAAGTAGCGAAATTCGGGTGTTATTGAATCACAACTAGCGTTTATATGTTTACGAAAACGAAGGGGCAATTATGTCAATAGAGAAACGCATGCGGGCTGGGGAGCTGCGCGTAGGTAAAACGACAATTAAACTAGTCATCAAAGCACGACAAACATGGCAAATTTGACACTGAGGCGGTCAAGGACATTGATCATATATAGAACAGTATACAATCATAAGTCAAGATCATCCAACGGACTACGGATTTGCGTGATCTTGCGAAGGCTGACATGGGTGTAGCGATGGGTGGTGAGCATGCTATTATGACCCAGCAACTCCTGGATAAACCGGATATCGGTCCCGGATTCCAAAAGATGAGTGGCATAACTGTGGCGCAGGGAATGGATCCCTCCAGCTTGCCTGATGCCGGCCTTTTCTTTCGCTTTCTTGAACACCTGTTGCACACTCCTGATGGCATAAATACCGCCGCTGGCGCCCTCAAACAAGTACTCCTTCGGCCGGAACTGTCTAAAGTACGCACGAAGCTCTTGTAGAAGAACGGGTGAGAGAGGTACAATTCGGTCTTTCTTACCTTTCGCACGACAAATATTCAAACACATCCTGTCTGAATCTACATCCCGAATCTTCAACGCAACAATCTCACTGACCCGTAGGCCGGCCGAATAAGCCAGCATCAACATGCATCGGTGCTTGAGGTTCTCAGTGGCACTGATGATCCCAGTGATACTGCGCTTCCCCAATACCTGAGGTAAGAGTAAAGGCTTTTTAGGCCTGGGCAAGTCAAAGACTCTCCTCGGCTGTAGCAATACCTTCTCGAAGTAGAATTTGACTGCATTGATCGACGTGTTGAGCTGCGACTCGCCATACCCCCGCTCCTTCAACAGCCAGAGAAAATAACTTTTCAACTGATCAGTCTCCAGCTGGTCCACCCGGCGGTCATGCAATAGACATAGCAGATGAATGAATTCGATCCGGTATAACTTGATCGTCGAAGGACTGTACGCCTTTAACTCAAGGGTTTTAAGAAACCGATTTAACGCATCAAGGTTAGTGGAATTCAACTTATCGACCAGATCCGCAGCAGACCGCCCCGGCAAATGTAAATTTCGGAGCATCAGCTGCTGCTTCAACTTACCCATTTCGATCGTTTCCGTGTTGCCATAAGCACTTTTCAATGCCAATACCGCATCTCGGCTACACGGCATATGATCGCCATACCTGTCCCTCTTCATTCCTTCAACTTTCAGAACAAGTGAACCGGAGTTTTTTAGCTCCTCTATCCGAATCCTATCCTCCCCATTTACCTGGATCAAACTCAACTTCATTTCTTAAATCCCACAAACAAAATTGAGATTTGACAATGAAACCTGCAAGGTGAAAACACCAGGGGGACAGGAGGATTTACGGCTTTCGGGAAAAGAAGAACTGTAGAAGACGTTATGATTATTGCAAAGGGTCCCAAAACACGGATTTCACTGCCCAGGCGGAAATGTACGGGATGGGTTATGATAACGTACCGGAAGCGGGAAGGTGATGGGTTATAATAGATGCTCTGGGGCAGAGAAGTTTAGAAAGGATTTAGTGCACGGGATAATTCGGAAAATGACTAGTGAGGCATTCGCTATTTTTGTAATGCTGACCTTATTCAACATCCATTAGTTTACCCAACTTTCTGCAGTCAATCAACATGCAAAAAAAACTACTTTATACCGCCGTTGTATTTCTCGCAGTCATCACCTCAATGAACTGTATCCATGCAAAGAAAAGCTCTACCGCCACAGCCGATGCATACAACGAGGTGAAAGCGAATTTCAAGAACCCCGGCACTTCGACGGGTGTAAACTGCTGGTGGTGGTGGCTCAATGGCAATGTCAATAAAGCCGCCATTACCAAAGACCTCGAAGCCATGAAATCGCGGAACTTCCAGGGTGCCATGATTTTTGATGCGGGAGGGCATAATCAAAGGGGCAATAAAGACATACCTGCCGGACCATTGTTCGGCTCGCCGGAATGGAACGATCTGTTTGTATTTGCCATGAACGAAGCCAGAAGACTCGGCCTGGAAATGGGCTTTAACATCCAAAGTGGCTGGAACCTGGGCGGCCCAAGGGTAACCCCTCAATACATGGCCAAACAAATCACCTATTCCGAACTGAATATTACAGGCGACAAAAAAGGCGATATAAAATTAGCCTTGCCGAAAACCAGGAACGATTTCTATAAGGATATTGCCATACTGGCGTTCCCCATGTCCGAGGGTCAAATGACGAATGATTACATTACCGATCTCCATTTAAAATGGGGGTTTTCAGAGCTCGGGGGTTCAGCACCCGATACGCGTTTCCTGTTGACAAATACCGCCCGCAATAACAAAACATACCCCGACAGCAGCTCCGGCCTGGTAAAGAAAGAGCAGATCCTGGATCTAACCTCCAAGATGGATCCCGAGGGCAATGTAAACTGGGAAGTGCCAAAAGGACAATGGCGCATCCTCCGCATCGGCTATACATGTACAGACGCGCACGTTTCTACCTCCAGCGGTAAATGGCAGGGCAACGTTCTCGATTACATGAGCAGGAGCGCTTTTGATTTTTACTGGAAAGATGTGGTAGTACCTATCCTACATGCATCTGGTGACCACGTTGGCACTACCCTGAAATTTATGGAGACCGACAGTTGGGAATGTGGCGGCATGAATTGGACAGACTCCTTCGACCGCGAATTCAAAGCTTACCTGGGCTATGACCTCAAAGCATTCTTACCCATCCTGGCCGGCTATGTAGTGGACGACACCCATACCTCCAACGCCTTCCTGGCTGATTTTAGAAAATCATTGGGCCACCTGGTGGCAACCAACCACTACGCCGTCTTTCAAGAATATGCCCACAAAAACATAATGGGTATTCAACCTGAATCTGCCGGCCCCCATGCCGGCCCGCTCGACGGAATAAAAAATTATGGTTATAGTGATATTGTGATGAGCGAATTCTGGTCGCCTTCTCCCCACCGGCCGAAACCAGAAGACCGATTTTTTCTGAAACAGGCCTCCTCCGCTGCACATATCTATGGCAAAAGAATAATTGGCGCCGAGTCCTTTACCACCATCGGACCCCACTGGAACGACGAGCTTTGGCATGATCAGAAATCAGCCTTCGACCACGAGATCTGTGGCGGCTTAAACCGCATGTACTTCCATACATTCACCTCCTCGCCTCCTGAAGCCGGTCTACCCGGACAAGAGTATTTTGCAGGTACCCATGTAAATCCTCAGGTAACCTGGTGGAGCAGGTCTGGACCGTTTATTGATTACATGCACCGGGTACAGGCTGTTGTACAACAAGGAAAATTTGTTGCTGACGCCCTTTACTATTACGGCGATCATGTTCCCAATGTTTTCCCCTTTAAACACATTGACCCGGCCGGACTTCTCCCCGGATTTGATTACGATGTAACTGATGAGACCGTTTTCCTGAAACTCCAGGTTAAAGACAAAAAAATTATAGTGCCCGGGGGAACAGCATATCGTGTACTGGTTTTGCCAGACCATAAAGTGGTATCATTGGCTGTACTCGAAAAAACAGCGGAGTTGCTCAACCAGGGTGCCACCATCATTGGACACAAACCCGAGAAGCTGACCAGTGTAATGGGCCAACTTCAGGCTCAGAAAACCTTTAAAGATCTTTCCGATAAGATCTGGGGAAAGGCCATATCAACAAAAGGAGAGAAAACGTATGGAAAAGGAAAGATTGTCTGGGGCATGTCTGCCCGCGAGTATCTGGAATCCAACGGAATTCAGGCCGACTTTGACATTGAAGAAAATGACAGCAAAACAGACTTCGATTATATCCATTATACCATCGGTAAAAGCGATGTGTACTTTGTCTCCAATCAAACAACTGAACGCCAAAAAATAAGTGCACGGTTTCGCATTGCAGGGAAACAACCTGAATTGTGGGACGCATTATCAGGTGACATGCGCGCAGCCAATGCTTTCTCCCAAAAGGATGGGCTCACATCCGTACCGCTCGTTCTTGAGCCCTATGGCTCAGTGATGGTGGTATTTAACAACGAGATCTCCCAAAGCACCCAGGGAACTACTGTTCAAAATTATCCCGATCTCAAAGCGGTGACCCAACTCACAGGGGAATGGCAGGTAAGTTTTGATACGACCTGGGGAGGTCCAGCATCTGTCTCATTCCCCGAGCTATTGGATTGGTCGCAACATGCCGATGAACGAATAAAATACTATTCCGGAACTGCAGTCTACCTTATAACATTTAATATGGAAGATGAACCCCAAAAAGACAAGAAATATTTTCTCGAATTGGGTAGCGTAAAAGATGTAGGCATCGCGGAAGTGAAGATCAATGGGCAAGACAAAGGAATCGTATGGACAGCACCATTCAGGGTCGACATCAGCAATGAATTAAAAAGAGGGACCAATCGCCTTGAGATTAGCGTGGTCAATTCATGGTACAACCGGGTGGCAGGGGACCAGATTTTCCCCGATAGAAAACAGTTTACACAAACCAACATCATGCTAAACCATGATTTCAGGGGAAGGCCAATTGAAAAGATCATTTTAGAACCATCAGGATTGCTTGGACCCGTAAAAGTGCTGGAGGGCTCAGAGCATTAATTTTTTAGATGCTTGAATGGCTCGGGTATATACTGCATTATTTTGCTTTAAAGTCAATAATGGCATTCCCATCATAACGGTACACCCCTTGCAAGGTGCCGTACCAGATACTCCCGTCATTAGCTTCCAAAATCCCAAAAATCATTCTCTCGTCTGATTTTATTTCGGTTACAATTGGCTTGGGATATAGCATGCCAGACAGTGACTTTCCCTCATAACGGGAAAGCGCCCAAGCCTTCGTAGTTTCCGAACTCGTCCAGATGTTGCCTTTTCTATCCTGGTAGATATACCCAACAAAATTTGTAGTGAAATTGGCACATGTACTGCCATTATAACACCACAAACCATCATTTCCCCCAAGCCAAATGTTGCCTTCCCGATCTTCCATTAAACTACGAACATTCTTGAAAGGCTTTCCGTTATGGGCGAAGACAACAAAAGCTTTTCCATCATAAACGAAGGTATTGCCCCTCGTAGCAAACCACAGCTTGCCTGTTCTGTCTTCAATGATAGAGGTGACTTCATTAGGAGGGCGAACCAAAGGAAGAGTTTTCCCTGTTTTGTCCTCACTCATTGAGTCGCCATTCATGATGAAATTTCGAATTGAATTCCCATCATAAAGGCTTGCTCCGCCGCTAGCACCGAACCAAATATTGCCAGCCTTATCTTCATAAATACAGCCAACTTCATTATTGACAAGACCTTCCTTAATGGTAAAATTTTGAAACGCTTTCCCGTCGTAGCGATAAACTCCTTCGCCAATAGAGCCGAACCACAAGTTCCCTTTTCTGTCTTCAGCAACAGAAAAGAAACGGCCCGAACTTACTTTACTTGTGATATTGACAAAAGAACTTCCATCGTATCTAAAAATGCCATCAAAGGCCGCTAACCAAATATTACCCTTTCTGTCCTGCATGATATTACGGGTAATAGTCTTAGGTGGCGTGGAGCCGGCTGGAATGTCTGTTTTATCTTGTCCTTTGGAAGAAACACCCAACACAAAGATGAAGAACAAGGCAAAGTAGTATTTAATCAATTTTTATTCTTTAGTATGAATGAATTCACTGGTTCGACCTACTGCTAACAGTAAACATCCAGTTCTACAAATCAGCATCATCCACCTAATCTACATAACTTCTATTAACCCCAGTGAAAACATCCTTCTAATGAAAAAAGCAAGTTCTGGTCGACAGCAGGATCACCCCGGTAATTAGAGATTCGGGTTGGATGCCAAGGCCATATTTGTGCAACAGGAAATGACAACATCTTGCTCAAACTCTCGGATGACTCACTGCCATCAAATCATTGATCGAGTGGTTGTTCAATTTTGATTTTTTGTTCTACTCCTTCCAGATTCCTGGCAATACCATCAATAAGCCTTGTCCATCGACTATCTTTATGAAGAGGCTTATAGCATTCATTATATGAGATCTCATCAAGATTTCGAAACTTCGCACCAAACACCACCCGGTTAAGATTATCAAATGCTTTCTCAAAATCGTTCATTCTGGTAAAACAACAGGCTGCACTAAGCCTGTGTTTCACTTTACCTTTATCATCATTAAGAACAAATGCAGAGCTGTAAAGAACAGCAGCGTCAGAATAGTTCCTCATTTTAAAACAGGAATCTGCCTTTAAAGTCAAGCCATCATAACAGGTTATACAAACTCCGTTTTCAGCTACATGCTCGTAAAGTATCTTACCGGTTTCTTTACTTTTTATAACGACATAAGAAGGAGCGTAACTCGACCTGTCTTTGAAATTGTCATAGCTATGCTTAGGAAGTGTATCTGTATTCTTCGTTTGCGCCTTCCCTTTGAGATCAAATACTGCTAGCAGAAATATAGTTATTACTATTCTTGAAACACCCATAACCGCCTATTTTACTCTTTTAATAAATTCATTGAAAGAATACATTTACATCTGTATAAATGTACCACTTTAATTAGCACATGACATCCATTTGTTCCTGGGTAAAAACACAATTTGTTGTACTTCCATGATAATTGTTCCACCAACCCAAAGGAGTCCAAAATTCGAGTTGACCTCCTACTACCTCAACCCGATAAAGATGGTAGCAACCGTCATTATCCAATACCCACCAATACTCAATCTCATTAAAAGTGGATGCCATAAATCCGGTCAGATTCTCTAATGAATAACCATTATCATCTTCATTCAATAACGGAGTAGCTTCTTTTGAATAAACAGTTCCGCAAATTGTCACTACAAGCAAAAAGCTAAAAATCTTCTTCATCATATAGAAAGTATTTTGGTTTCGTCAAATGGAAGTTCCCTATGACCTTTACAAAGGCCAAAAGTACTTTATCCGGTATCGTGCTTTCCAGTGTTTTCACGCGACATACTGCATTTTTCCCCAACCCTGAATGTTGAAAAACTATTTTTTTTCTTGGTTGGAAACAGTACGCCAGGGTCCAAGTTTTGGCGGAAATGGAAAGTAGAAAAAGAACGCCGCAGCGGCGGCAGCGCTCCTAATCACCTAATCGCAAACAAAACGCTTACCCCTGCATTTGCAGGGCAACATCTATGCTGGAAGGTCCGGTATCGAGTTTATACATCTATAGCGTGCTCTTTACTCATTGTCTTGAAGGCAAGCAAAGCACTGACAATCAAAAGTAAAGCCCCCATAATAAATGGCGCGCCCGGAAATTGATAGTGACCATCACTGGTGAACCACGCAAACAGATTGGTCATCAGCAAGGGTCCGATGATGGTAGTTACACTGATCAAACTGGTGAGGGCGCCTTGCAACTCGCCCTGCTCGGTGGGCGGTATGTGCCCCGAGATATAGCCCTGTAATGCGGGACCTGCAATACCACCCAAACAATACACCACGGTGAAGGCATACATCTGCCAGCCTTCCCAGGCAAATGCATAGAGCAACATGCCCGCACTATAGATTAGAAACCCAATCAACACACTTTTCGTTTGCCCCAGCCAGGGGATCACCCGCCTGATCAACACGCCCTGCACAAAGGCCACCATCACGCCTACCACGGCCAACGATACGCCCACCTGCGCCTCTGTCCAGTTGAACTTCTGGATGTTGTAGTAGGTCCAGGTACTCTGCACGGCATGCGATGCGATGTAAAGAAGAAAGAAGGATAAGATGAGTCCGGCTACCGCAGGATAACTCCGAAGTTTGATCAGTGAACCAACAGGATTCGCGCGCTTCCATTCAAAGGGTCTCCTGTTCTCTGGTGCCAATGATTCGGGTAAGATGAAATATCCATAGGCCAGGTTGATGAAAGTGAGCACCGCAGCTGCAATGAAAGGTGCGCGGAGGCCGAAACTGGCGAGTAGCCCGCCGAGAGCGGGGCCTATGATGAAACCCAATCCAAAAGCCGCGCCGATCATCCCAAAATTCTGGGCCCTTTTATCGGGTGTGCTGATGTCGGCAATGTAAGCCGTAGCCGTGGAGATACTGGCGCCCGTGATACCGGCTATCAGTCTTCCTACAAACAACCAAAAGATCGTTGGCGCAAAAGCGGTAAATACATAGTCAAGGCCAAATCCGAATAACGACAGCAATAACACGGGCCTGCGTCCATAACGGTCGCTGAGGTTACCCAGCACTGGCGAGAAAATAAATTGCATGATGGCATAGGCAAACATCAGCCAGCCACCATACTTCGCCGCCTCGCTCAATGTTCCGTTGATCAGCGTGCGGATCAGCTCGGGTACCACCGGAATGATGATCCCAAAACCAATGACATCGATAAGAATGGTGACGAAAATGAAACCCATGGCTGCGGGTTTTTTCTGAGCTGGCATCATGATCTAAATTATAGAGAATTCCGCAACCTGCTTTGGTTTCTTAT
>JBBAJO010000034.1:8616-34394 GCA_040404005.1 Chitinophagaceae bacterium
GCTGGCATCATGATCTAAATTATAGAGAATTCCGCAACCTGCTTTGGTTTCTTATTCGGGGGATGGGGAAGTGCGCAACTGGGCGGATGGAAGTGCACGATTGGGCGGATGGACTAATTTCCTACCCGCCTGATGGAAGTAATAATAACCGGCGGCTGGAAATACTGTCCCTGATCGGGATAGCGTTGCTGGATCTTCCTGACCACATCCATTCCCTTCCTGACCTTACCGAAGGCAGCGAAACCCTGACCATCTTTATTCCTTTTCCCACCGAAATCGAGAGAAGGCTGATCGTTGATACATATGAAAAAACTGGAAGTGGCTGAATGAGGCGCGGAACGGGCCATGGATATGATCCCATCTTTATGTAGTATGCCGGTCTGGCTTGTAGTTTCAAGATGGATAGGCGCAAAATCTTTCAGAGAATCAACATTGCCGCCCTGAATTACTTCGATCTTCACCGAATCCCTGGGCTGGTTGTTCAGGGTCACCGACCTGAAGAAACTGCTGCCATCATACAAATGCACATCCACATACTTCAGGAAGTTGGCCACCGTGACAGGCGCTTTCTTAGGATAGAGGTCAACTGTGATATTTCCCATCGTGGTCATAATCATACATGTCTGCTTCTTCTGCGCATATGCATTCGTTACAACATATAGCGTTAGTATCACTAAGATCAATGGCCTCATTGCGTCGTTTCTTTGTTATCGATTCAGCCTTCAACACGCTTGTAAACTGTCTCTGTAGCCCTCACTTCTGATCCATCGGGACTCACGTTGTAAGCCGTCAGCACGATCTCGTCATTCACTATGTCGATCTCCGTGCGCCAACCCCATTTCTGATCCACTTCTGGGGTCACGTACTCATAACTGCCCAACACATTCAACCGCTCCGCATGCCGGCTGCTTTCAGAGAACATGATCGCCGTGCCGGTATGAAAACTGTCTACCCAAGTCATTTGATATTTTCCGGTTTCCAGGTGGTAACCTATGATGGCTATCCCTTCCAATGGCTTTTCGGCAAAACTGCCTTTATACTCATGCATAATGAATCGCCCATCCATGATCGGATACATACGGCCGCTTACCAGCGATTGATCAACCGGTTCGCCTGGTTCAAACCATACAGAGGTAATGCCTTCCCAATTACCTGTCAGTCTGCCCAACTGCGCGTGGGCGCCATCCGATTTCGAGGATTCAAACTTCTGGCTCATCGTACTTATTTTTTCAAATGTATTGAGTTACCCCAATAAAAAAAGGCTCCTTTGCAGGAGCCTTAAAATTATTTGTAACAACGATATTAATATCTTTTATTATATCCGCCGCTACCGCCGCTTTTGCTGCCGCCGCCGCCATAACCGCCGCCGCCGCTAGGCCTTCCGCCGCCGCCGCCGCCGAAAGATTTCCTTTCAGGACGCTGCTCACGTGGTTTAGCTTCTGCTACAGAGATGGTACGACCATCAACTTCTGCCTGGTCTAGTTCGGCAATCGCTTTCTTGGCATCTTCATCAGATGACATTTCAACGAAACCGAAGCCCCGGCTACGGCCAGAGAACTTGTCAGTAATAACTTTTGCAGAAGATACTTCTCCATACTCTGCAAAGATCTCCAGCAAATCCTGATCCTGGACTTGGAAGCTGAGATTGGACACGAAAATGTTCATTTCTAAAATTTAAATAGACTAAAAAGGAACTGACTAAGAGAACGATAAGACGGAGGGCAAGAACATTGCGAACGACTTACAGAAGCAAATAGGTCAGAACAATTACAAAGCAAAGGTAATCATATAATCCGATACTGCAAGTTTAATCTTCATTTTCACAATTAATTAAAGTACCGGGAATGATCATATATCAATGGAGTCGTAAACGATCACTTTACTCCAGAGGGACGAGCATTCCTCGATGAATTGCAAGTGTAAAGGGTCAATCTGATAAGCATCCTGAGCCGCCCGGTCCTTGAACACATTCAGCCAGGATACAGCGTATGAGCGGTCGATCACCCCTCGTTCCGTGTCCGCCGGCTGCCCGATATGGAACATATCGAGGTGCTTTACCGCACTCAACTTCTCTAACCCCCCTACCAGTTTTGCCAGATCTTCCTTGCTTTCCGGATTCTTTAACCAGAAGTATACATGATGAACGAACATACTCTTTGTCATATCACTATAGGTTTTAAAAAGATACTGGTCATAAACAAAAGGCATCAAATCAGTCGACCAAGCCCTCATTTTTTTTTGCTGAAATCTTTCACCCCCTCAACAATTTTCCTGGCCACCGCTTTATGAAACATAGGATCGATGATCTTTTTTTCATCTTCCCTATTACTTAAAAATGCGACTTCAACCAGGCAATTGGGATATTCAACCGGACCACTCAATGCGAAATTAAAACTTCCCACATTACCGTATTCTTTCAGGCCCAACTCGAGCATTCTTTTTAGAATATCCTGCGATAAAGGCCTGAATCCCACGTACCTGTAAAATGTACTGGTACCCCTGATGCTGTCGGCCCCCGAAGAATTAAGATGAAGACTGATCAGCAGATCCGGATTCTCCTTCCGCAACGCCACGATCCTTTCTTCCATGCTAAGCGTGGTATCGATCCGCCTGGTCATGTACACGTTCTTCACCCCCGCTTTTTTAAATGCGCTTTCCAACTCCCTGGCCATCTTAAGGGTATAATCTTTTTCAAGCACCCGGCTCACTGAACCCGCCGCACCAAGGTTAGTGCCACCATGGCCCGCATCAATAGCGATCTTCCATTTCTTTATACCCTCCGCGGGGGGTCTTTTGATCTTGATGAACAAACGCTTTTGCAAA
Organism: Chitinophagaceae bacterium; assembly: GCA_040404005.1. Taxonomy (GTDB): domain Bacteria; phylum Bacteroidota; class Bacteroidia; order Chitinophagales; family Chitinophagaceae; genus Pollutibacter. Next base: position 11,440 of record JBBAJO010000034.1, read on the forward strand.
GAATCGTAATAGATCGAATGACCCCAATGCACATCATGCTTCAGCCTGATGTGTACCCTCATCACGTCATCTTCAACCTGTTCGTACCAGGTATTCACGATCTCCTTAGTGCTCCCGAGCTGCGTGATCCAATTGGTATTTGACGTAACTCCAAATATATCCACGGTGATCCCGGCCGGACCCATCACATGCTGGCTCCTGTAAGGCAGCTTTTCATCCAGCATAATGCTCACATAATCAGCAGCCGAATCTCCAAATACCTTAACGTTCGAACTGAGATAATAGGTGCGTGGAAATACTTCGGAAACCGCGCGAAGACTTGACTTGGGAATATAAGCCTCGTGGTTGCGCGATAATTGAACCTTATAATCTCCGTTCACACTGTCCTTCACCCTGATGAGCACATTGGAATCCAGGTATCCCATCTTAGCCCCGCCCAGCCTGTCGTCACCCAGCCCGTACTCCATATACGCCAACGCCCCCGTAGTTCTGAATAATTTCACAGGGGTCTCCTGTGCCGTCAAAAAAAGACCGGTTAACAGGCATAAAGCACTGAAGATTAATTTCATACCGGCAAATTATGTAAAAAAACTACGCAGACGGGATGAGTAAATTTACGAGGTGAGATATGCACTTTCACTGAATTTCGTTTCATCTTTTGAATGATTGTAATTCATACGCAATATTGACGTTTAAGAGATGTGAACTGTTTTATCCAACCCCCCTTGTGAAACTGATCTGATATGCAAGCTGAACAAATTGTAGGAATCATCAGTATTCTGCTGCTGGTTTTATCAGTCTCGATGCTCATACTGAACATCAAGGAGGGGAAATATTCATTTGCAGCACTTGCAGTCTACCTTTTCCAGATCATACTGATCAACCTCTTTGCCGTTAAGATCCTCCAACCCGGAGGACCTGTCGCCTATTATACCGGGTTGCTTAACAATCTTCTCGACGCGCCGTTGATGCTTATCTTCCTCCTGTACTTTGCGAAAATTGAACAGGCAAAACAATGGATCAAAATGGTACTGGTTTCTTTTATTGCCTATGAACTCCTGATATGGGCGGTGCTTGGAATGAACAATAAAACCCTGATCATGATCATCGGACCAGGACTGTTCATTGTCACTGCCTTCTCATTTTATTTTTTTGTAACCCTGATGAAGAGATCCCACTTCAAACGAAAAGATGTTGGAATGGGATTCATTGCAGGAGGACTGGTGTTTACTTATCTCTGCTTTCTATTCATCTACGTGATCTTCTACATCATGAGATCACCCCATATTAAAGACATCTACACGATGTACCACATTAGTTTCATTATTTGGTGTCTCACGCTCATTATCGGTATGTCCCTGATTATGGATAAGAAAGCGAAGCCCACTATAAGCGCTCCAAAACGTAGTAAGGAAGACCCGAACGCCTTCCAGTATTTATAAAGAATGGGAAATGCCCTCTCCAATACCTGCACAAGAAGCTAATGGTTCCAGTACAAAAAAGGCGGCACCCCAGGGGATACCGCCACGATCTTGTTACTGATATATTGACCTAGAACGGATATTTGTTGGCACTGATCAACACCTCAGCGACCCTCCGCCTGGCATCTTTGCTATTAAAAGGCTCAGCCTTACTGAAACGTTTAACGCCCAATAACATCATCCTTTGCTCGTCGCCAGACGCGAATGAATTGATGGCGTCTTTCCCGGATTTATTGATCCGGTCTGCCGCGTCGTACAAATAGGTTTTTGCCATATCTGCAAACACTGAGGCTCGCGGATCGCCCTTCGATGCTGCTTTCATTGCCCGAAGCAGTCCACTTTCGGCATGGAATACTTCAATGGACATATCCGCGATATTCATCAGGATCTCCTGCTCTGATTCAAGTTGCATCATGAGCTTCTGCGCCGCCGCGCCCGCAACTAAAAGAATGGTTTTCTTCAGGCTACGGATCAGTTTTCTTTCAGACGCAAATGGCGCATCGTCCACGTCACCGAAATCAGGAATGCTCATCAGCTCTTTCTGAATGGCCATGGCGGGGCCCATCATATCCAAACGTCCTTTCATAGCGCGCTTCAATACCATGTCCACGGTAAGCAACCTGTTGATCTCATTGGTTCCTTCATAGATCCTGTTTATCCGGCTGTCGCGATACGCACGAGAAATATTGTACTCCGCGCTAAATCCATTTCCACCATGCACCTGCACACCTTCATCCACCACATAATCCAGCAATTCACTTCCGAATACTTTCAGGATGGCACACTCGATGGCATACTCTTCCGCTGCGCCCAATAAGGCTTCTGCATCAGACTGGCCGCTGCTAAGCAACTCCTGCTCCTTCACTTCAACCCAGTTTGCGGTACGATACAATGCAGTTTCTGAAATCCATACCCGTATAGCGCTTTCTGCCAGTTTGTGTTTGATGGCACCAAAGTTCGCGATCGGTTGCTTAAACTGTTCCCGCGTGTTGGCGTACTGGACGGTTACGTCAAGGGCTCTTTTTGCGCCTCCTAATGTTGCTGCGCAGAGTTTCAGCCTGCCTATGTTCAAAATGTTGAATGCGATCACATGACCTTTCCCGATCTCACCGAGCACATTCTCCACGGGCACTTTGCAGTCCTGAAAATAAAGCTGAACCGTAGATGAACCTTTGATGCCCATCTTGTGCTCTTCCGGACCCTGCGTAAAACCCTCGAACCCCCTTTCCACTATGAATGCAGTGAACTTATCACCATCCACTTTCGCAAAAACAGTATACACATCTGCGAAACCGCCGTTTGTGATCCAGCATTTCTGCCCGTTCAGGAGATAGTGTTTTCCATCATCGCTCAACTTCGCAGTTGTTTTAGCGCTAAGGGCGTCAGAACCGGAGTTGGGCTCAGTGAGTCCATATGCGCCTTTCCATTCGCCGGTTCCCAGCTTCACCACATATTTTGTCTTTTGTTCCGGTGTTCCGAAATACAGGATGGGAAGGGTACCGATCCCCGTGTGTGCTGCAATGGCTACGGAGAAAGAATGACCGCCACCCAGACCTTCGTTCACGATGGTTCCGGTGATGAAGTCTTTTCCGAGGCCACCAAGATCTTCAGGCACGGATGTACCCAATAAGCCCTGCTCGCCGGCTTTGTCCATCAGCGAAGGCATCAGGCCCGGCTCCAGATTATCGATGCGGTCCAAAATAGGATACACTTCGCTTTCGAGGAACGAAATGCACATATCCATGACCATTTTTTGCTCCTCGGAAAAATCTTCCGGCGTGAAAATGTCTTCTGGAGCACTTTCTTTGATAACCCATTCAGCTCCTTTCAATGCATGTTGAGTTTGAATCTCCGTAGTCATATTGCTTTATTTTAATATGATAAATTATACAAGGTTGTCGTACACCCGCTGCAAAACCGACTTACAGAGGTCAATGTCTTTAGCGTCAACTCCATCCAGGGCCTCGTTCAGCGTCTGGTTCGCCAGTTCCATGGAGTGATCCTGAAGTTTCCGTGCCGTTTCCGTCAGATAGATCAGGTTTCGCCGCCGGTCTTCCTTCGAAGATATCCTTCGCACCAGTTTCAGTTTCTCCAGGTTGTCTACCAGCCTGGTTATGCTGGGCTTATCCCTGAATGTGGCGTTGCAAAGCTCCTGCTGGTTCAGGCCGTCCTGCTTCCACAAATGATAAAGCACACTCCACTGTTCGATGGTGATCTCTACCCCATTCTGCTTAAAATTCTTCTGCAGCCGCCTCGCAATGGCCGTAGACGCCTTTCCGGTGATAAAGCTGTATAACTCTCCTCTCTTAAATTGGTTGTTTGGCATATTGTTAGTTATGCAACTAATTCGAAAGTACAAAAATTTTTTGCTTCCAAAGGGAAATTTTTAGGGCAGGGAGTGATTTCCTGGTCGCTTTAACAGTTTCTTGAAAAAATATCCCGATACGCTGCTTCAACAAGCTTTGATTATTTTGCGGCTTCGGTTGCCGCCATGCATTCCCATTTCATTCCATACAAAGATTCGAACATCCACTATCGCTATTCCGGAAGTGGCCCCAATGCAGTACTTTGCTTTCATGGCTTTGGCACTTTTGCGAGAACGTTCGACTGGCTGGCGGCGCATGCACCCGAACATACCTTCATCGCATTTGACCTGCCCTTCCACGGTGAAACCTCATGGATCAACGGAAATACTTTTATGCCCGGCGACATGATCGAGATTATTTCCCTATGCCCGCATATCAAAAACCCAACATTCTCGTTGATGGGTTACAGCATGGGTGGCCGCATATGCCTCCAACTGCTGCAGATGATCCCCGCGCAGGTAAACAATCTCGTATTACTCGCCCCCGATGGCCTGCACCTTAACCCCTGGTACTGGTTTGCCACCCAAACCTCCCTGGGAAACCGCTTTTTTAAACACGTGATGGAACAGCCGCAACGTTTTATCAACACGCTGAAAATTGCCTCTTCCTACAACCTGCTAAACAAGGGTGTGATGAAATTTGTGGACCGTTACCTGGAAGATGACCATATCAGAAGCCAGGTCTACCAGGTATGGACGGCATTCCGAAAGTTCAAGCCTAACCTCAGCCAGGTGACCCAACTGATCAACCAACACAATATTCCCGTACACCTGATCTATGGAAGATATGATACGATCATCCCCCAAACTCCCGGAGAAAAATTCTTCCACGGACTGAAGACCAGAAAAAAAATGGACGTGCTGGAAACCGGACACCAGATACTTCATGTCAGGAATGCCCAATACATAGCAGAAGCTTTTAATCCCCAATATTGATCATCGTAGCTATCATATCTGTTTTCTATTTTCTTCTCCTGATCGGCTACACGATCCTGCTAGGAAAGTACAGCGGATACTTCGAAAGGCTGATTGAATTTGAACCCCGGGCTACCCCCACCATCAGAACGTCCATCATTATCCCGGCACGCAATGAAGCCAACAACATCACTGCATGCATAGAGGCCCTTCAACTTCAGGTCTATGAACCGTATGAGGTGATGGTAGTTGACGATCATTCGGCCGACAATACATCGCAGCTCGCATCAGAAAAAAATGTACGCCTGATCCGCATGAAAGATGAATCGTCACACACCACGATAGCGTTCAAAAAAATGGCCCTGGCCGCCGGCATCCGGAATGCCACCGGCGAGATGATCCTGACTACCGATGCAGATTGTACAGTGCCCGCAGGATGGACCAGGATCATGGCAGGGAGATTGCAGGAAACCAATGCCGTTATGGTAGCCGGACCAGTTCGTATGGTCCCGGGGAAATCTTTCCTGTCAAAATTCCAATCCCTGGATTTTGCCATCCTGCAGGGGATCACCGCAGCATCTGTGCAAGCTGGCTTCCATGATATGTCGAGCGGCGCAAACATCGGCTATCTTAAAAAAGCATTTGAAGATGTCGAGGGATTTAAAGGAATAGATGATATTGCCACGGGCGATGATATGCTGCTCATGCAAAAATTCAGCGAAAAATATCCGGGCCGCATTGCTTATGCTTTTAGTTCAAAAGCCATCGTGGACACCCGGCCCGAACCCACCTGGAGTGCCTTTTTTAAACAACGAATCCGCTGGGCCAGCAAGGCCACACGGTACCGTGATAAGAAAATATTTTACATCCTTCTATTAGTATACCTGCTCAATATTTCCCTGTTGCTGTTGCTGATCATGGCGTTTTTCAGTCCGCTCAATTTCATGGCATGCCTGATCGCATTTGCTTTAAAAATACTGGCAGAGTGGGCATTTGTAGCCAATACGCTCAGATTCTTCGGCCTTAAAAAGCTTCTGACCCTTTTCCCGTTCGCACAGCCTTTCCATGTGGTGTATACTGTTTTGTCCGGCACCTTTGGCCAGGCAGGGCCGGTAAAATGGAAGGGCCGAAAAGTAAAATGATGGTATATTGGGGCGTGCAATCAAACGCCCTTCTATTCACCGCATTTAAAAAACTCAAACGCAATAGGGCTGCGCTGGCAGGACTAACCTGCATTTCCATCAGCGCGATCATAGCCATTTTTGCATACTGGATCGCGCCCGATAATTCCCCCAATGCAAACAGGATGATCCTTGAGATCAGCGGCCAACCCCCCGGGTTTACGATGAGTTACCTGAAAATCCCAAAAGCGGAAATCAGGAAAACCAGCTTCATGGATAGAACCCTGTCTGGCAAACCGGATAACCATACCTGGATCCCCATCGTATCCTATTCTACCAATGCAGATAGCGTGATCGTGCAGAAATATGTTGACGAAGGGATCACAGAACGACTGGCCTTTGCATCATCTTCCATATTGAAAACACCAAACTTCAAAATCCACGACCATATCGAAAAAAGAACGCACTGGCTGGGCACGGATAAGTACGGTCGTGATATCCTCAGCAGGTTGATCGTAGGCACACGCGTGAGCCTGAGCGTAGGTACCATTGCCGTACTCATCTCACTCACCCTCGGCATACTGTTGGGTGCGATCGCAGGGTATTACCGGGGAAGATCTGATGATCTGATCATGTGGTTTATCAATGTAGTCTGGAGCATTCCTACCCTTTTGCTGGTATTTGCTATCACACTGGCACTTGGAAAAGGATTTTGGCAGGTATTCATGGCCGTTGGCCTTACCCTTTGGGTCAGCGTGGCACGAATGATACGCGGACAGGTTTTCAGCATTCGGGAGCTGGAATACATCGAGGCCACCAGGGCGCTGGGGTATTCGGATGGCAGGATCATCTTCAAACACATCCTGCCGAACGTAATGGGGCCGGTAATGGTCATGGGTGCATCCAATTTCGCCACTGCGATCGTGATCGAAGCAGGCCTGAGCTTTCTTGGTGTAGGTGTTCAGCCGCCCCAGCCCAGTTGGGGTTTGATGATCAAGGAGAACTATAATTTTATCATCACCAATAATCCCATGCTCGCGATCGTACCGGGTGTAGCGATCATGATCCTGGTTCTTTCTTTCAACCTACTTGGCAATGGGCTGCGCGATGCGCTCGACGTAAGAGCCTGATCCTGCTGCCACCAACAGGCCGGCGCAGATATAAAATACTGATCCGATCTTATCTGTTTCAATGAGATCGCTCAGGAAGATCAGCACCCCGATCATGGCCAATACCGCTCCCACAAGCAACATCAGTCCTTTTACAAAGGCATCACGGCTTCGCAGGTAAAGGCCCTGGGCAGTCAGCAACATGGTGATGTAAAGCGCTGCAAACAACAACATACCCGGAACACCCTGTTCCGTGAGCAGGAGTAAAAAATAATTATGGACAGTGGATCTCTCCGGATTATTACTCACGTAGGTGGTGAATTCATTTACGGTGTACGACTTATACAATGGATAAAAGCTATTGGGCCCCGAACCGGTCACCCAATTTTCTTTAGCCATATTCACCGCCGCGATCCAGCGATAAAATCTCTCCATGGTAGAAAGATCCTGCATGTTATAAGTTGCCTCCATATGCTCATCGAAAGATCCGTGATAAATGGTGCGCTCATAAACAGGACGGAAACCTAAATATCGATTGTTATCCAGCAACCATGCGCTGACGCCTATGATAAGCGCTGATGCGGCCACGATCAACCAGGAAAGTTTTCCTTTTCGTATAAAGTAAACAACCACTAAGGCCACCCCCATAGCCAGCCATGCGCCCCTTGAGTAGGAAAAAGCCAGTGCTCCTGCTAACACCAATAATACCGGAAGCCAGCGTTTGCCTTCGCTTCTAAACATGGCAAAGCATACCGGGATCATACAGACCAATAATGCACCGTAGTTTACGTGATTGCGAAAAAAGGGCTTGGTCACCTCATTCGCACTGTCGAAGCTGAAACCATCCAGGCCATGCCTGATCAAGATCACCAAAACGGTAAATATCATCGGTACAAGCATGAAAAACGCTGCCTTTCTAAGATCCGCCCTGGTCTTGAGGAACAACACTGTTCCAATCACAAACGGAACGATATACCACACCTTGGCGACAAAATATTTTATAGAAACCAAGGGCAATTCAGAGCATGCTACCGTCACCAGGGTCCAGCAGAGGGACAGGACCAGTATTTTCATGATAGGATGCGAAAAAAATACAATCAATACATCGCGGTTCCTTACGATGATGAATATGATCAGGGGTGTTAAGAACCACATCAGGGTTTCATCCGGAAGGTCAGTTCCGAGTGAAGGTGTGAACTGAAATTCAGCAGATAGGGGGATGGTGAATAACAATAGAAAATAAAAAAACCTGGGATTATTCAGGCCCGATTTCACGATCAAAAGAATGAATGGCAGGAAGAGGATCAACAGTTTACCCGTTAATATGGCCGCCGCTGTTGAAAGCAGAAACAACATTAAAAACAGGGAGGGCTTGTTAACGGCTGCCTTAAGCATGTTGCAATAATTGCTGTTGAACGGGACACAAAAAAATACTGCCGGAGCAGGAACTAAGCATCTCCATTTCTCGATGCCGCGATCCAGGCCAGTACGGTAAACAGGGAAACGAGAAAGGTTGCCAGCACATTAAGCCAGATCACGGGTCTGTCTGCAATGATTGAAACGGCAGGCTTCTCCATCACAAAAAAAGCAGCAGGGGGATTGAGTTTGGTGACCTGGTATTCCGAGATCTTGCTTTTGATCACTACATTCTCTGCACGCATCACCAGTGAACTGTCCAGCCTTACCAAATTCTCCCTTGTCCTCAATTCCTGATTCAGATTATTGATGGACCTCTCATAGTAAAGTTTGAACATCTCATCAAACACCTGCTGGGTTTTACCGATCAGCATATTGGCGATCAGTTCGGCAATTGCCGGATTTTTGTCCCAAACACGAAGGCGAAGCTCCCCGTATTCGGATCGTTGAAGTTTGATACTCCGCTCCAGTTTTTTCCGCGCCAGGGACTTTGCGTTCTTCTTGTTATCCAGACCATAATGACTGGCCAGTTTCAAGCTATCAGAGACATGGTTGATCACTGTAGAGGAATGCATGGTCGCAAAAAGCCTGTCCAGGTCCTCGGCGTTTCCATAGGCCGAGTACAGCTCCTGGATATTGTTTCCGAACAGCCGCTGCTTATCCATGAGTTTTGAGTTGGAGGGCAGCAGTGATGCTTCCGATAAGTACTCGGAGGGCATCAGCAGGCTGAGGATCAGCGCGAGCAAACTGGCTGCCGCTGAGAAGAGCAGGATGCTCCAACTTCTTTTTTTAACGTCCTGTAAGAAATGATCGGCCATGCAATGTTTTTATAAAATTAGCCATTTAAATATCAGGGTCGACATCAGCAACAGCACAAGATATAAGAAGGCATCTGTCATCGGAAACCTGATCCCTGTTTTCCTGGCCGCAATATAAGCAACACCCGCGGCGAATAGAGATTGGGTTGCAACAGCTGTCCAAGCCGCGCCTTGCGTGCCGAATGCGGGGATGATGAATAAATTAAGCCCGATATTCAGGAGCGCAAAAAAAGCGCTGATGCGCAGAAAATTTTTTATATGTCCCGTTGCCGTAAGATGGGTGCCATAGACCTGAATCACTGCCAATGCTGGTAGGCAGAGCAGCAGGATTCGGATCACTACCGATGCTTCGGGCGCTCTGGCGTGGTAGAGCAGGTTATTGATCTCATCGGCCAAAAACCAGCCTGCCGTAGCGATAATGATCGCGGGCACAAGAAGGAAGTACAGGCAAATCCTCAACACCAACTCAGATGCTGCCTTATGCTCCCAGTTTCTGGAGATATATGGAAGCAGGAAACCTGCCACCAGGAAGCCCATCATATTGACTGCGTCTGTCAAACGAAATGCGGACGCATATACCCCCGCGTGATAATCGCCATTTTCAACCAGTCTTTCCACCATGAAGCCATCGGCCCGGAACAGGGCCGTCATAAAAAAAATATTCAGGGCAAAAGGCAGGCTCGACTTCAAAATGATTCCGCTGTCTATATTGAGCCTTACCATAAGTATATCTTTCTTATGGCGGTAAAGGAAAAAAATCGCCAACCCTAGAGAGAGCAATATTCCCCCGATCTGGATCATGACGAAACGATTAATGGTAACCCCGCCGCTCATATCCGGCCACAGCAACAACCATCCCGTAGCCAAGATCACAAAGATCTTATCAGTAACGGAAAGCCATGCATCCTGCTTGAACTGCTGTGCACCGGAGAGGTAAGCCCTGAACAGGAGCAAAAAGGTGGTGAGCACCTGCATCACCATGAGCATGCCCAGTAAGGACCAGTTCGCTACGCCCGTAAAGAAGGCCACCAGCATGACCACCAGCGTAAACAACAGGCTCAACAGAAGTTTGATGGTGAATGCTTGTGATGCAAGCATTTTAACGTTGTGGGGTTCTGCGGAGAATTTGCGGTTAAAATAGGGCGTGATGCCCAGGTCCAGCAAGAACTGCATCATCATGCAGAGATTAAGGAGCGCGAAATAACTACCATATGCCTCCAGGCCGGTAACGTTCTGCACCTGCCTGTCGATCCCAAATACCCAGAAGGGTTTTATGACCAGGTTGAGTACTACGAGCAGTAACAGGGAACTGAAGAAAGGCTTTACATGGTCGAACAGATTCATGGCTGGAGTAATCGGGTCACCTGCACGTTCCGGTTGAAGCTTTCATCCAGGGAGATAAAAGTTTCCGTACGCTCGATACCCTTGATATGCTGCAGTGTATCGTGAAGGATGAACCTGAGCTGATTAATGTCCTTACAAACCACTTCGAGGAACATGCTGTAGTTACCGGTGGTGTAATTCAGACGAATGATCTCAGGCACTTTTTTCAATTCCTCCGCAACAACATCGTACAAGGAACTTTCTTTGAGGTATATGCCCACAAAAGCGGTGATATCATAGCCGAGTTGTTTGAGGTCTACGTTCAACTTTGTTCCCTTAACAACACCCAACTCCTGAAGTTTTTTGATCCGAACATGTATGGTGCCGCCGGAAACAAAAAGTTGTTTGCCCAGGTCGGCGTATGAAATGCCGGCATCTTCCATCATCGCATGGATGATCTGAAGGTCGAGTTTATCTAAATTGAATTTAGCGGCCATTTATCAATCGTTTTTTAATATTTTCTATCTAAAGCACTAATATATTGAAGAAATTCTGATTTTTAAAAATTTTTATTGAAGTTATCGTAATGAAAAGTCGAAATCCTTTAATATTGCAGCCGCAAGTTCAACACATACTGTGGGGTGATGAAACTTTGGCAGACATACCCTCTTGTCTCGGGGGTGGGGGAAAACGGATAAACATTGCATAACGCCAGTGACTCTGCAGGGTCACCGACTGGGGTTGACCACCTTATCGGAGAGAGTTGCTTCTCTTCGCGATGTTCGATGGCTAACGTCCCCGTGGAGGTTCGAATCCTCCCCCTACAGCCATTTAGATTGTGATTAATGTGGTGAATGTGGGAATGTGAGAAATTTTGGAAGGCTCGCCGGTGGCGGGTCTTTTTTTTGTGGTATGGTTGTACGTAATCGGTACTTGCCTGCAGGCTAGGTGAGATTCGTGAAGTCGCAAACCGCCTTCGCCAATCCGCTAATCCGCCAATCCGCTAATTTTTTTTCTGGGCCAGATCTTACTGAAAGTGAAGGCCAGGCCCCAGGTATTGTAGTACCCCCATTTGTTGTCCCAGACCAGGGCTGCCCCTACTTCCCAGTTTCCGGGAATATGGAAGCCGTATTCCACGCCTAAACGGGTAAGGACAAAATTATGTCCCTTGGCGAATTCACCACCAATACCTCCTAAGACCTCAAACCGCTTACCTGGCTTATATATCGCCACGGGTACCAAAGTGAAAGGTTTTTCCCGTTCAAATTCCACGCCCTCATTATTCTCGATCACAAAGGTCTCGAGGATCAGATCACTCTGTATTCCAACAGCCCATTTATCAGACACCCAATGATCGAAATTGAGCGACCATGAAGGCACCACCAGCCACTCCCGCTTGCCATCAACCAGTCCCCGTGACACATGGGTATGACCTAGTCCCAACGTTAACCTGTTTGCCCCTTTCATGCCATGGTGCTCATGCTGTTCGTGAGGCTCATTTGTTTGAGCATGCTCCTGTGCCTTCAGTTCAAGCACCAGAAGGGCTAAGGCAAGTGAGATGACTATCCTGTACATGGTTGTTCCGTTTTGGTTAATGGTCCGAAATTACAAAACTGCCTGTCCTTAGTGCCGACGGGTTTGTGTTAAAATCCCCAGTCCATGTACAAAAATAATTATGGCCTCTTGTAGATCGTCTCCCCTTCCTTGATCGTCTCCAGCACTTTAATGTCTTTCAGCGTCATTGGATCCACTTTCAGCGGATTCTTGTCGAGCAACACCATATCCGCAAGCTTACCCGCTTTCAGCGAACCCTTCGTATCCTCTTCGTAATGCTGCCATGCACCCCATGAGGTGATCGTTTGCAATGCCTGGTAAGGAGTTAGCCGCTCATCAGCGCCCATCACCGTGCCAGCCCGACTGACCCGGTTGACCGTGGTCCAAAGGATCATCATCATATTGGGAAAAGCCACCGGCGCATCCGTATGGCTGGTCACATGCAATCCCTTCTTTAAAGCTGTATTGATTGGACTGATCTTTTGGGCTTTATCCGGACCTACGATCTTCTTGTACCAATCGCCCCAATAAAATGTATGCATCGGGAACAGTGATGCAACTACATCATACTTTTTCAAACTATCCAATTGGTTCATGTTGATGAACTGGCCGTGGATCAGCACCGTACGTCTGTCTTTATTCCCGTATTTGTCTGCAGCGTATGCAACGCCCTTCAACATCTGATCGATCGCCGCCTCTCCATTTGCATGCACCATGATCTGGTAGTTATTTGAAAATGCCGTATCGTAAATCCGCAATACATCCGCATCCTCAGGGATCACAGGATAACCGTTATATGATTTACCCTGACCATCCGGCGGTAGGAGGTATGGAACATGACGCCATGCGGTACGGCCCTGGGGCGAACCATCTAATGTGAGTTTCATTCCGGCGATCCTGTAGCCATTACGGTAGGTTCTACCATACCATTTTGTACGTAAAAGTCCCGGAGCGGTATAGTCGATATAAGAAGCAATATCCAACTTCAGTTTTCCACTTTCTGCATAACTCGCGATCGCTGCATGCTGTGAGGGCAATGCCCGGCCTTCCTGTACCGAGGTATGACCGAAACGCGCAGCCAATTCCTGACCTTTATCGAGAAAAAATTCAGCATTCTCTGTGGAGGTTGGACTAAGTGCCTTAGACATCACCGGGATCGCGGCCAGTTCTTCCAGTACCCCATTCGGCGTTTTGCCGTCTTTCTCCCTTCGGATCACACCCCCTTCCGGATTCTTTGTAGCCGCAGTGATGCCTGACTTCTCAAGCCCCTTCGTGTTCATCACACAGAAATGCCCGGATATATGGATCACCACAACCGGCGTGTCTTTGGAAATCTGATCCAACTCTTGCCGGGTCGGGAATCTGTTCTCTTTTAAAACAGCATCATCAAAGCCCATACCTGCGATCCAGCCATTGGTGTTACTGAGGTCAGCGGCAGAAGACCATTTTCTGGTAATTGAAATAAGACTGGGTATATCATCGCATTCTCCATCAGGACTCGCCAGCAAAGTGGCAGTTACCGCCTGGGCACCAAAGCCGAAGAAATGTGCATGGCCATCAAAAAAGCCCGGCAATAAGGTGCGGCCCTGGAGATCTACCATTTGGTGGGCATTCCCCGCCTGTTTCATGGCTTCGTCTTTTGAGCCGACAAAAAGAATTTTGCCGTCCTTCACTACTACTGACTCTGCATATTGGGCGCTGTCTCCCTCCATGGTGATGATGTCGCCCCCATAATACATAGTGGCGCCGCCTGCAGTTTTATCCGTATTGGAAGATGTACTGCTTCCACATGCAATCGTAAAAACAAGTATTCCGATCAACAAAAGGTTTTTCATCACTTATGTTTTAACTGTTAAGTATTCGAAAGCTATTACAACATATTTTTTTCGACTATATAAAATGATAGAGAAAGACTACGTCTCCCGTAAATGCGTGCTTTGGCTGGTCTTTGATCTCAAGTTGGATGAATAAAGTTGCCTTTGTAATGCCCCGGAGGTTGATGATGGACTTGAGGAAAACCCTGCAACGGACTTCACTGTCAACAACCACGGCCTGGCCGAACTTGATCATTTCGATCCCGTAATTAACCTCCATTTTCAGGTTCTGTACGTCTACAATTTGCTTCCAGCAAAAAGGAATGAGCGAGAGGGTAAGATACCCGTGCGCTATGGTCTTTTTGAACGGACTCTCCTTCGCTGCCCGTTCAGGGTCAGTATGTATCCACTGAAAATCCAGTGTGGCATCCGCAAATTTATTGATCTGCTCTTGTGTGATATGATGCCACTCAGATACCCCGATCTCCTTACCTAAATACGATGCGAACTCATCATGACTTTGAATAACTACCATATGACAAATGTAATGGCCGGACGATATAATTCAATGACTTTGTCAGGTCTTTACCCTATCCTTTATTTTTTACGCAGGTAAATAGACCGCCTTCCTTGATCGTCTCAGGTGACGCTTATACATGATATTGGCAGTGTATTAATTGATCGCCTGGTAAACGTTCGTTACGGGGTTCGAACGCTTAAAAAACTCAAGGCCCGTAGGCGTAATATTCGTCTCCCAGCAATACAATTGTTTCAGTGCCCCCAAGTCTTTCCATTGAGCAAGCCCCATATCGCTGATTTGAGTGCCAACCAGATTCAGATACTCAAGGCTTGTCAGTCTTCCGATCACCGCTGCCGAGGCATCAGTAATCTTAGCATGCCTGAGGTCCAGCCTTCTCAGATTTTTGAAGCCGCTGATATGCGCGATTCCCTGATCAGTAATGTCCCTGTCGGCCAGATGCAGCCAAAGTACATTCTCCGCCACCGGTTTGAGCAGCTTCATATCTTCATCTTTCAATGCCGGCATATTGATTGCACTGATCTCGAGCAAGTGGCTTCCATTTGCCACCGGCGTTACATGAAAGCCAACCTTAACCAGGGCAACCAAAGCCAGTGAATCCGGGGCCTTCACTTCCGGCAATGCTACTGCTGCGGGCTGCTCGTTCTTTGTGGCGATAAAAGGTTTTATCGTATCATTAGCAATATGATCCTTGATCGGAGCAGTCGCCGAAGCACCGTGATGCACCCACCAATACAATAACGCCAGTTCCCGGTCACTCAATTGCTTCTTCCCTTTGGGTGGCATATGTTTCTCATCGTCCACCTCCAAAAGGACCCTCTGAATCAACAGGCTATTGTCAGCGTCCCCTCCTTCTACGGCCACGCCGTTCTTCCCGCCCTTCATCAACAGGGCGAACTGATCCATCCGCAAGCCACCTTTTATTTTCTTCTCATTGTGGCATTTCACACATTTCTCTTCCAGCATCGGCTGCACCAATCCGGTAAAAATCGGCGTCATCGAAGTATCGCTGATGTCGGGCTTTATCAGCGACGTATCTTTAATGCCATCTTCATCTTGTAAAGCCATCAGACTTAAATAATTTTCCCCATGAGTGAGGCTTCCGCCACGATGGCCTGCTACCATCAGCAATACCATCGACACAAAAAACAGTCCGTGATACATTTTTTTAACCAAGGGTATCGATGGGGCTTTGATATGAAGTGGAATCAACAGGCCCGATGCGATGGTGAAAAAAATCGCAGGCCACTTGTGTTGGTCGACTGTTGCTTCCGCGTACTCAGAATTCCAGGAAAGTACCCAGCCCATAGCACTAGCCAGCAGGGAAAAGATCAGGCTGATTACCAGTACAAACCGGATCAATTCATCACGCCCGCTTTTCAATGGCATGATATACTGGAAGATGAATGCCAATACAAAGATGCCGATGGGAAGATGGACAATAGCAGGATGAAGACGACCGATCAATTCTATCATCAGGCAAGCAGGTTGTGAACGACATGGCCAGATACGTCGGTCAATCTGTATCGCCTGCCCTGGGTCTTATAAATAAATTTCTCGTGGTCTATCCCCAGCAGATGCATCATCGTGGCCTGGAAATCGTGGACATGCACACGGTCCCGCACCACGTTGTGCGCAAAATCATCTGTCTCCCCATACACCATGCCCGGCTTCACGCCACCCCCTGCCATCCACATGCTGTAGCATCCGGGGTGATGGTCGCGGCCAAATCCTTCCGGCGTTAGCTTTCCTTGTGAGAAGCTGGTCCTTCCAAACTCACCACCCCAGATCACCAGGGTGTCATCCAGTAGTCCCCGCTGTTTGAGGTCCTTCACTAACGCTGCTGATGCCTGATCCGTTTGCTTCGTGGCCCTTCGAATACCTGAAGCAATAGACCCGTGATGATCCCAGCCTAAATGATATAGCTGTACAAAACGCACGTCCTTTTCGGCCAGCCTCCTGGCCAAAATACAATTGTGCGCAAACGTTCCGGGAATCAAAACATCTTCCCCATACATGTCTAAAATATGTTGCGGCTCATTCGAAAGGTCTGTGATCTCAGGGATCTCCATCTGCATCCTGTACGCCATTTCATGCTGGCTGATCTGGCTCTCGATCTCCGGATCGTGCCAGGTTTCATTCTGCAGATGATTGAAGCCCTTGATATAGTCAAGTGCCTTTCTCCTGTCCATCCGGTCTGTCCCATTCGGGTTGTTCAAAAATGGAATAGGTTCCTTGGTAGACATGAACTGAACACCCTGGTGATGGGAAGGCAGGAAGCCACTGCTCCAGGCGGCATTACTGATCGGCTGATCACCACCGCCTTTCGACAACATCACAATGAATGAAGGCAGGTTATCATTCATACTTCCTAAACCATAACTCAACCATGATCCGATGCAGGGCCTGCCACTCAGTTGATTTCCCGTTTGCGTAAAGATCAATGCAGGCTCGTGATTGATCTGCTCGGTGAACATCGATCTTACGATACAGATATCGTCAACGATCGAAGCCGTATGTGGAATTACGTCTGACAAATAAGTCCCATTGGCACCGTACTGCTGATAACTGACAGCAGGCATGGCCAATGGAAAAGAATATTGATTGGTGACCATCCCCGAGATCCGGTTCTTACCCACCACAGACTCAGGGATCTCCTGCCCGTGCATTTCGTAGAGCTTCGGTTTGTAGTCAAACAACTCCATCTGCGATGGTCCGCCACTCTGGAATAAATAAATCACCCGCTTCGCCCGCGGCAAAAAATGAGGATTAACCAGGGGCCTGTTGATCTCTTCGGCCACCTGTTCCGCCAGGGGCTTGCTGCTATTCCTTCCACAACCCAGCAAGCTGCCCAATGCCATACCACCGAGCCCCAACACAGATCCTTTCAGGAAGTCCCTGCGTGTTTTCTCGAAATGCCTTTTCATCAACTCATCCATGCATGATCATTTTCTGGTGATAAATTCATCGGTGTTCATCAGCGCAAGCGCGGTGTTCAACATCGCCGCAAGCTCAATTTCCTTATCTGTATGCACAGGCTTCATCCCTACTGAAAGTAAAGCCTTTGCCTTCTCCGGATTTGCCTCAAATTTTTTCAGTTCATCGATGTACATCTCTCTCATCAGGTCAGATTCTTTTTTAGCCGGCCCTCGACCCGTGATCAACCTGAATCCATAGTTCAACTGCGCATCGGTTTGCTTTCCTCCTTCCTGCATCATGCGCAGGCCTACAAACCGCGCCGCTTCAAGGATCTGCGGATCATTCAGCATCGCAAGCGACTGCATGGGCGAACTGGAAACCTGACGTTTCACCGTGCAAACAGAACGGTCTGGCGCATCGAAGATTTGCATGAAGGGGATCACACTGGTTCTTTTACGCACCGTATAAATGCTTTTTCGGTAAAGGTCTTCACCCGTTGAAAGCACATACTTGTACCGCCATACCTTATCGCTCAACTCTTCCCACAATCCTTCCGGCTGATAGGGATAAACACTTGGGCCGCCTTTTTTAGTTGAAAGAAGACCCGACACGGCGAGCGCATTATCTCTTATCATTTCTGCAGGATACCTGTACCGTGGATTCCTGGTCAGTAATTTATTCTCGGGATCTGCTTTGATGATGGCCGGATCAGTAACGGACGACTGCCGATAGGTAGCACTCATGAAAATGTATTTCATCAGGGCCTTGGTATCCCAACCATTCTCGCGGTACCGAATAGCCAAATGATCCAACAGTTCCGGATGCGTGGGCATGGCCCCCTGGCTACCGAAATCATCTGAAGTGATGACCAAACCCTTTCCAAATATCAATTGCCAGATCCGATTGGCGGCCACGCGCGCAGTCAGCGGATTCTTCTGATCAAACAACCACTGCGATAAACCCAATCTGTTTTTGGGAAGGTTTTTTGAAAAAGGAAGAATGGCCGTTGGCGTTGCCGGCTCCACTTTATCACCGGGGCTGTTATACAGACCGCGACTTAAAACGAAGGTTTGTCGCGGTGAAGGCAGATCACCCATCACCATCACTTCCCTCACCGAGTCGTAAATATCACACAGCGCTTTTCTCGTTTCAAACAATGTTGATGGCTTTGTAGAATCTCTTTTTGCATTCAGGGGAAATGATTTCTCGCCCGCCAGATATCCGACCTCGCCAGGCGTAAGCGCATCTGAAAAAATATGGAACTCGTCAACCTCACCATTGGGCATTGACCGGTCAAGGGATTTTTCTCCGAGGATGACCCCACTCAGTGCCCCCTTATGGATGCTGTAGTTCTGGCGAATATTTTTTACCAGCTGATCATATTTGGTAGTGGTTGAAACTTTCTTCCCATTCACATAGATCGATACCCCGTTCGCCCTGCTGCTTCCATCATAGCTCACCGCCACATGGGTCCACTCATTCAGCTTTACAGGGTCAGTAGCCATCACACTTATGGCATCGTGCGGGTAATTATGACTCAGCCTGAAATTCAGTTTATTGTCGACCAGCAGCAGATCATATCCCTGGTAGCCGTAGCGGTGACTCTCTGAATGATAGAAAATGGTGGCCAGCGGATACACTTCAGGGACCTTTACCCAGAGGCTGTATGAGAAAGGCTCATAGCGCTCCCAATACCCCAGTTTCGTTGCAGGGAACATGACGCGCGTTTGGTCGTTATACTTGAGCGACTTCCCCGTTCTGCCCGTTCCAAAATCAGCTTTTCGGAAAACCGGATTGGTGGATTTGTCGGCCTCATTGACAAACAAGGATGTTTTTTCGTCTTTCACAATGGTCTTGTCGAAACTCAACTTCGCCACTACTTTGGCAGCAAGAGATCTCGAGATGGCTGCTTCTCCCGCTGCCTTCTGGCTGGCCACGTAGGCTGCGACCTTCTCGGCCTCAGCTTTTTCCAGCGATACGATGTTGTTTTTGAGCTCCCTGATCTGCACATCCTGCTGCGAACTCGTTAATAGCAGCGTTGGCCCCGGAACCACCATATCATCGCCATAATTAGGACCCCCTTTTTCAAACGTGCTATTGAAGAATGCAAACAGGGAATAGTACTCTTTCTGGCTCAGGGGATCATATTTATGATCATGGCATTTTGCGCAGCCTAAGGTCATGGCCATCATGGCTGTGCCCAGCGTATTTGTTCTGTCTGCCACATACTCCACCCTGAACTCCTCTTCGATAATGCCTGCCTCACTATTCTGTTTATGATTCCGGTTAAACCCAGTGGCGAGTATCTGCTCTTTGGTAGGATTCGGCAGCAGGTCGCCTGCCATTTGCCAGGTGACGAAATCATTAAACGGAAGATTCCTGTTGTAGGCGTTGACTACCCACTCCCGCCAGGGACTCATGTCGCGGTGCTTATCATCCAAATATCCATGGCTGTCGGCAAACCTCGCTACATCGAGCCAGTAGGCTGCCATTCGCTCCCCGTAATGATCGGATGCGAGATATCCATCAACCAACTTCTCGTATGCCTTTGGATCTTTGCTGGCAACAAAAGCATCGATCTCTTCGACTTCCGGAGAGATCCCGCGGATATCGAAACTTAGCCTTCTGATCAGCGTTTCCTTGTCTGCCTCCGCCGCAGGCTTCAATTTCTTTTCTTCCATGCTGCTGAGGATGTACTTGTCGATGTCGTTCTTAACCCAACCTTCATCTTCTGTATCTGGCGCATCCTCTTTCTTCGGCGCCACAAAGGCCCAGTGCGGTTTGTACTCCGCACCCTGATCGATCCACTTAATTAAAACGGCCTTTTCATACGGAGTTAATTCGAGGTGTGATTCAGGAGACGGCATCCGGTACTCCGGATCATTACTTAGGATGCGATGCACCACTTCCGATTTAGTGGGACTACCCGGACTGATGGCTTTCAACCCTGATTCTGTTTTTTTGGTGAAAGCAAAAGACGCGATGTCAAGCCTTAGATCAGCCTTCTGCTTTTTAGCATCCGGTCCATGGCATAAAAAACATTTGTCGGACAATATTTTCTTTACGTCCTTATTATAATCGATCTGATCGGGCAGGCCCTGGTATACCTCAGCAACATCCGGCGGCATATCCATGTTGCTGCAGGCGATCATGAAAACAAGTCCTATGACAAAAAAATATTTCTTCATATTGATTCCCTTTGATCGGGATGAATACAATTGGGTCCTTAAATAAGGGGGGACTATGCTTCCCTCCTTAAACTTAGGATAATTTCAGACGCTATGTAACGAAATCGATTTCCCTTGTCAAACCCGCTCTCTTTACCTTCAACACCTGATAGTTTTGTACCTTGACGGCAGAATGGACATTTAATTGATGAAAACATATCTTTTCTTCGCCACCCTATTTTTTTCGATTCTTTGCTGCCAATTTGCTCCTGCACAGGAGATCCACATTGCCAAACACGGTAAAGACTCCAATTCAGGGTCTAAGGAAAAACCACTGGCCAGTTTCGAAGCGGCAAAAACAATGGCAAGAAATTTAAGGCGCGAAAAACAAAACCCGAAGATCATCGTGCACCAGGGGGTCTATGACCTGAACAAAAGCTTCGTGCTAAACAAAGAAGATGGAGGTGAGCAAGGCAATCCGGTCATATGGGCTGCCGCACCCGGAGAAAAAGTCAACATCACGGGTGGCAAATCGTTACCAGCGGAGCAGTTTAAACCGTTGAAAGACCAGAAGATTATTTCCCGCCTTGATCCATCTGCAAAAGCGCAAGTGTGGCAGATCGATCTAAAAAAACTGGGCGTCACCAATTTTGGAAAGCATCGCCAGTACGGGCATGCATTGCCCGTAGTACCATCAGGTCTTGAACTTTTTGTAAACGGTAGTCCCATGACCCTCGCCCGCTACCCCGACGCGGGTGATATCAAGATCGGGAAAGTGATCGATAAAGGTTCTGTTCCGCGAATAGGTGATAAGGCAAATCGCGGGGCGCTGTTCCAGTACACGGATGAAAGACATAAGCGGTGGGCAGGCCAGAAAAACATTTGGTTCCAGGGCACTTTCAATTATGGCTTCGCGGATGACTATGCTCCCGTGGAATATATAGACACCATTAAAAAACTCATCAAACTGGCCCGCCCCCATCTTTATGGCGTGGCTTCGGGGCAAGACTATCAACAATACATCGCGATCAATATCCTGGAAGAGTTGACCCGTCCCGGTGAATGGTATGTAGACGAAGAAACAGGCATACTGTATCTATGGCCAACAGCCAGTCTTCAAAAAGCACTCGTACAAGTCTCCATAATAGAAGAACCCATCATCTCCATAGAAGGAGCGAGTCATTTGCGGATCGAGGGAATGACCGTTGAAGTGGGCCGGGGGATCGGCGTGTATATGGAAAACTGCACCGATGTACTGATAGCGGGATGCACGGTCAGGAACGTCGGCACCTGTGGTATTTTCATGGGTCAGGGAGCACGGCTGCTTGACGAGCGAAGTTCGGTAGACGACTACGTGGGCGAGCCGCAGTCGGGGGTGATCGGCAGTCTGCAAAATCATCTCTACTACAACAACGCATGGAACAGAAACGCAGGCAGCAACAATGGAATATTGAGTTGCGACATCTATAATACGGGCAGCGGCGGTGTGTTCCTGAGTGGTGGCGATAAAAAAACGCTTACAAACGGGAACAGTTATGTGAAGAATTGCAGGATACACGACTACAACAGGAGAAATAAATTCATCTGGGCCGGCATCAATGTGGATGGCTGCGGAAACACGGTATCGAACAATGAAATTTACAACTCAGACTGGCAGGGGATCTTTGTGCATGGCAATGAACACCTGTTTGAGTACAACCATATCCATGATGTAACGCTTAATTCCAACGACACCTCTCCCTGGTATATCGGTCGCAATCCGAGCGACAGGGGTAATGTGGTACGATATAATTACCTCGACAATTGCGGCAATCCCAACAGGATGACCATGGGTATTTATTGTGACGACTCATCCACCGATGTGCTTGTATTTGGCAATGTGTTCAATAACATGAAAACGAATCATGGCGTACTGTTCAGTAATACGGGGTGGGACCTGGTGATGAAAAACAATATAGTGATCAATCCCATCAGCCATACTGCCGTGATCTCAGCCCACTATTATACCTGGGCCATGGCAGAGGCGAAAACCATGCTTGGCAAAAATGGATTGATCAGAAAAAGGCTGGAAGAAGAAGTGAATTTTCGTGTGCCGCCCTATTCAGAAAAATATCCCGGGCTGCTGCCTTACCTCGACGAAATCACCGAGAATAAAGAATGGCAGGGCATGCGTTCGCGGGGCAATCTGCTTGAAGGAAATCTCATAGTGGGCGGGCCCGAAGAACCGCTTCACCTCATGGGCGGCCAGCATGCACAGATGGACAGTAAAAACAATTGGGTCACTAAAGAAGATCCCGGTTTTGTTGACATGAAGAATAAGAATTTCAGCCTGAAGCCCGATGCTAAAGTATTCCAGATGATCCCCGGGTTCGAAAATCTGCCATTCTCCAAAATGGGGATTTACAAGGATGAGTA
>JBBAJO010000035.1:0-32487 GCA_040404005.1 Chitinophagaceae bacterium
CCTAATGAAATGTTTTTTTAAACTCGCAGTCATCTGATTATTTGCCTCTAAATATTCCGTTATTCTATATTGATTTGGAGTAAAATAGAAAGTAATTTCACTCAATTTGTCAGAGAGCATTTTGACTAAATTATCCTTTGAAGTGATGAATGTAAAGCTATATGTAATTTGGTCTTCTTTTACAAAACTTTCAACCTTATTCTGTAACGTAAGTTTACTTGAGCTTGATTTAAAAACGGCACTGTCATTTAATGATGAATTAAGTCTAAAATTAAAACTTGGCACTTCAAATGTAAGTACAACGCTCTTACTGTGCGGTAAGTAGTAGGTGTTCATTGTTGACGTACTTGCTTCTTTAAAACTTTGCTTAACTGTATTGAATTTGATAACAATGTTGCTACTTACTGTATCATTAACATTTGGAGTTTGAGATAAAGATTTAAAGCAAATAAGAAATAAGATAAAGCATGAAAATATTGTTTTCATTTTAATGTTTTAAGTAGAGGGTCCAATAGAATTTCTTATGCCCGAGCCAAAGCCCAATAGAATTAAAAATGTTCATTTTTATTCCTTTTGCAAAAAAAGCTCAACAGATTATTTCTTTGGAGCTACTAAAATAAAACAACTTTATCACTTTATAACAGTGGAATACCTTGCCGCTCACTCTTTGACAAACACAACACTGCTGCGGTCAGCTTTATAGATCTGGTCGAAATATTTCACGAGCTCGTTATATTCGGCTGCAGCGTATTGTCCCTTAAGTTGCATATTAAACCTGTAATAGACCAACCGATTTGCTTCCCATTTTACCGAACTACTGTATTGCCCAAACTTGTTATCAATGGAAACTTCTCTCGGAACACTTTCCAAACGAAATCCAACAGGTACGTCGATCATGATGGAATCAACATGAGTATAACTGCGATTCACCAGAAAATCATGCTTTCTGGCACTATCGGGTACCAGCCGCTCAGAGCTACCTCTCAAAATGTTAGGATTCAGAATCAAGCGCTTGCCCGTTACTGTTGCATAAGCATTTGCCTTTATTTGTAATCGCTCATCAACCGTTGGCAGCGGGCCCTTGCGTTGATCGTATTCATTACTGATCACCTCATAAGATGGCAGGCCCAACATCTTGTTTAAATACTTCTCTCGGGTATCCTTTGATACCTCATTCATTAATGCATGGGGCAGCTCTTGCTCAATGCCTGAATACTGCGTTTTGATCGTTGCATCCAGCATCCCTTCATTGTTGATAAGTGCAGTTACTACTGAAGTTCGTCGATTTTCATTGATACCATATCGGGGGGTGCTTACTACATGGCCTCCGCTTTCATCAATGATCACTGCCTTTCGATTACCGGTGAAACTTCCCATGAACCCGGCTGACTGGGTCTGGCTTGTGCATTCCAACCAAATAGTGTCCTTCCCGAGGGGAACACAAGCTACGGCATGATTAAATTGGCTGCGCGGAAAATCTTCCAACAAGGGCCGTGCGTCTTCGCCGGCACTGATCACTACATATTTTGCCTGTATCCCAGCTTCTTTTAAAAGAGCCACCATATAATTCGAAAGGGCCTTGCAGTCGCCATATTTCTTGTCTGCTACATAAGTGGCATCGAAAGGTCTCCATCCACCTATGCCCAACTGAATACTGATATAATGTGTATTCCTTTGCATAAACTCATACAGCGCCACAACCTTCTCTTTATCCGTTTTTAAAGGTGCAACGATACTGTGAATCTTATCCTTCATATCAGCAGGTAAATTATCCTTGCCGATCAATAGCTGATTCATGAATTTTCCATACTCAGTCCAGGTCGACATGTTTCCTTTATATCCTTCTACTTCGACGTCAGACGGAGCAAACTGGACACTGGGCACCAGTTCAAGGAGATCCGGTGCACGATCTTCCCGGCGGATAGCAGCCATATTCCTGATCTCCCAGCTGTAAATCTTCTTACCATCCTTCTCTGTGATGCTAGGAGGATCGGAAAATTTGAACGCCCGATATCTTATCTCGTAATTGGCAGGTGCAATAATTGTGTACTTGCTATTTTCTAATGACATTCCATATTCTGAAACAGGAAACCATGTTGGTATACTCATCAACCCATCGATTTCATCCTCTTCTTCAAACTCTACAGTAAAGGGATACTCGTTATAGCTGAATTCATTCTCCTTAACCCTTATGTCATTAGCGATACTCATTCCGTCGTAGACACTCAGATCTTGCCAGTCCTTCTTTTTGAGGCGCTTCAACTCTTTGCCGGAGGAGCTATACAATACTCCCGTTACCGAATTAATACGCACAAATTGAGTATAATATGCACGATATGTAGCCAGGTGTCCGGCATTACTATTCATGATAGTATAAACATGCCGCTCATACACACGGGCTTTACCAGGGCTTTTTATGTCAATCACGTATTCTTCCAACCGTTTTACTGAATGGGCTCCGCGTCGCAGCGAGTCAGGTATGGCAAGCACGTTGAAATCCTGTGCAGACAGCCATACAAAAGACTGAAGGGATATACCCAACAAAAATAAAATTCTCATACGCGGATCATTTATTCTTCTTCTTAAATACCACCGGTTCCGTATGTTTCTTCACCACAAACGCATAAAATTCCCTCAATACCTGATACTCTTCCGGATCAAAATTTGCCCGATCCAATTTTAACCACGAACGCATCTGCACAAGTTCATCCGAAACCTTCGAAAACCGATACTCAAAGAACCCTTCATTTTCGTTAAAGTTTATCTTGACCGATTTAGGAAACTCATCAATAATATAGCCTTTAGGAGCAGCTATATTAGCGTAGATGGTCTCGTTGATGGCAAAGGGCATTTCTACAGGATACCGCCGTTCCGCCGCACTGAATGGATTAGACTTATACCCTTCGCCCATTAAAGGATTAAAATAAATAAGGTCATCTTCCTTATTCAACGGAATGGAGAACTCATATCGCAATGCCACGGGCACGCCATCTTTCTTTAGCGAGTCAATTGCCGCATTCCGAATATCAATATCATAAGTGAACGCAGATCGAATTTGCTTAAAATAATCATCCTGCCCTTTCTCTGCTACCTCGCTCTTTACGCTCATGGACTCAAAGGGTCCATAGGAAGTGCTTAATTTTCCAACCCATTCATTCTTCTCATCATTGGAAATATCGATCAGGGTCATCTTTTTCTCCCTCAAAGAATCAGCATTCAGTATGATCGAAGAGGGATTTTTTGGGTCTACGATCCTGCTATGCCCATTGTAACATTTCCAGTGCAACCGGCCGTAGGCAAGCGAAGGGATTGAGGCATCCAACAACACTTCATTTCCATCCACTTCTGCCAAACAAACGACATAATTAAACCTTTCAAGAATTGGATAAAGCTCGTTCGTGAATCCATGGGATTTTGTACTTAAAATAAGCGGATAGGCCTTGATTTTCTCATGACGCAGCATCGCAATCAATAGCAGATTGATATCCGCAACACTGCCCCGTTTATTTTTATAAACGGTTTTCAAATTATCCGTCAGGAATAATCCGGTTCGCCCGGTTGAAGAAAAATTATTTTTTACATACTGAAAGATCTTCCTTGACTTTTCACCGTCGTCTATAGCGCCAATCGTAGCAATTTTCAAATCATCATCCAACCAATTGTTATTCTGCTTAAGTGCAGAACCGAAATCATCATCGTCCATTAAGGAAGACATTGCCTTCTCCCAAGTACTCATTACTTCCTTACTGTTCTGGTTGGGAAACTGAATCATGCCCAACTGAAACTGGATTTTAGACGTGTAGTTATCGACTGTGGAGGTAAATGGCTCTTCTTTTAGTCCAGGAACATCCTTCATCACCCATCTGTCAACATTGCTCTTGCCCTCAAGGTTCTGTGTCCTAACCCTGCCTGACGATACGTCGAAAGAAACATCCCAATTCCTATTCTCGATACTTTTATTATGTAAATAAAACGCCGTAGACCCTTGCGATAGAAACACATAACGGAAATACTCTGGAATTTCCACCTCGTACTCACTCCATAAGCGGGGATACTATCCCTGAAACTCCCAGGGTTGAAGATTGAACAAGAAATCCGACTGAATCGTGTAGCTATATTCAACGATAGAACCGGGTTTCACTCCGGGCATTGTAAACTTGGTGACTAAAACATTCTTATTCCGCTTCTCCTTAAAAATAGACTCACTACCCAGCACTACTTCAACCACTTTTCCATTTTCCAGGTTGTATGTCCTGGCTTTAAGATTCAACAGCTTCTCTTCACCGCTTAAGCTTACGTACAGAGGTATTTCCACTGTAGCTACATCGATTCCTTTCTTATCCAGGATCAGGATCCTCGTTGATCGTTTGAAAACTATAGCAAAGCTGGATTTCATGTTTCCAACAAACTCAGATCTACCCACATCAGCTATTATTACAGCCTCGGTTGAACTGTCTATAACACTACTATTTATTGTAAAATCATCCGTCGATACTTTTCCAAACTTAATGTTTGACTTTTCCTGAGAGAAGCCTTCAAAACATATAATGGAAAAAAAAATGAACGGGAGAGTGGATTTCATATAGGTTATGGTGTTATGTCACTAAAAATCAATAGGTAAACAATGCACTAGGTACTGGGATCGCTCGTTTCTAGAACGTGGTATTACCTAATTTCGTCTACACCACTAAAAAGAAACGATCCTTCTTGAAATAATGAGACAAATCGGGCATAAAATACGGAGTTCCATGGAATCAGGCAATGGCAAAAATGAAATATTATGTGTCAAAAACATGAGTGGAGTAAGCCGTGAGTTCAATTCTGGTCACCTCAGCAGGATCAGTGGTAGTAGGTATACGTGCAAGCAGTTAAAGCGATGTACCGCTTTTCTAAGAATAGGATTACCGAAAACCTCCGGAGAAGGATTTGAACAGTCCCACTTTGAGGTTATTCTTGCCACCAAGTTTCACGTATCTGACCTATTGATCAAATGATATCTCTTTAGGAACATCGCAGTATCCCAACATGACAAGAAATAATTGGCCTTCTTTTTCTGCTATCGGGCCTTTCACAAGCCAACACCATCGAGGCTAACAAAAGACCCAATATCCTATTTCTGATCGCGAACGATTGGTCCTTCCCGCACGCCAGTGGCTATGGTGACCGTATTGTTGGAACACCCAGTTTTGACAGGCTGGCCAGGGAGGGCGCATTATTCACCCATGCTTTCACTGCTTCACCTTCCCCCTCCCCCTCCCGCCCGGGCATTCTGAAGGGAGACATCCTCATGCCATATACCAGATGCGGGATTTCGACGTCCAAAAAAACATAGGGGAATACAGGATAAAGCCCCTTTCGGGCCCTGATGTAACAAACGGGATCCCTTGTATATCAGAATAAGTGACCCTTTGAAATCCTTTCCAACAGAGCCTGCCCGCTGCTTGGCTGACGTGGGTAGGCTTGGCAAAAAGGTCTATTTATCATGACGGGTATCATTTTTCCTGACCCTGCGTAATAGTATCTTGATATTTATAATTTATTAGTATGAAAAAGGATCTTCACGACCTGCTTTATTCAGTCTGGATAGACAGTCGTACTGCTATGATCATACGGGAAGAACCCCATGGCACCCGTCATTTCGAGGTTCATCATAACGAATTTCAGGATCTTGACAGGTTCAACGGCGAAACTGACGATAAAACTGGCTTATTCGGAGTTAGCATTAATAGGGAGAAAAAAGACCAGCATCGCGAAAACGATCATCTCCGGAAGTTTGTAAAGGAAGTAGCGGCCAAAATCAGATATGCTCATTCCATACATATTCTCGGATCTGGCGATACCCGTCATTTGCTTCAAAATGAGATCGAGGGCAACAAAGAACTCAGGGACTATTCACTCACTAATTCCGCCTTCAGGAAACTGGACCGTAGAGAATTTGAGTTGGAAACCGATAAACTATTCCACAGCCGGTTGGTATAAGTGTTTCGTATATACTCTTTCGAAGGTTTGTCGATGACTATTTTGTTGGTTCCTAATTCTGATGAAACACCTCCTCCATGCTGCTCCATATCTGGTTCTTTGCAGCAGCATCGGGTAGCGGTTGCTGACAGGGATCCGTCTCTTTCCACCATCTTTGCGTGGCGCTGTCGGCAGCCATTTTCTTCATATCACCGTCAAAATCATTCCCTGTATATTCAAAATAACTGAATAGCATTAATGAACCATTTATCTCTTTCAGGAAGATGGAATAATTCTGGATATTACATTCTTTAATAGTCCGCTGCACCGATGGCCATACCGCGGCATGCAGTTCATTGTAATAACCCATTTTCTCCGCTTTTAACCCGGTAACCATGCCATAGCGCTTGACCGGGACCGAAGCATTTTTAGGATCATCGCAAGCTATCAAGAACAGGGTTGTCAGAACCACGGTACAACAAAACTTGAGCATAATCATGTTACCATTGATTTAAAATGAACTTGAATTTACTTTATTTCTATCAGAGGGATACTTTCCGCATTGCTGTCAAGGGTCAATGCGATCACCGCATCGTTTTCATTCGGGAGCGCAGCAGGCAACTGCAACACGATAGCCCCGCCAGACTCCTGGGTGAATGGCAGATTTACCCCACCAATGAATTGTGCATGGACAACCTTTATTCCGGTGAGATCTGGTAAGCGCAATTCCGTTAAGCCGTTCGCGAAAACGTGTACATAAAGCTTATTGCCTTTTCGGGTAGTGGCAAAACGATCACTGGGTGCATAAGGCCCACCCTTGGTGCCATAGATACTTTCACCATAGAGCTTTAACCAGTCGCCGATCTCTTTTAGTCGGCTCACTTGCCTGTTCTCTATACGTCCGTCCAACATGGGGCCCACGTTAAATAGAAGATTACCATTCCCGCCTGCCGTTTTAACCAGTGTTTGAATGCATTCCTTCGATGACTTCACATTGTCATTCGGCTTCCACGACCATTGTTTGCCAATGGTCATGCAGGTTTCCCAGGGATCATGCATGTTTAACGCGCCGATCTTCTGTTCCGGGGTGGCATAATCGCCAACGGATGTGGCCGTTAAATTTGGATGATCTCCCTTACCCAGCCTGTTATTGATAATTACCTGAGGATCTAAGGTTTTTAAATAGGTATACATATCTACCGCATGGGTTTGCGTCCAGACAGAATCCCAATTCCCATCAAACCAAAGCATATAAGGGTGGTAGCGAGTAACCAGTTCCTTCAGTTGCCCTTTCATGGTGGTGTACACAAACTTGTTCATATCAGACTTGGGATCCGCTACTTTACCACCAGGAAGATGAATGGGATAGTTGGGATCATACCAGTCCAGTACCGTGAAGTAAATACAAAACCTGATGCCTTGCTTTTTACAAGCTTCAGCAAGAGCACCCACAATATCCTTTTTGTAGGAGGAGTTCATGATATTATGGGCCGTAAAGGAAGTGGGCCAGAGGCAAAATCCATCGTGGTGCTTGGCCGTAATGACCAAATATTTCATGCCGGCATCTTTGGCGGTTTTCACCCATTTTTCTGCATCGAACAATACCGGATTAAACTCCGTATACAAACCATCATACTCCTCCACCGGAACCTGTACACCTCTTGACCATCCGATCTCTGTACCCCGGAGTGCTACGGGTCCCCAATGGATGAACATCCCAAATCGAAGATCCATGAACCCCGTCAAAACTTCCCTGCTGGTTTTTATTGTAGGATCGACCAGGGGCGTGGACTGTGCGGGTAGTATTTCCGGGATAAAATGAAAGATCAATACAGCGAGAAAGATATTCTTCATACTATGATTATATTGAAGGTTGGGGGAAAAAATACTTTGCTTCAACGGATTATGAGCAATATGAATGCACTGATATTACACGCGGAATCAAACAAACATCCAACTCTCCATTTCGATATTTTCAAAGCTACCTCATCGCATACCCGCCCTTCACCTTCTTAGCCAGCCCGGAAATTTCAAAAATATTCCCCACAACATGAACATAGCCTCCATGGTCTGCCAATTGCTTTGGGTATAGCCCATATATAATGCTTGTTTTGTAAACTCCGCCATTCTCCTTTGACGTCTCATAGCAGTTCTTAAGCATGGAAATGGGGATCTCAATATAGGTGTCAGACCCTATTCTTACTTTATAGCCCTCTTCGTTATTGTAATCATAGGTGGTGCACGGATAGGGTGGAACGTCCACCACTGGTCTGCCATAATTGGAAAGCTTGTCCAACTTCAACCCCTTGCTGATACTTTTCTTTATGTCTGCTAACGCCTCTTCCCATGTCATGTGATATCTGTTTAATGGGCTTAAAGTTCTACAAATAATTGGTTTAAAAAAATGAAGCACTGAAAAAGGGCGTCTTACACTAACCTCATGAGGCGTTAGGACTTCCCGGAGTTACATGTTATTTTTGGGTATATGCAGATGAAATTCGTTACCCTATTCGTTCTAACCATGGCTTTATTGATCAATACTTTCTGACAAAACACCTTTCCAGCGTTGGACGGCGGTTCACTCGCATCTCCCAATGTAGATTTGAAACAGATCAATAAACCATACACCATTGTTGTGTATGGCCGAGTGGGGATGTGGTTGGTCCAAAATACTGATCAATCATCTTGATGTATTGGACGAGTGCAGGTCATAGGCTGATATTATTTTGATCATGGGCCAGCCAAAAGACAGTCTGGTAAGATACATGGATAAGATCATAGAGAACTATCCCACTTTCTCAAATGTCACGCTGGGCTATAAACTTAAAAAAAAGGCAGACATCTTTCCGCAGGTTCTACTATTTAAAAATGAAAAGCAGGTAGACCACATTATCGGAGTAAAAGAAGGTATGCTTTCGAAAATAAAAAGTCGGGTGTTGAAGAATGAGTGATACATGCAGGCGAAAAATCAGCGACTCCTGTGCCTCAGTACCTTTTAATGAACACTTGCATTCAAACTAAAGAGCAAAGAATTCTCAGAAAAACTTATCTATCAGCCTGACTGCCAGCCAAACAGTTCCCAGCATTTCATATGCCAATTCCATGAAAATAGGCCAGGATCTCTCCCTTTAGTCACTTAGATATATGCAGCGTTATAAGCCAAACCTGGCTTCTCGTCCTTCCTGGTAAACAGAAGGGTCGATGGGAATTGATATTCAAATCAAAATCCGTTGACACCTAATTCTGAATACATGTGAGGTTTGTAAAATAAAAAGGCTGCCCCCGGGGACAGCCTCTCTATAAGAACTATTCAACCGAAAATCAGAACGCCGGATCCGCTGGCGTATTCGGATTATTGTCTTTCTCGCGGAAAGGATAAGGATATAGATTCCTATTCTTCTCCACGTTGGGCGTATTGCTTCTGCCAAAACGACGAAGGTCTTCCATCTTCCAACCCTGCATGTACAATTCTATGCACCTGTTGCGATAGATCTCTTCGAGGATTTCAGCCTGGGTGTTTCCCCCTGCATAGGCAGGCAGGTCGGCCCCGATTCCAAACGCATCATTAGCTGCCCTCTTGGTGAGCACTTTGTTTAACTCCACTACTGCATTAGCCAGGTCACCCGCACGGGCAAATGACTCTGCTTTGATCAATGTCACTTCCCCGGGGAGATAAAGCGGCCATGGCGTAGTCAGCGCGGCACCAAAACCATTGATGCGCCAGCGTGGAGCGGCAGCCGTGTTTATACTCATGTAAAAGAGAATTCTTCTGTCTGCCGCCACCGGTCTCAGTGCCAATGGTAGACCCATGGTACTGTCTCGCACCTGAAAAACATTATTGGTAGCGGTAGATACGTTGAAGATCGGGTTGGGGGTAATGGCATCAAAACGCATTTCACTTCGAACGGTAAGGTTTACTGCGTTTGCTGCCGCGAGCGCCGCAGGATGGCTGCCGGAAAATCCAAGGTACCTGGCTTTCAATGCCTGCAGGGTATTGGGGATCTCCATCCCGGGAGGGATCTTGGTGAGAAAATCCGCACTGATGGGATTGGCCGCGATGGCTGCCAGTGCACGATCCAATACAGCAACGGCTCTGACATACCCTTCCTGGCGGGCAATGAAATTTGGCTGAAGACCTACGCCCACGGTATCGGGGATCCTTTCCCAGAATTCAGAGAGGCCACCAAGGGCCAGTGCCTTAAAAATCGATGCATAGGCGATCAGGCCCGATGCATAATTCTTATCGCCTAAAGTCGCCGATCTGTTGATCACATTATCTGCATCGTAGATCGTTTTCAAATTGCTCGACCAGAGATTGCTCAGTACGCTATTATTACCATCTACTGCAATGCCCCCGTTGAACAAATTGGTTTCGTCCACATTACCCGTGTTCCTGTTGCTTAACTCATAGGTCGAGAAACCGTTGGCCGTAACGAGGTTATACAATGCCCCGGCGCGTGAATTACTGTACTGCTTCTGCAATCCTACCGCCACACCCGTGAGGCCTACGGGAGAACTCAGTGTCTGCTCCTGGGTGGCATCATTCGGATTGGAATAGTCTTTCTTACAACCCATCAATCCGCCTGCGCAGATCAAGATCAAAAGTGAGATGTTATATAATGATTTCATATGCTTAATCTTTTGGAATGATGAATTAGAATTTTGCGTTTACGGTAAAAGCAAAAGTGCGCGGGATAGGCACATTACCGAAATCTACTCCCCGTACCAATGTACTGCCACCCCCTGCGTTAGTTTCCGGATCAAAGCCTTTATAATTATCCCAGCTATACAGATTTCTTCCGGCGAAAGTCAGTGTTAAGTCACTCACTGATTTATTCAATCTTCCAAAAGAATAACTCAGCGCCAGTTCCCTTAGCTTAACAAAACTTCCATCATCCATTCTCCATTCTTCAATGGCATAAATCCCCGAGATATAACCGCGTGGCAATTGACCATTGTGCTCTTTCTCTGCAAACTCTGAACCATTTCCAACACCCTGGCGGGTACGGAAGTCGGCATTCCATACTTCGTTACCCTGAACAGCATCAAGTTGAATACGAAGACTAAGCTTCTTGTAATTGAATGTGTTGGCAAGCGTTCCCGTCCAATCCGGATTCGGATCGCCGATCACCCTTCTAAGTGGCGTTCCGGTTGGCAAACCGTTGGCATCCCTGGCAGTGGTATACTGCGAAGGCGATACTTGTGTGCCTCTTTCCTGAAGCGGTATTCCCGACGCATTCTTGACTTCATTTCCATTGGCGTCTTTTGCAAAGAAGAATCCATAGAATACGCCCACAGGAAATCCTGGCAACAAGGATACAGAACCGGCAGGGTTATTAAACTGGATCAGGCCCTGTGGTATTTGCTCCACTTTGTTCCTGTTGCGATTATAGATCACATCCATATTCCAGGTAAAGTTTTTGTTGCGTATGGGTACCAGCCCCAATGCCACTTCGAAGCCCTTGTTGGAAAGTGAACCTACATTACCCAAAAGGCTGGTATAGCCCTGGCTGGGATTAATGAAACGGCTGATCAACAGATCCTCTACTCTCTTGTTATAATAATTGAACGTAAGATTGATGCGCCCCTGGAAGAACGCCATGTCCGTTCCTATTTCAAACTCCTTCTGCGTTTCAGGCTTTACGTTCTCATTTGCCAACTGACCCGGACTGTTAAGCGCTGTACGCCCAACGAGTGGGGAGGCATTGTAAATATTGAAACGTGAGTAAGCACCGATACCGGTCAGGTTGCCGCTCTCGCCATATGCCGCACGAACCTTGAAATAATCCCACCATTTGTTCAGTCCCATCTTCTCCCAAAATGCTTCATCACTCATTACGTAGCTTCCGCTGAATTTCAGATAGAGCTGGTTACGTTGATCTTCGCCGAATACAGAAGATCCGTCTATACGAGCTGCTCCCGTCAGGAACAATTTATTCATGAATTTGAAATTCTGCTGGATATAGCCGCCCGAGATAGAAATCTCGCTTCGCTGATCCACACCCGGCAACACGGTGCTGGCACCTTGTACAGTTTGTACAAATGGAGCAAGTCCACGTCCCTGCAGAATCGAGTAATTCCCTTTCTCATATTGAAGGGAATAACCAACCTGCGTAGTACTCACCAGATTCTTTGTGATCTTCTTGTTCAAGGTACCATTGATCTCATGGTTGATCAGGAACTGCTGGTTATTTCCGGTACTGGCATAACCATTCAGTGTTGGGTCAAGCGTAAGTCCGCCACCCCAGAAGCCCGGACTGGCATTGTATGAATAAGGAGGTATATAGGTATTGCCGTTCTGGGCGATGTTATCAATACCCATGGTATAGTCAAGCGTGAAATCCTTAAAAGGCTTAAGTTTTAAGCCCAAAGAAGAGATCACTCTGTTTGTTTCCTGCCTTTGCTTGATGTCCTCAATAACGGAAACAGGATTGACACGGCCCCGCTCACCCACAGCGATCAGGTTTCCGTTTCCATCACGCTTCCGGATATCGTGGAAATTACCAATGATCACTACGCTATTGATCGGTGAGTAGAAAGTATTGCCATCGGGCTTCTCATTCGCTGCAGAGTTGATATAATTCATGCCGGCGGATAATGTAGCCCATGAGGCGAGCTCCTGGTCAATGTTCACGCGGAAACTGAAACGACGGAAATCGGTATTCTTAATGATGCCCTGGTTGAAGAAATATGACGCCGAAGCAAAATACTTTGTTTTGTCTTTCCCACCACGAATAGACACGTTGTTATCTGTTCCTATTCCCTGCTGGAATATATAATCCCAGTAGTTGTAACGAGTGACGCCCGTAGTATTGGTCAGGGCCGGCGTCAGGATATCCTGGGTTTGCGCAGTAGGGCCATCTGTTGGGCCACCGAATTTTGTGGCTGCTTTGTTGTACCCAGGATCCTTGCGTAACTGGCTCACCATCACATTGGTAGAGACGCTCACTACGGGTGCACCACTACTACCCCTCTTGGTAAAGATCTGGATAACACCGGCATTTGCCCGGCTTCCGTAAATTGCCGCTGCTGCTGCGCCATTCAGTACTTCCACGCGTTCGATGTCGGCCGGATTAATATCAACCAACCGGTTAGGAGCAACCGAAATTTGGCCATCGTAATCAGATTGGGTGTTCGTCACCCTACGGGCACTGTTGCTTACAATGACTCCATCGATAATGTACAAGGGCTCGCTTGAAGAACTGATGGTGCTTACACCACGAAGGCGAACACTCATCCCGCCACCGGGATCGCCACTGTTCTGGATAATCTGCGCACCGGGTGTTTTACCCTGAAGGCCCGCCAACACGTTGGGCGGTGATGATTTGGTGATCTGATCGCCTTTCACCGACGCGATGTAACTGCCAAGTTGCTTCTTTGTTGTTCCGATCGAAGTTCCCGTTACCACCACTTCTTCGAGGCCCATGACGTCTGATGAGAGATCTACATCAACGCTGTAGGATTTGTTCTGCCCCACCGTAACCGCTTTCTCTGTTTTCTTAAATCCAACTCCGGAGAAATCGATCACCTGCGAACCTGCAGGGATGTTACCCGAGAGGGTATAATTACCGTTTGCATCACTTATGGTGCCAACGGCAGTATTCCGCACCTGCACGGTGATATCCGGAATACCTGCACCACCCTTGCCTGTCACCTTACCGGAGATGGTGACCTGGGCCATAGATGCAATACAGCATAGCTGCATGAAAAACAGCAAGACAAACATCTTCGCTGCTTTTTGACTGACGTGTGTTTTACTCATACTGTTGATTTTGGCGTTCTTTTATATATCAAAGAAATTTTAAACAACCTGAACAGACATTCGCTTAAATGAATCAAAAATCGGATCGCAAGGCTGGGCATTGGTGATGAGCACATCAATGCTCTCCGTTTCGCAAACGGTGATTCGATTCACCGTGTTTACTTTCTCCGCAATGGTAATGGCAATGAGTTTTTCAGAGGCTTCGATCATCGCCCTTTTGACCTGTACAACCTCCCAATCGTTATCAGTGATCCCATGTTGGGCATCAATGGCATTCACACCCAGGATACAGAGATCTGCCCTGATCTCTTTCAATTGCGCAACCGCTTCTCCCCCAACGGATATCATGGAGGTCTTGGAAATCTTATTGCCGATAAAAATGATCTCAATGTTGGGATGCCGCACGTATTCCATCATCGCAGGCAGACTGGGCGTGATGAAAGTAGCCTTGAGGGTTGGTGGAAGTATCCTCGCCAGTTCTATGATGGTGGTACCGCCAGACGTGAGGATGAACATGCCGGGCTTGATAAAAGCAAGCGCCTTCTGAGCAGCGATCCTTTTCTCATCCTGGGAATAGACGGGCGTATGCTGCAGGGTAGTATAGAAAGATGTTGATAAAGCCCCGCCGTGGATCCTGATCACTTTACCCTGTTCGGAAAGTTCCACCAGATCCCTCCGGATCGTATCTTCCGAAACCTGCATATCGGCGCATAAATCCGATACCAACACTTTGTTGTGCAGGTTGATTTGGTGAAAAATATGTGCCTGACGTTCAAATTTAAGCACCCTAAGCCGTTTGTTACGTTGAATGTAGGGGGTAAAACGCATTAACCCGCATAAACCCGCAACATTTTTAGCCTGTTCACGAATATAACCGCAGGCTATGAGCAAGGGAATGGAGGCGATCAGGGCAAGACAGAAGGCGAGGCTCGGGACCGGGCAAAAATCGGAATAGTAGTAGAGGCCCGGGCAAAAAGGATCAGGAGCAGCAGAAACAGTTGCAGGCCACTACTGCCAAAGAATCTCCGGCTGGGTATAGCGTTTTACCGTACATGTGTAAGGCGATGGCGGCAAATCATAGGGATCTCCCCTTTTTGCATATATCGCTATCACCCCACCGGGAGCTCTGGCCGAAATGGCAGTGCCGGCTGGAAAGATCTTGATCAGCGCTACCCCTGAAGGAGGCACGGTAAAATCTCCTGCATTCATCTGGATCTCATCTTGAAAAATACTGACCCGCTGGCCCCGCCTTGAACGAGCAAGCATTGACATTCGCCGGAATAAAATCAGACGCCATTGCGGACCGGCCAAGAAGCCAGGCTCCAATAACCATAATCACCTGTATGAAATTTTTGTAGCGCCGCATATGGAATAGGCCATTGATGGGGCCATTTGATTGAGTATCCCAACCTAATGTATTGTTAGTTCATACCGTTTGCATCCGGCGGTATATGAGAGGCATATTGCCTCAAACAAAAAAGCCTGCCCCCGGACAGGGCAGGCTTTTTATTAAGATAAATATGCTATTGCAAAATCCACATTTTGGTATTCAGATCATCGGTGCCTCCCTGTCTGGTTACAGCTTCTTTTCTGTTTGCCGGATTCAGGGACTGCTCAGACTGCGGGTAAATGTAACGGATGGGAACCTTATTATCATTCAGGTTATTAGCCCCGGGAATAACGGCAGGCTTTCCTGTCCTGCGCCAGTCGAACCATCCTTCCAGGCCATTGAAATAAAGCGACACCCATTTTTGCAGATAGATCTTATCGAGTTTTTCTGACTGGGTTCCGGTATAGGCAACAGAAGGCTGGACGAAATAGCTGTCGGGCACCGTCAGGTTAATGCCATATTGACTCGGCACCACTGACCTCCAATAATCAAAATTGGCTCTTACCCCATTTAAATAATAAACATCCGCATTGCCGGTTGTAATAAACCCGCGCTCCCTCGCTTCTGCCAAAATGAACTGGAGTTCTGCATAACTCATCAAAACACTTCTCGCCGCCGCTGGATCGGGCACGGCCTGGTTGGCGTCGTTACAAACCAGACAGGCAAACGTATAGCCAACCCTGGATACGCCCTGGGGGCCGCCATTGTAATTGAGTGCAGGAACATCACCAAGTCCGTTTGGAATACCCTCAATGATAGGTGTACCGGCTGCCACTGACTTCTGGGAAGGCCTTCCAAAAACCGGAAGCCTTGGATCGTTCATGGCCGTAAGGCGGTCCGACAATGTTTTACTCAACCGGAACTCGTCAAAAGAACCTACCCTTGACCCGTATAAGGGCCACTGGTTGGGAGCCTGGGCGAGGTATCTCAATTCGGCATTATCTGCGTTATTTAAAAACAGGGGATTGTTGGTAGGGTCTGCAATTATCGCCTGCATCTCGGCCGATACATTCTGCTTTTTAGACACCCGCATCAGCATTCTCATGCGAAGGGAGTTTGCTAACCTCCTCCATTTGATTACTGCACCTGCACCGCCGCCATAGATGATATCGCCCGACAAAGTATTTGTACTCCTCGCCAGCACCTCATTCGCTTTCTTCAGATCAGCCAGGAGACCCTTGTAAATATCTTCCTGCTTATCATACTTCGGCAGATACACACCTTCTGATTTCGCTTTTCCTGCCTCTGTATAGGGAACATCGCCGTAAGCGTCAGTAACCAAACTGAACATCCAGGATTTCATCACCAGTGATACGCCGTAGTACACATTCTTATCATCTCCCTCAACTTGATTTAACACGTTCTGCAGATTCCGGTAATTCCCATACACGCTGTTCCAAATTCCATTCTGCTCGTTCCAAAGATATCTATCCTCATTCACGAATTGGATCTTGGCATGATACTGAACCACGATGTTACCAATACCCCAGGCTTCACTAACGTTCTGATTCATCATATTTCGCTGTATCCCACTAAGCAAAAGATCGGGTGTTACATTGGTGGGTACATTGGTATCTGTATTGACTTCACTGAAGTCTTTTGTGCAACTCGCAAAGAGTACTATAATGATGATGGTATAAAACGACTTGACTAGTTTCATATATTATTGATATTACCTTTTTAGAATTTAAGTCCGAGGTTGAAGCCATAACTACGCGAAGAAGGAATACTCATGTTCTCAATTCCGGGAAGAGCAGTGCCGCCTGCATAGCTCATGTTCTCAGGATCGA
The DNA here is from genome assembly GCA_040404005.1 of Chitinophagaceae bacterium. Taxonomy (GTDB): domain Bacteria; phylum Bacteroidota; class Bacteroidia; order Chitinophagales; family Chitinophagaceae; genus Pollutibacter. The sequence goes on from JBBAJO010000035.1 coordinate 16,901, forward strand.
TGTGGGGAACTCTATCCCAGAGGAAAAGATTTCTCGCAACAAAGGAGATCGTCACCCCACGAAGTGGAACCCTACCCCAGGTTTTATCCGGAATGGTATAGCCGATCTGAAGTTCGCGGAGCTTTACAAAAGATGCATCATACATAACGCCCTCTGCTATACCACGGCCACCAGTCCATGCTGAATGCCACTCACGTGCGCTTACTTTTCTGGTATTGGCGGCAGGGACACCATTCACAAACACCACTCCCTTTCCTATGACACCATTACCTTCTTTTGTCAGGTCATAGCCATCAGCACGACCTTCGAGGGTTTCTGTAATGATCCCTCCTTCGCGGCCCACGGTTTGGGTTTCACTATACAGTTCGCCACCGCTGCGGATGTCGAAAAGGAAGCTGAACCGGATTCCCTTCAGGCTAAATGAATTAGATATGCCGAGCAGGAAATCAGGATTATAGTTGCCCAATTTGATCCTGTTGGTGGTTCTTACAGGTCTGCCATTGGCATCAAAAACCATCTGGCCTGTATATGTACCGCTTGCATCGTAGTAAGGCGCATTCTTGTCTGAACTTTGCACCCTTGCAAATCCAATTCCATACAGATCACCCATGCGCTCCCCTACCCTTGCTTCTACAGTTACCCTTCTGCTGGCCATAACGAAATTGCTAAGGCCGTCCCGCAGTTCGAGCACTTCGCTTCTGTTTGCGCTGAAATTGAAGTCAGTATTCCAGGTAAAGTTTTTATTCTTTACGATTTGTAGATTCAACATGGCTTCCCAACCCCAGTTTTTGATCTTACCGGCATTGATACTCCTGCTGTTATACCCACTGGTCAATGAAAGAGGAATATTGAGGATCTGATTCTTGGTAAGGCTGGTATAATACGTAACATCAAGTCCAATACGATTATTAAAGAATCTGATATCGGCACCCACTTCATAAGCAGAGCTGATCTCGGGCTTAAGGTTCAGGTTAGCAAGCCTGTCCGTTTCGCCATAGATCTGCGCAGCGCCATAGGGCGTACTCGGGTTGAACGATTGGGTGAACGTGAAGGGGTCGGTATCATTACCCACCTGCGCAAAACTTCCACGCAATTTAGCGAAACTGATCGCTGACGGAAGCTTGACCATATCACTAATAATGACGCTAAGCGCTGCGGAGGAATAGAAATAAGAATTGTCTTCATTCCCGAATGATTTCAGATCTGTCGGCAATGTCAATGCACTACTCCAGTCGTTCCGCCCGGTCAGGTCTAAGAAAATCATATTCTTATAACCAAGCCCTGCAGAACCATAAAGGCTATTGATCCGCTTCGACACATTGCGCTGGGCGGTTTCTATGGGAATACGGCTGTTGGTGATGTTGTAAATCCCCGGGATGTTGAGCTGCCCTGCTGACTGCTCATTAAACCTGCTGCTCTGACGCATTTGGTTACCCCCTATATTTCCGGAAACCACCCAGTCTGAATTCCTGAGCTCCTTGTTCAATGTAAAGAGAAAATCGCTGTTTCGCTCTTCATTGATAATGCCCACTTCACGGTACTGTCCAAATGGGAAACGCTGGGTACTAAATCCACGCCTGTACTCCCGCCTTTCATTGCTCCAATCTGTAGCCGTTCTGAGTTGCAGGCTGAGCCATTTTGTAAAATCATATTTCAGAGATACATTCCCAATCAGCCTGTCGTAGTACTGCCCATTGGTATTCTCGTATAAAGTAACATAGGGATTATCATGATAGTTGTAGTTCCAGCCGTATTGACGACGATCATCGGCCCCCTTCATCCAAAGCCTCTTCATGTCTGATAACCTTACTGACGCCGGGAGCCAGCAATTAAAGAGATACATAATGTTTTCTGTACCATAGCTGATAGAAGGCCTGTTGTCGCTTTCACTTTTGATGTAGCTGACGAAAGCTTTGGCAGACAACTTACTATTGAAATTATATCCTCCAGAGAGTGATACCGTATTTCTTTTCAGGTCCGTATTGGGCACCATGCCTTCCTGATTCAGGTTGGTATAACTCAATCGGAAGTCGCCATTTTTATTTCCGCCTACCAGGGCCACATTATTGGTTAATGTTCTTCCGGTTTGCAAAAAGTTGCCAAGATTATTCACTTCCGGCAACCAGGGGGTAGCACTGATCAGGCTACCGGCAGGAGCATTAAGATCGCCACCGGTAAAATCAATGGCAGAGCCGTTAAGCGTGCGGGGTGAATTATACTGGGGGTACGACTGACCTTTGAATGCCGGTCCCCAACCCTCATCTGTTCCATCAGTCAATCCTGCACCACCACCATTTACAAAAGCGAAGTCACCCCCGTTTCCATTACCCTGTCCGTACTTCGTTTGGTATTTAGGTAACTTAAGAGGCGTTTCATAAGTAGCATTGGTATTAAACTCAACGCCTACGCCTTTGGCTTTGCGCCCTGTTTTAGTTTTGATCAAGATCACTCCATTGGCAGCACGCGAACCATACAGTGCAGATGCAGCAGGCCCTTTCAATACGCTCATGCTTTCGATATCATCCGGATTGATAAACCCTGCACCATTTCCGTAATCCACTTCCAGGTTTCCACGTCCGTTCGCTCCGGCGATCGCATTGCTGATCGGCACACCATCTATTACATACAGAGGCTGATTCTTGTTAAGATCTACAGACCGCTCGCCCCTGATGGTGACCCTTGAAGAAGCTCCAACACCTGAATTACTGCCCACTACGGTAACACCGGCAACCTTTCCGGCGAGCTGGTTGACCACGTTGGTTTCCCGCGCAACAGTAAGATCTTCCCCTTTGACTTCCTGAAGCGCATAGCCCAATTTTCTTTTCTCCTTGCGGATTCCTAAAGCCGTAACTACGACCGCATTCAATTCAGATGGAACAGGACTAAGATCGATCTCCAGATTATCCGATGTTATAGAAACAACTTCTGTAACAAAGCCTACATAGCTGATCTCAAGTTTATCGCCTTTAGTGGCCCTGACTCCAAATTCACCTTTTGCATCTGATGCCGTAACTATCCCGGAGGATAGTACTTTTATGGTTACGCCCTGCAGTGGCAGCTGGGACTGGTCAATTATTTTCCCCTTTATTTCGGTTACCTGTGCCGATGAATATTTCGGGAGAGACAGGCATAAAAAAAGGAAGGATACGATTGTAATACTAATCTTCATGCGCAGAAAGTTTGTGGTTGCAAACGTATCTGCCTGAGATTATCGAATTGTTGCTGTAAGATTAACGAATCATCACGGTAACATGAATGTACCGTTACGGCAATGTTATGGCAATGTGTTTCAGTTACTGTATTTGCAGCTGGCGGGTTTTGATTTAACGTAGTAAGATTTATAGTTTGTTGCCTTAGGATCCATACATCCCTCCAGGTTCAGCACCTGCACTTTTCTGAACTCTACGGGATGACTTTCGCTTTGCAGGGAGATCGTACCTTCTTTCAAGAGCAGTCCGGACTGCCCCCAGACTGTTTCCTGTCCGCTCACGTTGCCTCCACCTACCTGTGGCTTCTCATATGAAAGGACTTCGTTCCCGTTGGCGAAATGCTTCACAACCGAATCACCCAATACCAATACCTCTGCAGTCACCCATTGGTCGCCATGATAGGTTTCGGAATTGGAGTTCAGACAATGCTGTGTCAATAATTTACCATCCTTCACCACATTGGTACCCGGCGTGCAGAGGTTGCAGGTGGTTCTGGGATCTTTGCCATTTCCACCCAGCAACTGGACCTCGATGGATACCGGGAAGTCCTGGTTTTTGCCCATGCTCTCGGGCGTTTGGCCATGAACCATGATGCCACTGTTTCTGGTGGCCCAACCCGGACCCTCCTTGGCCTGATCGCCTACGAATCGGTATTGCAATCGGATGCGATAATACCCGTACTTCTTTTTATAGAATATATGCCCGAACCTTTCATCAAACTTATCATAGGCATCATACCTCACCACCATCTTCCCTTTTTCCACGCGAAACGTATTGCCAAAGTTTTCGCCAACCGGATAGTTCCTGATTTTGACGGTCCAGCCATTCAGGTTCTTACCATTGAATATAGTTTCCCAGCTTTCCTTTGAGGTAGACTGGCCCATGGTGGCCATGGAGACAGAGATGAAAAAGATGTAAGCGATGATTTGCTTCATATTCTTTAAGATACTTAAATAATTGGCGAATTCTTATATGCCATCATCTTAATCTTTTTACGACGTCCCTGATGATGTCGAGGGATTTTGTGATGTCTTCCTTAGTGGTAAATCTTCCTAAACTAAACCGCACTGAACTGCCGGCTAGTTCATCACCAATGCCGAGTGCCCTTAGCACATGAGAAGGCTCGATGGATGCGGACGTACAAGCTGAACCGGAAGAAATGGCAAGATGTTTATTCAGATGACTGATCATGACTTGCGAATCGATCCCTTCAAAAGCAAGATTACAGGTCTGGGGAAGAAGGTTTTCGATGTCACCGTTCAGGGAAGTTGCGTCGATCGACAGCAGTCCTTGTAACAATTCATCCCTAAGTTCTTTCAACCGGCCAGCCTCTCCTTTCATTTCTTGCAATGCTATGTCACAGGCCTTTCCCAGTCCTACGATCCCGGGCACATTGAGTGTTCCACTTCGCATGCCCTTTTCGTGCCCGCCCCCATATTGCAAAGGAGTTAGACGCACCCGCGGATCCCTTCGTCTTACATACAATGCGCCGCTTCCTTTCGGACCATAGATCTTGTGGGCCGATAAACAAAGCAGATCGAGCCCATCATCCTTAACGTTTACGGGAATTTTCCCAATGGCCTGGGTAGCATCAGAAAAATAAATAACGTTGTGTTTTTTCGCAATGGCACCGATCTCCCTCACCGGCATGATGGTACCCGTTTCGTTGTTCGCATACATGATGCAAATGAGCACCGTCGTATCCCTGATGGCGGCCTCTACTGCATCCGGATCCACCCTGCCCTTACCATCAACGGGCAGTACGGTCACTTCGCCACCAATGCTTTCTATATACTTACAGGTATCCAGTACAGCTTTATGTTCAACCGCGGATGTAATGATGTGGTTGCCTTTTCCATGGTACATATGGTAGACCCCCTGGATGGCTAGGTTCACAGATTCAGTGGCGCCTGAAGTAAATACAATTTCTCCCGGTTCGCTGCCGATGATGGCCGCCACTTGTTCGCGGGCAATGTCAACCGCTTCCGCCGCCACCCAGCCATAAGCATGACTCTTACTGGCGGCATTGCCAAAATCGTGGGTGAAATATGGGACCATGGTATCCACTACCCGTGGATCGCACGGAGTGGTTGCATTATAGTCGAGGTATATCGGGTAATGGGTCATGCTATTTCATCGTGCCTTAGTCCTTCTGCCACTTTAAACACATGAAGTATATATGGGAACACGGCGTCCATGGTTTCAACGGCCCCTTTGGTTGAACCCGGAAGGGTGATCACCAGTGTGTTGTTGATGAATCCGCTAACGCCCCTCGACAACATCGCATAGGGCATTCGTTGCTGACCGTACTGCCTTGCCGTTTCCATCACACCAGGGATCTCCCGCGTCAGCAAGGGCCGGATCGCATCGGGCGTCACGTCCCTCGGGGATAAACCGGTGCCGCCTACAAAAACAAGGAGGTTGCAGCCTTGGTTGGCATAGGTCAATGCTTTTTGCTGGATCAGATCAAACTCATCCGGGATGATCTCCGCTGCCGACACGTTGATATGATAAGACTCAAGTTTTGATTTTACTGTTGCGCCCGCTTCGTCATGCTTACTGCCGCCCGATATACTGTCGGAACAAACGATCACCGCCGCGTGTAAACCAGATGCCACTGCATGATCAGATTTGCCGCCTTTTTTGGACTCAAGTTGTATGGTAGAGATCACAATGCCTTTATCAAGGGGCTTCAGCATGTCGTACATCGTCAGTGCTGCAATAGCGGCTCCGTGCATGGCTTCCACTTCCACACCCGTTTTATAAATGGTGTGTACTTCCACCCGGATATGGATCTCCAAACCTTGTGTATCAAAGCTGATGTTGGTGTACTCCACGGGGAGGGGATGACAGTCGGGGATCACGTCACTGGTTTTTTTCACAGCCAGTAAACCTGCGGCCCTGGAAAATTCGAACACATCCCCTTTAGGAACTTTGCGATTGACCACAGCATCCATCGTTGCCTGTTGTGAGACCAGGATGACCGCCTTGGCAACCGCTTCGCGAAGGGTGTTCGACTTATGTGTGATGTTTACCATTATTTATTCTCCTTCCATTGATAGCTGTTGTCTGCAAATATTTCCTTTCCCCACACCGGCAGCTCTGCTTTAATACGCTCCACCATGTCCTCACAGGCATCTATAGCTGCTTTTCGGTGGGCCGATGAAGTGAATACGAAAAGACAAATCTCTCCGGCGTTCACGGTACCGAGGCTGTGATGAACGTGCATACAGGTCAGAGGATATGTAGAAAAGACGTCTTCCCTGATCTGTGCCATTTGCTCAAGGGCCATTTCCTCATGGGCGGTATATTCAATGGCGGCTACTTGTTTCCCATTGATCACATCTCCCCTCACCTGACCCAGGAAGATACTATGGCCACCAATATCTGTCTTCGTACTGTGCTTCGAAATGCTGCCGGCAATAAATCCGGGATCGATCGGCCCTTGTAAGAAAATATTTCTGACCTTTTTCTCTTTCATGATGGTGATGTTTCAAAACGATCGCTCATGGATTGTATACCGCCTTTCAGACTGAACACCTGCAAACCTTTGTCGGCCGCGAGCAGTGAAGCCTGCATGCTCCTCATCCCCGTTTGGCAAACAAAGATGATCTTTCCATGGCTAATTTCTGCAAGCAGTTCGTCCAATTCGTAGAGCGGCACGCGGATATGTTTAAAAGCCCTGATCTCCGGTTCCTCATGCAGATCCCGCACGTCGATCAGCGTCACATCCTCTTCCAGCATCAGTTGCACAAAACCTTCCCAGTCTAACTGGGTGGGGGTAGTGGCTCCCTGTATGCCCGCATGAGTATTGGCACCTGCAACGGAATTGGTGGCTCCCTGTATGCCCGCATGAGCAGCACCATTTGAGCTACCATTTGACGCGATATCTGTAGGCCCACAAACGAGCTCATATGACCTGCTTCCAAATACCTGCGCGACATCATTTTTTGCTGGCTCATAGTCCAGGATCAGAAACTGATTATCGAGCGCGCGGTATGTCAGCAGTTGGTTAACGAGCGGGGTGCCAATGCCGGTGATCAATTTGATCACTTCGATGCCCTGCATGCTGCCCACGACCCCGGGCAGAACACCCAGCACGCCTGCTTCGGCGCAAGAAGCCACTTCACCTGCAGCGGGCATATCGGGAAAAAGATCGCGGTAGTTGCCGGAGCCCAGCCAGTTGAAAACAGCCACCTGCCCTTCAAATTCGGAAACAGCACCCCAGACCAATGGCAGTTCGCTTTCAACACAGGCATCATTGATCAGGTATCGGGATGGAAAATTATCGGTGCAGTCGACCACTACATCATAACCCTCAAACAGCCCGAGTACATTTTCCGGAGTGACGCGTTGGGAACATGCCCTTATGGAAATGGCCGTGTTCATAGCCCTCAGTTTCTGAGCCGCAACTTCTGCCTTCCTTTTTCCTACATCGCTTTCATCAAAAAGCACCTGCCGGTGTAGGTTGGTCAGGTTCACCAAATCATCATCAACAATACCGAGTGTACCAACCCCTGATGCAGCCAAATACTGCAATACCGGGCAGCCTAAACCACCTGCGCCGATAACGAGCACTTTAGCGGCAGACAACAACTGCTGTCCTTGCTTCCCGAATCCATTCAGGATCTCCTGCCTGTGGTACCTGTTCTCCTGATCCATATCAACCTCCTGAAAATGGCGGTAATAATGCAATAGCAGCGGCTTCGCCGATGGGCGTATTTTCTTTTATGATCTTGTTGTTGAGCGCAACCATGAATTTTTTCTGCTTCAATAAAGGATACTTCGTAAACAGCATTTGCTGCAGCGATGCCGTGTCTGCCACGCAATCAATCGAGCAGGAGGATGAGCCTACTATATCTGTCAACTGTCCGAACACCTGTATCGTTAACCCGTCCATATCAATTTATATGATGCGATGAGCAATACAACAGCCAGTAACATTTTCAACACCTGCTGGTTGAATTTTAAGGCCCCGAGGTAGGCACCCAGCAAACCACCAACAAAAGCCACTACCGTATATGTTCCCATATCCGCGGTAAATACAATGCCTTTCGACCATTGACCTCCGAGCCCGGATAGAGAATTTACAAAAATAAACAATGCACTGATGGCAGCGGTTTGTTTCTGATCAGTCCACCGCATCAGTAACAGCAAGGGTGAAAGGATGATGCCGCCGCCGATCCCGATCAGTCCGGATAAAAATCCAATACTGCCACCCATCAGCACCGAAATGGCTGTGTTTGGTTTTCCCGATGGACTAACCTCCGCGTTGGGGAAGAAAAGAAAACGTAGTATGGGGATCACCAGCAGCAGTCCCAGGATCCTTTTATACATGACAGGATCAATATCGATCATACCGCCAATAAATGCCATGGGGACCGAGGCCAATGCCAGGGGGAGAAAGATCTTCCAGTCAAAATGCTTTGCGCGATAGAACTGAATAAAAGCGGTGAGGGATACAAACAGATTCAGAAATAAAGCGGTGGGCCGCATCACCTCGGGGGCCATGCTGAAGATGGCCATTAATGCCAGGTATCCGCTTGCGCCACCGTGCCCCACCGAAGCATACAAAAATGCCAGGATGAACAGTAATATATAGAAGACGATGGTGAGTTCAATACCCATGATCAGTCAATAAAATGTATGGCAGATAATGGCGATTCAATACCCATGATCACGGCAATAAATGAATGTCGACCTCCATACCGGCGTTCAACTCTTCCACCTGTTCGGGCAACATCACCAGGCAATTGGATGTTGCAAATGAACGAAGTTTATACGACTCCTGTCCTCTTCCAATATGCACCCTGCCATCTTCATATACCCCTCTTAAAAAATGGGTTAACCCTGCCGGCTTGCAATGATCATGGGCGAGTATGGCCTTCAGCTCCTTTAGCATCATGTTACGCCCTGTCAAGCGCGCCAGGCAGATCAGAACGTACTCATAAAAACAGGTGAGCACGGAAGCAGGATTACCGGGAAGTCCAAAAAAATAGGTATCGTCCTTCTTGCCAAAGAAAAACGGCTTACCCGGTTTCTGTTTCACTTTGTGAAAGATTTGCTGCACCCCGCATCGTACCGACGCAGGCACAGTATGATCGTGATCCCCAACACTTACACCGCCCGTCATCAGCACTAGGTCCGCTTCTTCCAATTCATGTGCAAGCACGCCAGCCATTACTTCAAGATCATCTTTGACAGGCACGATCCGCACATCATGGATTTGAAGTGCGCTCAATGCAGCCTGTAGCGCGAAGGAACTGGCTTCATAGACTTTCCCGTAAGACATCCCGGTGCCGGGCTGGATCAGTTCATTTCCGGTTACCATGATGCAGACCCGTGGAGAGGGAATCACTGAAACTTCTGCTACGCCAATGGCTGCCAAAAAACCGATCGCGGGTGGAGTGAGCGGGCACCACTTATGCAATGCCAGCGCGTCCTTTTCTATCTCAGAACCTGCAGGGCGTACATGGTCACCCATTTTTACCACTGAGTCGGGAATAGATAACAATCCATCTTTCACCTCTGCCTTCTCCTGCATCAGGATGGTATCCGCCCCCGTTGGCAATGCCGCGCCGGTAAATATCCTGGTAGCGGTGCCCCGTTCCAACTGCCGCTCCACCTCATCGCCTGCGGCGTGTTCATCAACGATGCGCAGAGGCGCAGAACGATCTTCAAAAGCAAATGCATACCCGTCCATGGAAGACTGGGGGTAGGCAGGAATATCATATGTAGCAACCACATCTTCCGCAAGCAGCAAACCGCGGGCTTTAGCCAGGGCAACCCTCATCGGCGGCAGCCGGGAACAGTGGGTGCTGATCAGTTCTTTGGCTTCATTTACCGTGATCATACTCAACCTCCAATGGTGATCATACTCCGGTTAATAATCGTCTCTGCATTGACGTGTTCAAGATCGGTGAACTGGCCGCCTAATGCCTGCTTCTTCTCGTGCACATTTCCGTGGATCAATGGAATGATGTTCTCCCCCTTTCTGAAAGGGTTCAGCAGGTCGGTCTCCGATGTCGAAAATAAACAGTTCTTCATTTTCCCGTCTGCCGTCAATCTCATCCGGTTACAATCCCCGCAGAAAGGGGCGCTCATGGTAGTGATGACCGAAAAAGTCCCCTCGTGTTTATATATCTTATACTTCTTCGCTGTTTCGTGTTTGTCGACCTGAATGGGATTGATCTCATACTGGTTGCTGATCACTTCCAGGATCTGGTGCCAGGTGAATACTTTTTCGCCCGACCATTTATTGCCGGAGAATGGCATGAACTCAATAAATCGCACATGCACCGGTTCGTCCCTGGTCCACCTGACAAAATCGAGGATCTCTTCGTGGTTGATGCCTTTCATCACCACCATGTTCACTTTCACATGAAAACCCCTTTCCACCATCATCCGGATATTATCCGTCACCCGCTCAAACTGATCACGCCGGGTAAGCATATGAAAACGGTCGCGGTCGAGCGTATCCAGGCTGATGTTGAGGGACCGCAGGCCAACTTCTTCAAATAGATCCACGAACTCATGCAACCGGGTTCCGTTGGTGGTGATGGTCAGCTGCGCCGGAAGCGCTGATAACTTGCGGATGATACTGGCCGCATCTTTTCTGACCAGCGGTTCACCGCCAGTAAGCCTGATCTTGTTCACGCCCAGTGAGATAAAGATCTTCGCGATCTCTACAATTTCATCTTCCTGCATCAACTTAGTAACAGGCGTAAACGCATACTCCTCTTCGGGCATGCAGTAAAAGCACCTGAGGTTACAATTGTCCGTCAGCGAGATCCTCAAGTAATTATGCACCCTGTTAAATTCGTCCCTGATCATCATGTTTTGTTTCTGCTGATATGCTTTCGTAATCGCGCATGGTGTCAATATCGGTAATGCCCCCGGGAAAACCCACAAAAGCAGCAAGTTCTTTATGTTCAGCGATCAAATGCCGGGCGCCAATATCGCCTTTCAGTTGCATGAGCCGATCGAAAAAAGACCGGTGAAAAAGAGCCGGGGTACCAGCACGACCGCCGTACTCGCTGGCTACAATGGGTTTACCTGAAATATGTTGCTGATGGAGTAAGCCTTTCAGCACCGAGTGATCCGCATAAGGTTGGTCGCAGACCATGATGATGGCAGCGTCAACATCAGCACAATGCTCCAACGACCGGATCCCGCATCTGATCGATGATGCCATCCCTTCTTCCCAATCTTCATTGATTACAAACTGTACATAGCCCTGATCCACATCGTTCATCTGCAACGCGCCAGTCACCACGATCACCGGATCGGCGCCTGCCATTATAGCTTCGTCGATGGCATGCTGGAGCAACGACTTGCCTTTATATAACAGCCATTGTTTTGGAGAACCTAACCGGGAAGAACTTCCGGCGGCCAGAATGATCACCGCAAAGCGCTGCACGTTCATCACCGCAGTTGGCTTTTGAGGTCATGAACTGATACTGTATGAATAGAACCTTGCTTATCGCGCAGCGGGGATCCATGCTTTTTGCTCAGTACCGCCTTGATCTCAGCAACCATACTGAGCGCGATTTCTTCCGGCGTTTCTGCGCCGATATCAAGGCCAACCGGTCCGTATAATTTAGCGAGCATGTGGTCATCAATCTGCATTCCGTTTCCCCTCAACTCGTCGACCATCCGGTTCAGTTTTTTCTTAGGTCCCAATAGCCCGACATACCTCAGATCCATTGGCAGCAACGCTTTCAGCATCGCGAGGTCATACTGGTAATTATGGGTCATCAATACAAAGACCGTCTGCGGGTCTATGCTAACGCGTTCCAATACTGACTCTGGTTTGCTGACCATCACCTGGCAGGCCGCTTCGAACCGTGCTGCCCGGGCATGGGTGGCCCGGCCGTCGATCACCGTAACGTCCCATCCCAGTTCATTGGCCATATTGACCACGGGGAGCGCGTCGTTACCGCCGCCCACAACGATCAGCGAAACAGGGGGCAGAATAAATTCGATGAAGGCCTGGTAAATCTGTCCATCTTCCACATACTCCCGATACATGGATGTGGCATTCTTCATCACTTGACGGGCATCTGCTGATACGCTGTTTTTCAGCACCTCATCAAGCTTTGTAGTGATCGTTCCATCTGCCTGCAACAACAAACAGGTACCCCACTGTAAAGAAGAGGGGGTTGTTTTGTTGATGAGGTTTACGAGAACAGAAGGCTGGCGAATCGCCATTACTTTCTGTAGCAGATGAACTGGATTATTTTCGAGAGCAGGGTCTACGGGTTCAAATAAAACCTGAATAACACCAGCGCAGCCCAGTTGCACGCCTAAGGTCATATCATCTTCGTCGGACGTATCGTAGGTCACCAGTTTTGGATCCTGCTGGGAGATCACGAGCAGTGCCTTGCGAAGGGCATCGCCTTCAAGGCAGCCGCCGCTGATGGCGCCTGTCAGCCAACCCTCATCATCCACCAACATCCGGGCACCGGGTCTGCGATAGGAAGAGCCCTCCAGGTATATCACTGAAGCCAGCGCCATCTTCTTGCCCGCCAATACACACTGATCATAGGCCTTGATGATCTCCCGAATCTCTTTCATATCACGATTTCAAGAAAGACGCTTCGTCTACAAACGGCTGCTTTCTGATGCGTTTACCCGTGGCCTTGAAAATAGCATTCGCCACTGCGCCACCCGTTGGTGGGAGGGCCGGCTCGCCAAGTCCTGTTGGGTCAATCGTATTCTTTACAAAACTGGCTTCGACCTCAGGAATTTCCTTCATGCGTATCAACTGGTAGCGGTCAAAATTCTTTTGCTCCGGCTCACCGTCTTTAAAACTCAACTTACCGTACATCGCCGTTCCGTATCCGTCAACGATAGCGCCCATCACCTGTTGTGACGCGCCTGTTTCGTTGATCACCATGCCACAGTCGGACACTGCATAAATTTTTTGCACTTCGGGTTTCCCGTTTTTCATTACCACATCACAAACCTGCGCTACATAGCTGGCGTGGGAGAAATAAACAGAGAAGCCCTGTGATACGCCTTTCTTCTTACCCCAACCTGCTTTCTCCGCAACTTCCTTGATCACGCCTTCCATGCGGGCGATATCATACCTCACCGGGCCCGCAGGTTTGGTTTTCGCTTTTTGCAAAAGTTCAAGGCGTAATTGAACCGGATCTTTTTTGGCAGCGATGGCCACTTCGTCTAAGAAGCTTTGTTCCGCGAAGGCCAGGAAGTTGGTCGTGGGCGCGCGCCACGCACCTACGGTGATGGGAGATTTATGTTCAACCGTATCCAGGAGAATATTATCGATGGCACCAGCGGGGAAATTATCCTGCCGCAGGGAATTCTCCATGTTTATGCCAACACCGCGACATGTATAACCCGTGATATTTCCAGCAGCGTCCAAGGCAGCTTCAAATCGATACCTCGCGGCCGGTCTATAACTTCCGCCGCCCATATCATCTTCCCTTGTCCAGATCACCTGAACGGGTTTCTTGATGATGGAGGAAAGTTCTGCCGCTTCGACCGCAAAGTCGGTTTTCAGTCTTCGTCCAAAACCACCACCCAGTCTTGTTATATCTACGGTAATTTTCTCTTCCGGCACTTTCAGCAGATCAGATACGGCTTTCCGGGCAGAACCAGGTGTTTGGGTAGGACCAACCAATTCAATCCCATCTTCACGCACGTGCGCAAAAAAATTCATGGGCTCCAACGTGTTGTGTGGTACGAAGGGACATTCGTATTCTGCCTTCACTATTTTAGCGGCATCGCGGAATGCGGCATCCACGTCGCCTTCTTTTCGCCTTTGCTTCGCATCGGAACCATTCATCAATGCAGAAAAAATGCGGTCATGATCAGACGAGCTTTCGAGTCCTTCGCCTTCTTTTTCGTATTTAATCTTCAACGTCTTCTTTGCCTTCAGCACTTCCCAGGTAGAACGCCCCACTACGGCTACATTATTGCCAAATGAAACCACATCGGTAATGCCCGGCATACCCTTGGCTGCTGCACCATCAAATGATACCAACTTAGTTCCAAATGCAGGTGGTCGTTGAATGGTGGCATACATCATGCCTTCCCGGTAGAAATCGAGCCCAAACATGCCTTTACCGGTAACAATATTTTTATTTTCTACATTCTTTATGGGTTTGCCGATGATCTTGAAATCTTTGGGATCCTTCAGCTTTACATCCGTTGGTACGGTGAGTTTAGAAGCAGCAGATGCGAGCTCGCCATAGCCTGCTTTCTTTCCGGATGCCTTATGGATCACAGATCCGTTTTCGGCAGTACATTGGTCGGCGGGCACGTTCCATTTGGCAGCGGCCGCAGAGATCAATAGCGCGCGGGCCGTTGCACCGGCGGTCCTCAGCCTCTTCCAGGAGTGGGGGATCGCCCCACTACCGCCTGTAACCTGGCGATCAAATCTTTTGGGGTCCAGCGGGGCCTGCACTACATTCACTTTATTCCAGTCGGCATCTAACTCTTCGGCCACGATCATGGCGAAAGATGTTTTGATGTTTTGTCCGAGTTCCGGATTTGGCGAAGCAATGGTAACCACGCCATCAGCTGCGATGGAGAGATAGCTGTTGAAACCGGCGATATCGATCTCGGGGTTGGTCATGATGAAAGGCATAGCCGCAGCGTTACTGTCGAACCAACTGAATCCCAGCATCAGTCCGCCTCCGGAGAGGGAGAGTTTCTTCAGGAAATCGCGCCTTCCTTTATGTAATGTGTTGCTCATGTTCATTTGGTTTTAGTGCTTGCTAATTTCACTGCCTCCCGGATACGATGATAAGCGCCGCAGCGACATATGTTTCCGTGCATCGCTTGCTCGATCTGGTCCATGGTTGGTTTCGGGGTTTCCTTCAGGAATGCTGCTGCAGTCATGATCTGCCCGGCCTGGCAGTACCCGCACTGGGGCACGTCCACTTCATCCCATGCGCGCTGCACGGGATGATCACCATTCTTCGAAAGGCCTTCAATGGTTGTTATTTTACCATCTTCGAGGGCCGACACGGGCATCAGGCAGGAACGAAGCGGGTTTCCATTCAGGTGCACCGTGCATGCGCCACACTGGCCCACGCCGCAACCAAATTTTGTACCTACCAGATGCAGGTTGTCGCGCAGTACCCATAATAAAGGCGTGTCCTCAGCTACATCGGCTTTATACTCTTTGCCATTAACGAGAAGTGTGAAAACAGGCATCTTTTTTTCTTTGAATTTACAGCATTTTTGGGCATCAAAAGATCAATCTTCCAATACAAAATCATGGCGATCCTGTTGGAAAATGAATAATTTGAGAAATGAACAACTTACATGCCATTCGTCTTCGGGTTTGGGTTGACCCGGCAAACGGGGGTTGTGAGGTGAAGGATATGTGGTAAAGCTGGATGTTCG
>JBBAJO010000036.1:0-28482 GCA_040404005.1 Chitinophagaceae bacterium
TAGCGCACCTGGTTTGGGACCAGGGGGTCGCAGGTTCGAATCCTGTCTTCCCGACTAGATCAAAAGCCTTGCACGAAGTGCAGGGCTTTTTTATTGAGCGCGAGACGAGCTTGCGCGTGCGAGCAGGGCAATAAAAAAAGCCCGACGAGCGAAACGAGGAAGGCTTTTGATATTAGCGCCCCCCCCAAGCATCACCCCAGGTAATCCTGTCTTCCCGACAAAATCAAAAGCCATTGGTGAGAGCCAGAGGTCAAAGCCTGACTTTCACACCCCCGTTCAACACAAAACCTTCAACCGGAGCATAAATATCCTTGAAGACCGGATTGTCGATGGTGCCGGTGTAGATGGAATCGAACCTTGTTTGCCTCGTATTGGTAAAGTTTTCAAAGTTGATGAAGATGGAAAACTTGTCCCAGAGCCGTTCTGCCATAAATCCTGCTATCCAGTACGACTGGCCGGCAGTGCCGTCATTCAGTCTTTGCTTGCTGTAATAGTAGGCTTCGAGACCTAATTTCAGTTTGTCTTCGATCTCATACATCAACACATTATTCAGCCTGTGGCGAGCCGTTAACGGCAGCCATTCTTTGTTGTTTGTAAAATGCGTATTGGCATCGGTGTAGGTGTAACCGATAAAAAGTTTGAAATCATTATAGGTTAGCCGAAGGTTGGTTTCCATTCCTTTTGTATCTAGATAACCTGTTGAATTTTGGAGTTCAACTTTTCCCCCTGGGGGGCCGACCAATACTAAGGGATTATTCAATTTGGTATAAAAAAAGAGTTGATTGAAACTGATCCCTACATCGCCCAAATTTGTTTTATAATTTATGTCCCAATTGGCCCCCACTGAACGCTCATTCATCGTCCTGTTCACGTCTATGGGCAACAAGTTCTGGAACTGGAACCTTTCTGTTTCTTCCGTAAAAATAGTCGGGGTTTTATACCCATATCCACCCCCAATGCGGGTGGTCAGTTTTGGCGATACCCGGATCATGGCTGATACTCGTGGAAGCATCTGAAAGCCATACTCGTTAACATAGTCGCCCCTTAATCCAGTCTCCAAAACAAACTTATCCGAAATTGTCCAGGCATTTTGGATGAATGATCCGTAAGTATTGTAGTGGTAATCTCTCCTGGCTCCAGCAGCAACCCCTTGTTCAGCTAAATCATCCGTCAACAGATTGGCACCAATGACCCAGTCGGCCCGATCCCCCTTCCTGCTCCAGGTAAGCTCTGAGAAAGAAGACTGTTGCAAGGCATCAAATGTGTAGGTCGGAATACTGATCACCCTGTCGAAACGACTATAGCTGTTCTTGAATTGCAATGTGGAGTTTTCGTTCAGTTTATGGGTAATGCCAAACTGTGTTGACACGCGATCCGTATTGTTCTTTTCAAAGAACCCGGTTCCCCCATGCTTAATGTAATTCATGCTTCCACCAGTACGATCTTCGGTGATGTAGGTCAGGCCCACATCCGCCGTTGTATTCTTGCCATACAGGAACAACCTGGGATTGATGGTATATCGTTCAAATTTGGGAATAGCTGTCAGCCCAATATCTGCCGGATCGAAAGGCGCGTTGCTGTTCCGTGAGGCAAACAATGTCAACCCGGCTTTGCCATATCGCTGGCTGTAGAAACCACTCAAATCCAATCCGCCCGCAGAAGTGCCGTTAGCGAGGACATTCAGCTCCCTTTCTTTGCCGGGTGTTTTTGATACGAGGTTCACCAAACCCGCGATAGCTCCGCCTCCGTATAATGTAGATGCGGCACCCTTGATCACTTCCACCTGTTGTAAGTCCAATGGAGCAATCTGCAAGATCGAAAGGCCACCGGAAAATCCTGCATAAAGTGGATAGCCATCTCTTAGTATTTGCGTATATCGACCTTCCAGGCCCTGGATCCTGATCCCTGCATTGAAAGATGTTGCGGAAGTTTGCTGAGTTTGAATACCGGTGCTTTCATTCAGCAACATCCTGATATCACCAGGCTTCATATTGCCCTTTTCTACCAATTCTTCTCCGGAGATCACTTCTACACGGGTGGGAATATTGGCTATCGTTCTACTGATACGGGTGGCTGTTACCACTACTTCTTCTTCGTGCTCCTCCTCTTCTTCCATAAAAACTTCGATGCCTTCATGGTTAGGCAGGGGGACCTGAATCGTTACCTCTTGTTCAGCTAAGCCCACATAGGAAACTTTGAGTCTGTAAGTGCCCGCTGCCATTCCTGTAAAGACCACCACACCCTGGCTGTCAGCAATGCTTGTTCTTATCGATGAAACCAGGGTCACTGTGGCACCAGCGAGGGGAGTCTTGTCGTCTTTCCTTTTAACTGATATGATTACATCATGCTGGGCATAACTGGAAAATGCACATAGTACCATGACCCATAGAAAAACTATTCTCTTCATAAGGCAATTCATCACAATGAAAAGATTTCATATAAGAATGGTTTCCTGGTAAACAACGTTTTTTACCTCGTTTCGAAGATCTCCTGTCGTAATGAATACAGGTGGTTAGCAAATTCTATAGACTCGTAGGCACTTTGGAGAAATTCAAGGCACTCCATTCGCCAGGGCGGCTGCCGGAAAGGTAAAATGATTAAAAACAGGGTTCTTATAAAAAATGTCGCGCTGCATTAAAAGGCCATCAAGGCTCTACTCTCGCGCTATTATAACCTTCAACAAAACCCTTTTTTACTTCCTTGAAGTTGGAAATGAACCCGATAAAAAGCAAAATGACGATTAACTTTCTCCAATGCTTCTCAATGAGGTTCTCAATATCTTTTGCAAATTCCTTCATATACTTAAATTCTGTAGCCTAATGTAATACTTTTTCGAACTCAGTCCAAATCCGAAACAACCTCCAGCTATAGGCTTGAAAGCGAAACGCATGAGAATTGGCAGGCATTTTGTTTCCTTTACATAAATCTTTCCTTATGAAACAAACCCAGTTCATCGTATTTCTTTACTGCATCCTGACTTTCAGTGTGGCATGTAAGAAAAATGCTCCGCTGTTGGAGACGCCCATGGAACCACCTGCTGCGGGAAATTGGCCTGCCGATAGTATCCGAACGGTAAAAACAGGGTTATCGAACCCATGGGAATTACTCTGGGGAAAAGATGATCACCTTTGGATCACAGAAAGGGCCGGAAGAATCAGCAAAATTGAGCCCCGAACGGGAAACACCGTATTTACAACAACCATAGCTGAGGTAGTGGAAAGAGGTGAAGGCGGTTTGCTGGGCATGGTTCAGCATCCCGATTTTCAAAGCAATGGTTTTTTATATGTGGTTTATAATTATGAAAAAGCCGGGGTATACACGGAGAAAGTAGTCCGATTGAGGTTTAGCAATAATACCCTGACTGACCCGCAGGTGCTGATCGACAATATTCCCGCTGCAAGCATTCATAATGGCTCTCGCCTGTATATAACGGCAGACAATAAAATACTGATCACCACGGGGGATGCTGCCAATACCGCTACCCCCCAAAACAGGTCATCCTTGGCAGGAAAGATACTTCGGATTAATCTCGATGGCAGCATCCCGCCAGACAACCCTTTCTCAAATAACCCGGTATGGAGTTTAGGTCACAGGAATCCTCAGGGGCTGGTGGTGGCCCATGGAAGGGTATACGCTTCTGAGCATGGGCCGAGTATTGAGGATGAGGTGAATATTATTGAAAGTGGAAGAAACTATGGCTGGCCTAATGTCAATGGCCCTTGCGACGGCCCTGAACAAACCTTTTGCAATACCAACAATATTGCCGTCCCGTTGTGGAGTTCCGGAAGTTTTACGGTGGCTACGGCCGGTATTGATTATTATGATCTTGACCGGATAGGGAGATGGAAAAACTCCATTCTCATGACCACATTGAAGGACGCTACCTTGTATCAACTCAGACTTAATACGGCAGGAACAGCAGTAGCATCTGTAACGCCATTCTACAAAGGAAATTGGGGAAGGCTTCGCGACATATGCATTTCTCCGGCGGGAAGGGTTTATATATGCAGCAGCAATGGAGGCGGGAATGACAGGATCATCGAGATACAGAAATAGAGCATCTCCAGTTGGACATCGTTAAGTAATTTGCAAGATCATGATGGCAGGTCCCGGCATATTCATTCAAAGTACAAACGCGCTCAATAACACCGTATTCGAGGATGTAACCATCTACATCACTGAATTCAACGAAGCCGGTGCGATGGGGTTTGTCGTCAACAAAAAATTTGCGCGTGCCTTCAATGAGCTGGAAGAATTCAAACATAGTATTTATGTGCCGATGTACGAGGGCGGACCGGTGGATCAGGAACATCTTTACTTTCTTCACCAAAGGCCGGACCTGATCGAAGGTGGCAGTTCAATCGCCAATGGGATCTATCTGGGCGGAAACTTGCAACAAGCGGTTGCGGGGATAAACGACAAAACCATTGCAGGGGGGCACCTCAAGATCTTTGTTGGCTATTGCGGGTGGGATAAAGGCGAACTGGAAGCAGAGATAGAGGAAGGCAGCTGGGTAGTTATTGAAGGAACTAAAGACGATGTGTTCGAGTCATTTTCACCATAAACGAAAAATAGAAGACCCCGGCCATTGCCAGGGTCTTCTATAAGCATTGTTAAGCCTTTATTTACATCCGAATATCAGCGGAAACAGGAAAGTCACGATCACTGTCCATATAAAGTAAACAGGCAGGTATCGGGCAATGGTAGTCCCAACGATATTCAGGTCTGCGTTCTTCGAAATCACCCTAAAAAGTTGTGCGGTAACCAGTAAAAGATTGATCAGGATCAATACATTGCCCCCAAGCACAGCCGCCCTGTTTGGAGTGATCCCCCACGATGCAATTCGGAAAACGATCGCCGAAAGGGCAATGCCATTTACAACGATGGTAACTATAGACAACAGAAAAAGGATCCAGATCTCGGCCTGGCTTTTAGCTTTCGATCTCTCCGCCACCGCAAAGAATATCAAGGCCATAACCCCCACCAACAGCGCATTAAATATCAAGAGGAACTCACGGTCCTGGTAAGGATTCTTACCAGAAAAAATCATCGCCGTGAGATAAACCACCAGCATCACCAGTACAAGCGGGCTGAATATCCGGGCGATCACCGGTGATACCTTTCCCACGAGTTGGGGATTGGTCTGGGTGAGATAAGTGGCCAAAAGGGGAATGGCCGCGGCTCCAAAAACTCCGATATACTGAAAGTAAAATACTGTGATATTCAATCCGATCACGGAGAACAGACCAATGGTAATTCCGCTCATGATGCCACCTGCAATGACGATGAGCGCGGCCATCACGATCAGATCGCCATTATACTTCAGGTAGCCAAGTCTCTTTTCCGTATTGGTCATATCCCCAACATAGGCGAAACCTAAAACAGCCCAAAGGAATAAGATCAGATGTATGCATGACAGCGTGAGTGTATCGGCGGTGCTGACATCAGGCAGTACATTGATGAACAACAAACCAGCCAGCATAGAACCTCCAATTACAGCTATATGAGCATTGGACAGTTTGTTCTTCCATGCGAAAAAAGCTGCCAGGAATGGGAAAACAACAAATCCCACGTTGCGGGAATAGAAAAACTCCTCATCAAAATGCAAAATGACCGGAATTTTTGCAACAAGTCCTGCTAATAAAGCACCGATGATTACAATGAGCAGGTCCTTTCGGGTCCCCCAGCTGATGTCATCCGCTTCGTAACTCAATCTTTCATTCCAAAAATCGGCCAGAGAATTGCCTTTCAATTCCGGATAGAGGGCTGCGAATGCACGCTTAAAAGAAACCTTGTTGGAGCGATACATTTCTTCGAGCTGCCTGGGGTCGTTCAAATAGGCAAGTATTTCGTTTCTCATTCTTCAGTACTTTATATGATCAGTTGTTGTATCTATACTGGAAGGCGTGATGTTCATGAAACATGGTATCCGGACCTATACGCCAACCCCGCGAATGAGTTGCTCCAGCGCCGTTAAATGGTGGGCAAATGCTTTCTTACCTATCCCTGTAGCTGCATAACTGGTGTTTGGTTTCTTGCCAATGAACTGTTTATTCACCAGGATATAATCCAGCTTTTCGAGCGCGGTTAAATGACTGGCGAGGTTTCCATCGGTAACGTCCAGAAATTCCTTCAAAGCATTGAAATCAAGCTTATCATTCACCGCAAGGGCCGACATAATGCCGAGCCTGATCCTGCTTTCGAATGCCTTATTTACACCAGTTATAGAAATATTCATCTATCGTACCTGTAATGCATATAAATACCATAGACGATGTGGGCTACACCTAAGCCAATAACCCAGAACAACAATCCATAATTTACGAAGTAAGCACCCAGCAGTCCGAGTACGATCTGAATCAGGCCAAGGCTTCTCACTTCTTCATACGTGAACTGGCTGGCGTTATATAATGCCAAGCCATAAAATATCAGACTCATCGGCGCCACGAGCCCAACCAGGCCACGGGAAATCATGACCAGTATCAAGAGTCCGCCTACTATAAGCGGTACGGCCATGTTGACCAGCACGCGCTTCGTGGCAGGATTCCATAAATTCTCACCTCTTTTAGCTGCCTTTCTGGAAGAAAGAAAAATCGCGGTTCCTAAGGCCAGGAACAGAACCAGCGTGGCTAAAAAAATAACCTTTATCAGTTCACCAGAAAGCTCTGCAGAGCCGGGGCCCCCATAGCCTATCCCATTGGGATTGAAGCCAAAAATCTTATAGGCTATATAAGCCCCTCCGAGCGCGTAAGTGCCGGCCATAATGCACGCAAAACCGGAGAGCGACAGAAATTTGGATGAGCGCTCCATCATGGAACGCACTTTTGCAATGTCCCGGATATAATCCTGCTTTTCTTTCATTAAAAGTACTTTGTATTTCAAAGTAAAAGAAAAGAAAGGGAATTTCCAAACTATTCTTCAAATCTTTTCTGACTTCGCGGGGCCATGCACTGTCCATTGTTGCAGGGCATACGGAAAACGGAAATACAGATTACATCAGCATAAACAAAAAAGCCCCCCATTGGGGGAGCTTTGCATATACTTTGGGAGCAATCAGTACTTAAATACCTTTCCGCCGACCATCACTTCCTGCGTTTTCTCATCAAATGTGGCTTTGTACCCGGTTCGCGAAGCAGCTGTAGTCATGATGTTGGCAATGGAATGGTAATAACCCGCTTCCACAGGCGCATTGGGCTGCTTCCTGCTGCGAATGCACTCCATCCAGTTGCGTACGTGGGCCGATGTCAATGCATCTCCACCCGTATTGGCAGACGCTTCTACCCGCACAGATGAATCAGCCAGGTTAAACTCGGGTAGAAGATTCTCCTTCATACCCATGGCCTCCGCCATCCGCTTACTGAGTCCGCCTTTAGGCGAAACTTTATTGGTGATCAGGTTCAGTTCACCGCCATTAGAGTAGTAGATCTCAGCAGGACTCTCATTCCCATTATGCTGCCTGGACTGGAATGAAACCTGGAAGCCGGATGTTGGATCATTCTCCGGACCGTATTCGAACACCGCGGTAAGCGTATCCCAGTTTTTACGACCATCTTTCCACACGTACACGCCACCGTTAGCCACCACACTTCTTGGATGATTCAGCCCCGCAAACCAATGCACTGTATCGATCTGGTGGCTCATCCACTGCCCCGGTAACCCGGAAGAATATGGCCAGAATAAACGATACTCCAGATACTTCCGCGGATCCCAATTCTCATAAGGCCTGTTCAATATCCAACGCTTCCAATCTGTATCGGCTTCTTTCAACTGTTCAACCAATTGCGGCCTTCTCCACCTGCCCGGCTGATTTACATTCCAACTCAGCTCCACCATGGTGATCGGGCCAAATTTTCCTTCCTTGATAAACTTATCCGCAGCCATATAATTCACCCCGCTCCTTCTCTGCGAACCGATCTGAACGATCTTGCCAGATGCTTTGACCGCCTTCAAGGCCGCACGGGCATCTTCCATGGTTTCGGCAAAAGGCTTCTCTACATAAGCGTCGCAACCGGCCTTTACCGCTTCAATGGCGTGAATGGCATGCTGGAAATCTGATGTTGCTACAAACACCGCATCAACATCTTTCAAACCATATAACTCTTCGTTATTTCTGCAAGGCACTACATCATGGCCCATCTTATCTTTCAAAAACGCCTGGCCCTCACCGCGCCTTTTATTCCAGATATCTGATACCGCTACGATGTCGAAATTCAATTCTTTATAATGATTTTGGAAAGAAGGGAATAACGATTGGCGAAAACGATCAGAAAAACCGATCACACCTACGCGTACCCGCTCATTGGCGCCGATGATGTTTGCATAGCTTTTTGCGCTGAATCCCATGCTCACGGCATAAACCCCGGCAGATGCTTTAATGGATGTTTTTATGAAATCCCTGCGATTCTTTGACATATAGTTTTGCTATTTAAGTTGATTATTTGATTTCGCGGATCTTGAGGCTTCTGAATGAAACATTGTTCCCATGGTCCTGCAACAGGATATTTCCCTTTTCGCCCGCGCCGAAGTCCTTATACTTTTCATATTTGGAACGTGCCACAAGCGCATTATACATATTGCTCTTCCTTTCGTACTCCACCACCTTGAATCCATTCAGCCAATGCTGTACCGTGTTGTTTGGATATACAACGATGCGCGCCAGATTCCAGTCTCCGATCTTCTTCTGGAATCGCTTGTCCAACTTGGTGGAAGGGATCAGATCGTACAGACTCGCCATGGTGCGGTTTCCAACAACACCCATTTTAGCATCGGGATGCTTCTCGTCATCGAGCACCTGATACTCCAGTCCTATACCAGACTTACCCTGGGAATCAAAATCTTCATTTACAAAATACTTCACACCTGAATTGGCTCCTTCAGTCAGCTTAAATTCGAAGGTCATTTCAAAAGCGCCGTATTGTTCCATTGTCACAATATCGTTACCGGTTTCAGAACCGTCAGACGGACTGACATTGATCTCTCCGTTCTGCACCGCCCAATGCGCCGTTGGCATCTTATCGCCATGTACTGCCCTCCAGCCTGTGAAGTCCTTTCCGTTGAAAAGGAGCTTAAATCCAAGCGCTTTCTCCTGCTCCGACAGGTTATTCTGCAGCAGGTTCACCACAGCAATATTATCCAGGGGACTCGGCTTCAGATTCCCGGTCTGAATCCGGATATTCTTCCAACGCACGGTCATGCCCTCCTTCACGTTGCCTCCGATGGAATGCACCTGCAGGGCAATGAATCCTTTTGCAGTTAAATCATCGATCAGATGAGCAACCGGAACTCCGTTCACGAAGGTTCTGATAACAGGCCCGATCGCTTCTATTCTGTATTTATTCCAATCGCCAACCTTAAAGGCTTTCTTGCCTTCCGGATTAATATCAGGGATATACAGCCAGTCGCGCCGCCCTTCATCATAGATACCTCCAGACCAGGCCCTGGGTGACGGATCAACTTCCATCTGGTAGCCATGAACACGACCATCTTTATAGTCTGGTAAAGAAAGACTCCTGAATTGAATACCTGAGTTCATGTTCTCGATCTTCAGATCAAGCTCCAGAATGAAATCGCCATAATCGACATCAGTACACAAGAAGGAATTGGGCGTATTGGCCACCGTTGTACCTACGATCTCGCCATTCACAACTGCGTATGTCGCCTTTCCATTTTTCTGGTTCCAGCCTTTCAGGTCCTTACCATTGAACAGTGATGTCCACTGACCAGATACCTCAACAAATAGCAGAAACTGAAAAAGACAGAAGACTGCACATCTGACAAACAAGCGTTGGTTCATAATAAGGGTCTGTTTATGTATAGTTAATAAACCTTACTTCCGGATGGCAAAGGGGGAAGCATATGTAATTAAACAATAATAATTGATTTGCGCAACTCCAAAAAGGAAAACGTTGGAACAACTTACCTTAGCAAAATGAACCCCGCCCTTACGACGAATGTAGCCCTGAACAAGGGTAGGGGTATTTTTCCGGAACTGGCAAAAAGTAGGAGCGAAATTTATGCGCCCGACATATGTGTTTTAAAGTGAAATGTTACCTGCCTCTGCGGCAAACAGATGCAGTATGCGGGTATGCGGCCTGGCAGTTTTTCTACATTGAACCGCGGGCAGACGATCTATTTCCATTGAATGCTTTACACCTATTTTCTAAAGCGACTGGCAACCCAAACGATTAGCGCAACGAGCAATACGCCCAGCATGATGGCACTAAAAAAACCAGCTTTGAATATGCCTTCAATCACTTCGCAAGCACTAAGAAGCATTACCGATGTAAAGAAAAGTACTGAGTATATTGCCGACTTCATCATACACTACTTCACATAAATAATAGGCCATTGCTCAGGCGGACAACCTTGGACCAATTTTTTTAGATACTTTAGCTTTCCCTATGGACAAAGGAAATATTCATATTGTAATTCCTGTTTATAATCACGGTGAGAAACTGGGCGAAGTGGTACAAAACCTTCGCCAGGAAGGCTATCAAAATATCATCCTGGTAAATGACGGCTCAGACAATGCGCAATTTCCTACATTTTTACCCCCTGGTATCACTTATATTAAACACAGGGTCAATCTTGGCCAGGGTGCGGCCCTGCAAACTGGATTTACCCAAGCGCTGAAAGACGGCGCCGGCATTGTTGTCAGTTTTGATGCTGATGGTCAGCACAACGCCTCAGACCTGGAAATCCTCATTAGCCCATTGCTTGCCGGCGAAGCCGACGTTGCCCTGGGATCAAGGTTCCTGGCACCTTACCAAGATCCCATGCCGCCCGTAAAAATCATCCTCCTCAAAACAGCACGGCTGATC
This sequence comes from Chitinophagaceae bacterium, assembly GCA_040404005.1. Taxonomy (GTDB): domain Bacteria; phylum Bacteroidota; class Bacteroidia; order Chitinophagales; family Chitinophagaceae; genus Pollutibacter. The sequence goes on from JBBAJO010000036.1 coordinate 10,821, forward strand.
AATTACCTTTTCACTGGAATGATGTTAAGCGATGCACACAATGGCTTGCGGGCAATGAATAAACAAGCCGTGGAAAAGATCAGGATCACAGAAAACCGAATGGCCCATGCCACGGAAATACTTTTCGAAATAAAGAAATATGGACTGGTGGTTAAGGAAGTTCCGGTAAAAGTCAAATACACGGACTACTCGAGGAGCCACGGTCAATCGCCATGGAATAGTATTAAAATATTTTTCGATATTCTCTTTTATAAATTGTTTGCATGACCGGTATACAATTGCTTTTAATTTTTGGCGTATCCCTTTTGGGCATTTACTATGTAATCCGACTAAAAAAGACGGTTGTGGACCTGATGCTGATGATGTTGCTGATCCTGACTGCCATTGGCTTCATCCTCTGGCCCGAGTTGACCAACAAAATCGCAAATGGGCTTGGCGTTGGGCGGGGAGCAGACCTGGTTTACTACGTCTGTATCTTGCTGTTCAGCTTTGCGTTGCTGAAACTTTATTCAAGAATGCGCAGGCTGGAGCAGGAGTTCACCAAACTGGTGAGGGAGGATGCACTGAAAAAAGTTGAGAAACTTTAGCTCGCCTGGTTCCCGAACTCAAAAACTCAGCTTTCCCTGGTAACAATCCAGGATCCATGTTCTAAAATATACCCATATCGAACCTGGGTAAGATTCTGGCCGTATCCAGGTTAAATCCATAGCGGGCGAGGGCTCCGTTTTCACCCTGCAGTTTACCTGACCAATAAGTTAATTCTAAATTCATATTTGAGTAACATTAAGTCAGTTTATTAGTGCCTGATGCTTATGCGACTGTACTTCATAACTCTATTCTTTTTAGTGACCTCATGTTCTGAGGAGATTCAAACATTAAAGATCAAGGGATCTGATACCGAAGTAAACCTGGTCACCGAATTAGCAGAAAGCTTCCACAAATCCAACAAGACGAGCTATCTGTCTATTTCAGGCGGTGGATCAGGATTAGGTATTGCATCACTACTTAATGGTCAGGCCGATATAGCAAATTCATCCCGGGAATTGAACGTGGAAGAAAGTGAACTGTTCCGGAAAAGAGGAATTGAGCTGGATACTTTTGTTTTCGCAGAAGATGCCATTGCTTTTATTGTATCTCCATTATTACCGGTAGACAGCATTTCTGCGGAAAACCTTGCAAGCATACTTGAGGGCAGTACCAAGAACTGGGAACCATTGACTGGAAAGAATATCAAAATCAATATCTATGGCCGCCAAAGCAATTCAGGCACCTACGACTTTGTCAAGGAAAAATTGAGTATTCAGTTCAGCAGACATGCTAAAGAAATGAATGGGAATGCGCAGATCATCGAGGCCATCAAATCAGATCCATCAGGCATCGGCTATGTAGGCGCAGGCTATGTGATGAACTCGAGGAACAACCAGGCAGGACATATCAAAGTACTTAGCATCAGAGGTGATAACCATAGCAGGGCCTACTCACCCCTTGATTCAAATGCCGTGTTCAATCATGACTATTACTTCAGGCGCCATTTATTTCAATTTATCAGAAAAAGTTCAGCTTCAGTAGCCGCTCCGTTCATAGCATTTGAAAAAAGTCGTGCCGGAGCAAGTATCATCAGGAAATCCGGGTATTATCCCGTAAAGATCTTTTAATATATGAGTACCCGATTTAGAGAAAATACAGACCGTTTCTTCTGCAGACTCTTCAAAGTGACAGGCTTGCTTACCCTTGCCTTACTGGGAGGCATCTTTTTTATGCTCTTGTACAACAGCGTTTCATTTTTTCTGAATGTGGCACCCCTCGACTTCTTTACAGGCAATCAATGGAACCCCGGCAGCCGGGGCGACTATGGAATTCTTCCGCTGATCGCCAGCACCATTCTGGTAACTATGGGTTCTATGATGATCGCCGTGCCGCTGGGAATTTTTACCGCGGCTTATATGTCGGAGTTTGCCAACAGAAAGGTACAGCGGATCCTAAAGCCAGTCATTGAAATGCTGGCAGCGATACCTTCCGTTGCCATAGGCTTTCTGGGAATAGTGATCATTGGGCCAGGTATTGCAAAATTGTTTGGCATGCAGAATGGCCTAAATGCACTTAACGGAAGCATCCTCCTGGCGATCATGTCACTGCCAACCATCGTTACGGTTGCGGAAGACGCCATTCACGCGGTGCCTTCATCTTACAAAGAAGCTTCATTAGGGCTGGGTGCAGACAAATGGGAAACGCTATTCAGGGTAACGCTACCAGCTGCATTACCAGGACTGATCGCAGCAGTGATGTTAGGACTGGGCCGCGCGATCGGCGAAACGATGACCGTGTTGATGGCAACTGGAAACTCCCTTGCGTTTCCGGATGGCTACCTTGATTCCATCAGAACAATAACCGCAACAATTGCTATTGAAATGGGCGAAGTACCATACCAAACCACTCATTATTATGCATTATTCGCCATCGCTACCGTTCTTTTCATCATCACCCTGGCAGTGAATCTGCTTGGGGAAGCAATAGCCAAACACTACAGGAAATTCGGCGCATGAGAAAGCAAAAGAAACATATTTTCGGATGGATACTCCTGCTGGGATCAACCATTACGATTTGCAGCTTTCTGTTCATCATTATCTTCCATCTCTTCAGTCAGGGTCTCCCTGTTTTGAGCTGGGAATTCTTCTTTGGCCATCCTAAAGAAGGGATGACAAAAGGAGGAATATTTCCGGCGATCATAGGTACCGTACTGTTGACCCTGATCACCACAATATTTGCAGTCCCCTTCGGGATATGCTGTGCCATATATCTGAACGAATATGCAGGTGAGTCACGACTGACGGGAATAATCAGGGCCTCTATCAGGAATCTTTCCGGAATCCCATCCATCATTTACGGTCTTTTCGGTCTCGCACTGTTCGTTCAATCCATGAGACTTGGAACCTCGCTGCTGTCCGCAGGACTTACACTCGGACTTCTATCATTACCCTATATCATCACCACCACAGAAGAAGCGCTGAAACGTGTTCCCAACTCCACCCGCGAAGCTGCACTGGCCATTGGCTCTACGCAGTTTGAATCTATCAGGGATTTCGTTATCCCCCAGGCAATGCCAGGCATTATTACTGGAATTGTACTGACAATCGCAAGAGTAGCCGGGGAAACTGCGCCGATACTGTTCACCGGTGTGGCCTTTTATATCACCGGAATTCCGGGATCAGTAAAACAAGAATTCATGGCGCTGCCCTATCATCTGTATATGTTATCGACCCAACATCAGTCTATTGAAACAGTAAGGCCTCTGGCCTATGGAACAGTTACCGTACTCATACTGATTATTTTAATGATGAATATGGTGGCATTTTATATCCGACAAAAATTCCGGGAAAATGATTAGCAAACTCAGCACTGAAAAACTTAACCTCCATTTCGGGAACAGACATACGCTGAAAGACGTCAACATCTCCATCCCTGAAAAAAAAATCGTTGCGCTGATCGGACCTTCGGGCTGTGGGAAAACCACACTTCTCAGAACGTTCAACCGGATGCATGATCTGGTGAGTGATGTAAAGATCACCGGCGATGTTAAACTGGAAGATCTGAACATATACGGGAACACCATTCCTGTGACACAGATCCGAAGACGCATAGGCATGGTTTTCCAAAAACCCAACCCCTTCCCCAAATCCATTTTCGATAACGTCGCTTATGGTTTAAAACTGAACAAAACCCCTGCTGCAAGGATCAATGAGATCGTAGAAGAGTCATTAAAGGAGAGTGCCTTATGGGAAGAAGTAAAAAATGATCTGAAAAAACCTGCCAACCGATTATCGGGAGGTCAGCAGCAACGACTTTGCATAGCGAGAACGATTGCAGTCAAGCCTGAAGTGATCCTGATGGATGAACCATGCTCTGCACTTGATCCCATCAGTACGGCGAAAGTGGAAGAGCTGATGCTCGAACTCAAAAAGAATTATACCATTGTTGTGGTAACGCACAACATGCAGCAGGCACAGCGGGTGTCAGACGAGATCGCATTTATGTATCTCGGGGAACTTGTTGAATACGGGTCAAACAACAAGATCTTTCTTTCGCCAGAAAAAGGCATGACAAAAAATTATGTCTCCGGCCATTTCGGATAATGCTCCTAATTCATCTGAAGCTGACTGAACAGCTGCTGATAATCGGGGTTTGCAGGGTCGGTGCGTTTCAACACGGAAGCTGGCCCCATGGCTTTGCGGGGTTGCTGCTGCTGGATATAAAACACAGCCATGGCATAGTTAAGCGCAGGATCTTCGGGAGCTATAGTGATTCCCTTGAGTAATAATTTCTCAGCCGCGGCAGTGTTCCCGTTCTGCTGTTGCAACAAGCCATAGTTGTAGAAGATCCTGGGATCGTCAGCTCCTTTCTCAACGGCTTTGTCAAAATTTTTCAGCGCGCCCGGTATATCTTTCATCTCCACCTGCAGCAGGGCCATATTGTAATACACCCTTGGATTAGAGGCGTCTGTTAGGCGGGCTTCTTCCAATAATTTCAAAGCTTCTGCATTTCGCCCCTGTGTGTTATATAAAGAAGAAAGATTAAACCGGACATAGTTCATCAGACTGTCTTTCTTTAAACCTCGTTTATAAAACTTCTCCGCGTTCATCTGATCGTTCAGGCGGTAATAAAAATCGCCGATCAGCACGTTGCCTACGGCAAAGTCGGCCTGATACATGACATATTGTTCCAACTCCTTTCTGGCATTGGCAAAGGCGTTGCGATGATCTGCAGGAATCTGCTCTATAGGAACCTGTAATAGTACATCTGCCGCTGCGATCCTGACGGCCCTTACTTTATCGCCAAACAATGGGGATACCGCATCTTTCCATTGTTCATATGGGAACGATGAAAGCGCCCGCACGGAGCGATACCGGACTTGCGGATCTTTATCCCGCAGTGCCTGCAGCAATGCGTCTATCGACTGTTTTGTAGGAATATTTCGCAGATACTCTGCTGCCGTGGCTTTAATGATCGACGGTATCGAGGTATCACTCATCAGTTTCAGCAAATGTTGTTCGGAACCCCGGTCGAGCTTACTGCCCGGCACCAGGTCATCAGAAAAATGGTACTTCCGCTCCGGCCCAAACCATTTCACCACAGCGTCAGCAGCCCACTGGGCTTTCTTATCGGCATGGCATGTATTGCATGCATTCGGTGTTCCATATTTCACACTGAGGTCCGGCCGGGGAACCCTGAAACTATGATCGTGTCGGAAATCATTCCCCATATAAAACTTGCCGGGCATATGACAGCTCACACAATTCACCTGCTCTACCGGAACGTTGTGCCGGGTATGTTCAAACGCTTCATACTTCTTTTCATGGCATTGCAAACAAACCAGCGTTTTCGGCAGCACCAGTTTTCCTGAATGCGGATTATGACAATTGCTGCATGTAACACTGCGGTGGAACATCTTGCTTTGCAAAAACGATGTATAGATATAATCCTCATCATCCACCTGGCCATCTGCATGGAAAAATTCGGTAGTGGGGATCTCCGGGATCAAAGTATTCAACAATTCTTCGGCATCAACGGCATCGGCACTGATATCAGCCTTGCGCGCGTGACATGGGGCGCATGAATTTACCTGAACCACATTAGGACTGTCCACCCGGGTCAGGTACGCGAAGGGAATACGTGTTCCTCCCTTATATGCTTCCGACCCTACAAAATCAATGTGTTTCTTACCAGCACCATGGCAGCTCTCACAACTCACATTGATCACATCATACGTGGTATGAAAACTGTCTGCCTCGGGCATGAAGTTCTTCTGCAGGTTGGTGGAATGACAGGAGGCGCACATGGTGTTCCAGTTTTGTCCTCCGCCTGACCAATGCAGCCAATCGCGGTGATCCATTTTTTGACCCCCGTACTGGTGAAACCATTGCTTCTTCTTTACATCCCAGCTGACCCTGGGCACCTGCATCCTACCGCCGGGGAAGGCGACAAGATATTGCTGAAGCGGGGTGTGCCCGAACGTGTAGAGTACTTCATAATCGTGAAGCTGACCATCCGGTCCTTCCGTGTTAATGATATACTTACCGTCGCGTTTGAAAAACCTCGAGGTAATACCGTCAGCCGTTATCGTTGTGTTATTGAAATCACCCAGGACTGTGGTATCATTGGCGGGCAACATGGCCTTATAGTGGTCAGACTGTTGCCAGAGGGCATACTCTTTTGTGTGGCACTGCTGGCATTTCTGGTCACCCACGAACTTGTTCTCCGCATTAGCCAGCAGGTCTGTTTGCTTATCCTGCGGTTTACAGTATTCCAGGAAAAGAACAGCTGCCACCAGCAGGAAACAAATAGCAAAAGCTGTAAAATAGGAGCCCGTTTTTCTCATATCGAAGCATGGAAATTACGAAGCTTTTTTGAGCCAGCCTTATTTTAGGGGCTAATTCGGGTGTCAGAGCCAGCCAGATAAACCAGGCATTGGAAACCATTTGAAATCAGCAATAAGGAATACAAAGTTTTTATGGATATTATAAAGATAGCAGAGGCTTGAATTGAAAGCCAGGTAGCTTTAGAAATATGTGATGACTCAAACCTCTTCATGATGCTCCAAAGCGTTTGTATCCTCACTCGTGTTCTCATTTAACATATCCTGGCAGTAATAGTTCCTTTAAGTGGATTCAGTATCGTCTCCTGACTATCTGAAAATTGAGCGTGGCAAGTGACCCGTCCATGATTGTGGCAATTTTTTCTCTTGCACACCAAAAAGTTTTGCAATGACAACTGCAGTATTCTTGTTGCTATGATTCATGGTTGTCAATCCCAGTTTCTTGATTTGAGGTCCTGCAATTGCCCACGGAACTTGCATTTCCTGCATACTCACCCCACCATGACCGGTTTGGGGACTGCCACCATGATCAGTGATGAAAAGGAAATGGGTGCCGTTATACAAATTTTCCGCCCTTAACCGGTCCAAAAAAACACCTACTGCAGTATCTGCCTGCTCTATGGATTGAATATAGGGATCAGACATCCAGCGATAATTGTGACCGGCGTGATCTGTATGTACAGTATACAAGAAAACCAAAACTGGATTGGCCCGATTGTTTACAATAAAATCAAATGCCTGCTGATAAATGCTATCATATTTGTCGTTCCATTGAAATGAAAGTTCATCGATGTATTTCTTATTCATGGAGTTGACCAATTCTGCCCAGTTGTAATAAAACGCTGTTTTGGCACCCGGCACATTATCTTTCAGAACCTTAAAAATGGATGGGAAATACCCGTCATTGTCTGTCTCCAGGGCTTGCAAAGAATGTTTATCTACTTTCCATTCGTTTGACGTTACGCCATGTTCTTCGGGGCCAGATCCTGCTAAATGACTTGTCCAATTGGGCAAAGTAACTGAAGGCATAACTGACCGGGTAGTTAGCGACAACACTCCGTCAGCTAACATTCTATCGATGTTAGGATGTTTGGCGGTTTTGAATCCATCCACACTTATACCATCAAAACCAAGTATAATGACACGCTTAGGACGGTTCTGAGCAAAAAGACTATTTGAAATTATGACAGCTATTGTCAACAATAAGAAAACAAATTTTTTCATCTTCATACCTGGTTATCGCTCAATTTAAATAAAATGACATTGAATCAAAAATACCTGCCTCGCCGTTTGTATTCCCAGCAGTCTCTGTTAAAACAAATTTTGAGGGTCTGATCAATACACCCTGGGATTTGCTTGCGCAGATCCCAGGGTGGAGCCTGCAAAACCATCAAAAAGAGCGGCTCAGCCTTTTTTCATTTCAGCCTTGACCAATTAAGAAAATCTTATTGATCAGGGCTGAAATGAAAAAGCCCACGCTGGGCGTGGGCTCTCATGAACGGTTTTGCGGTGAGAGAGGGATTCGAACCCTCGGTACAGTTTAACCCGTACGGCAGTTTAGCAAACTGCTGATTTCAGCCACTCATCCATCTCACCGTATGGTCGCTGAAGGGGGGCAAAAATAATCAACAGCCGCCAACCCCCAAAATTTGATTTGATCAACGAAGGATGGAAAATTCTTTAAAGCCCCGGACAAGACACTCCGAAACATCAATCTCCTCCACCCTGGCACTATCGGGCCCAACCCTGCACCAGTCGACCAGAACTTCCAGGTCACTTGATTTCCCCTCCGCCCGGAGCATAACCCTGCCATCCGGTAGATTTTCCACGGTACCGTACAGTCCCAGTTTCTGAGCCTGCCGCCGGGTGTGATATCGAAAGTTCACCCCTTGCACTTTCCCTTTTACGATAATCTGTTTGGCTGTGATCATATGAAAAAAATCCCGCCGTTGGCGGGATAAAATTGATTTAATTGTGGGGGATACAATGCTTTTACATGGCTGCCAGCTGCACCTTTTGCTGGAGCTCCATGACGCTCTCCCTGAACAAGTTATCCGTATCCATCAGGTCTTTAACCGTCTGGCAGGAGTGAATGACCGTGGTATGGTCCCGCCCACCAAAATGCTCACCGATGGTCTTGAGGGAATTCTTGGTAAAGATCTTCGCAAGGTACATAGTGATCTGGCGCGCCTGTACGATCTCGCGCTTCCGCGTTTTTTGCAGAAGCTTATCGTAAGGAACGTCAAAGTAATCACAAACCATCTTTTGAATGGTATCGATAGTGATCTCCTTTGAAGACGTTTTCACAAAATTCCTGAGTACTTTCTTCGCCAAGTCAAGGTCAATTTCACGCTTATTAAGCGAAGATTGTGCCAAAAGGGATATCAGGGCCCCTTCCAGCTCCCGGACATTGCTCTGGATATTATAAGCGATGTACTTAACTACTTCTTTCGGCATCTCCAGGCCGTCGTTCCGCATCTTCTTTTCCAGGATCTCAATCCGGGTATCATAGTCGGGCACCTGCAGATCTGCGCTCAATCCCCAGCGGAAACGGCTAAGCAACCTCTCCTGAACCCCTTCCAGGTCCTTCGGCGGCTTATCGGAAGTAAGGATCAGCTGTTTGCCTGACTGGTGTAAATGATTGAAGATGGCAAAGAATGCATCCTGGGATTTCTCAGCGCGGTTGAAAAACTGTACATCGTCAATCACCAGTACGTCGATCAATTGGTAAAAATGTATGAAATCATTGATCGCATTGTTGCGGCTATGATCCTGAAACTGATTGATGAACTTTTCAGAACTTACATATAGTACCACTTTATTCGGATGGATCCTCTTTACTTCATTTCCGATGGCCTGGGCCAGATGGGTTTTACCAAGGCCAACTCCTCCATAGATAACCAGTGGGTTAAAAGATGTGGCACCAGGTTTTTCGGCCACGGTTTTTCCGGCCCTGCGGGAGACGCGGTTACAGTCGCCCTCCACAAACATATCGAACGTGTAGATGTGATTCAGCTGCGAATCGATCTGCATCTTCTTCAACCCGGGGATGACAAAAGGATTCTTTACCGGGTTATTAATGACCAGTGGGAAATCCATTTCATTATTGCTGTATGTTTTGTATCCGTTTCCTGGGACATCCATCGTGAGCGGCTTATCCTTCCCGTTACCACTGTCCACCATGATGCGGTATTCCAACCTTGCCTCTTTTCCCAATTCCCTTTTCAATGTCTTCGCCAGCAGATTGACATAATGCTCTTCGAGATACTCGAAGAAGAACTGGCTGGGCACTTGAATGGTAAGAATTTTTTCCTTCAACGCAACCGGGCGAATGGGCTCGAACCAGGTTTTATAATGCTGCCACTCAACGATGTCCTTAATGATATCCAAGCAACTTGACCAGACTTTATCGTGAGTATTCTCCATTCTTCCTTAAGCAGTTAGTACTTTAAAATGTCTATTGTTTCTAAGCGTTATTTCACAGGAACCGGTACAGAGCAAAAAAAACGATCAGAGATGTTCAGGAGCTGGCTTCTTTTCCCGAAAAGTTCCGGCAGGGGAAATACCAGATTCGTTTTCGCGAGTGGGAGAATTTATTGTGATTATCCTTCTGATTCATCGTTTTTGAAAAGTACCCTTTTTTCCGGACTTAGTTCAGCGTTTCTTTAAAAAAAATTTTGAACTGTTTTTTCCCGTAAAGGGGAGCGAATATAGAACACCGATAAGTGAATAAAAAATTTTTATTCTTTAATTTTTTTAAACTAACAACGACCCGGAATTCTCCGAAAGCTTCCGCTTTCCGGCAGAAAATTCATAATCCAATCTTCCGAGGTTAATGCCGCCCCAACCCACCTGATTCACGATCACTTCCCGGCCGGCCGCATTTTGATAAACCCTTGGCTTTTCAAAGAACCTGTGGGTGTGCGCACCTATGATCAGGTCTATGTTTCGGCTGGTTTTAGCCAATACCTCATCACTGATCTTATCACTATCGTATTTGTCGCCAAGATGGGAAAGACAGATCACGAGGTCGCATTTTTTTCTCTCTTTCAGCAAGCCCGCAGTTTCATTCGCAGATTGCACCGGATCAAGGTACTTCGTAGTGCCGTACAATCCATCACCAACAAGGCCTTTCATCTCTATGCCTACACCTGTTATCCCGATAGACAGACCCCCTTTTTGTATCACTTTATAAGGAAGGTGTTTATGCTCCATAGGAGTTGCACTGAAATCGTAGTTGCAAACGATCATCGGAAAGCGGGCGTGTGTGGATAACTGGAGGGCGAGGTTCTCGATCCCGGCATCAAAATCATGGTTGCCAATAGTCCCCGCATCGTATCCCATCATCGTCATGGCCCTAAGCTCCGGCTCCCCTTTATACAAATTAAAATAAGGCGTTCCCTGGAACATATCCCCTGCATCAAGCAACAATACATGCTCTTCACTGGCCCTGATCTGACTGATCAATGCTGCCCTTGCCGCTACGCCGCCTTTGCCTTTGTAGGTTCCATCCGGAAACGGGTCAAGCCTGCTGTGAACATCGTTGGTGTGCAATATCGTCAGCTTGACCGAACGCTTCCTGTTCTCCGAATAAAGCAGGGGATGCGCCGCCAGGAACGATGCGCTGGCCAGCGCGGTAGTCCTGAGAAATTGTCTTCTAGTTGCCGGCATAAAATCTGTTTTCAAGGTTCTCACCGATCTGCATTCCATCCCTGCTCATCTTTTTCACGTAATCTTCCATGGCTGCACGGATCAGGTAATTCGTTTGTTTGGCAGCAGAGCCTTTCAGTGACCTGGAATTATTGAAACTATAATCCGAATAAACAAGGGTGTATTCTTCTAATGGATCGAGGGGTTTTCCGTTGATCATGATGTCAGAAGCCCTTTTATTGGTCACTTTCATCGTAAAGCCGCCTATCCCCGCTCCTTCTGCAGCCGTCTCCTGCAAAAAGGCCTCCAATACTTTTCCCTTTATCGTCACCAGCACCATGAGATTATCAAAGGGCATGATCTCAAACAACATTCCCCTGGTGATATTACCCGGCTCAAGGTATGGCCTCCTGATCCCGCCCAGGTTGACAACGGCAATGTCAGCTCCCGGGTCCTCCTTCTCTCTTGCCATATTCAGCATGGCGTCGCACATAAAATTCCCGAGCGTACTTACAGGCCTCTTGATATCCAGGCGTTTAGACGCCTTCCCCATCACTTCAGTCATGGTCATGTCCATGCTGTCCCGAAACGGCTTCAGATAGGACGCGAAACCAGTATCAGCGATCACGCCGCCCGCAACAGCGTACCCGGAAGATTTTACGGATGTGGGATGATATACAGTATGGCAGCTGGTAAGAAAGAAAAAAGAAAGAACATAAACAAGATATCTCAGATACATAGCCGCAAGGGTATGGACTCAAGGTATATTTTTTTCCGTCAAAAAATATCTTTTTTTCTAACCCCGACACCTGAAATATAGCAATACCTTTGTAAAAACTTTTATATGGCATTTGATGTAACGGGAAAGCTCATCGCAAAATATGATATTGTTCAGCGAACCGAGACTTTCCGTACCCGGGAGTTTGTGATCGAAACAACAGAAGATATAGGTGGAAGGATCATCAATAATTACATTAAATTCCAGTCTGTACAGGATCGCACACAGTTGGTAGACCGCTTCAATGTTGGTGACAGCATTAAAGTGCACTTTAACATCAAAGGCACCCGCTGGGAAAAAAATGGTCAGGTAAACTATATCACCAACCTCGACGCATGGAGGATAGAGCAAGTGAGCATGCAGCAAGACGCGCCGGCCTCAGCAATGCCACCACCTCCGCCACCAACGGAAGTATCGGACGATCTCCCATTCTAAGATCAGTTTGTTTTTCAGGATAAATACCTGATGCAGAAAAAATACACGATACGCCTCAAGCCCGCCGAAGCAGCGGGTAACCACACCATAGTGAACCACCTGGCTACGCTGGAAGGGCTTCCTGCATCGGACATTACCGGTTTCTACATCCTCAAAAGATCCATTGACGCGCGCAGCCGGCAACCCTGGGTGAACCTCACGGTAATGGCTACCCTCAACGAACCTTTCATCGACCGAACCGATGTTCCGTTTCATTTTCAGGATGTAACTGCCGCACATCAACGGGTGGTCATCGTTGGAGCAGGACCAGCAGGACTATTCGCCGCGCTCGAATTACTGCAGCACGGCATCAAACCAGTTATCATAGAGCGGGGAAAAGATGTCAGGCAAAGACGCCGGGATCTCGCTATCCTCAACAAAGAAGGCCTGATCAATCCGGAGAGCAATTACTGCTTTGGGGAAGGCGGCGCCGGCACCTATAGCGATGGCAAGCTCTACACCAGAAGTACCAAACGAGGCGATGTAAGCCGCGTACTCCATTACCTGGTCCGGTTCGGGGCTGATGAAACTATTTTATATGAAGCCCATCCGCATATCGGCACCAATAAACTTCCAGGGATCATCACCGCCATGCGCGAACACATCATCGCCTGCGGTGGCGAAGTGCATTTTGAAGAAAAACTGACAGACATTGACATCAGGGATGGAAAGATCACAGCGGCCCTTACGGCAAAGGGTAACCGACACGAAGCCGACGCCTTTATCCTGGCAACCGGACATTCCGCCCGGGATATCTACCAGCTTTTGCACCAAAAACACATTGAGGTGGAAGCAAAACCCTTTGCCCTTGGAGTGCGGGTTGAACATCCCCAGTCTCTGATCGATCAGATACAGTACCATTGCCCGGTCCGTGACCCCTGGTTACCTCCCGCATCGTACAGCCTGGTTGAACAGGTCCAGGGAAAAGGCGTGTTCTCTTTCTGTATGTGCCCCGGTGGTATCATTGCCCCCGCAGCCACTTCCCCTGGAGAATTGGTGGTTAACGGCTGGAGCCCATCCAAAAGAAATAATGCATTTGCCAACTCAGGGATGGTGGTGGAAGTGAACGTGAATGATGTGATCAATAGCGGGATAAAGAAATTCTTCCCTGCACTCCGCACAGACCCATCAGATCCGTTAATACTTATGCGCTTCCAGCAGCAGGTTGAGGAAGCTGCATTCAGCGCCGGCGGGGGAAAATTTGTTGCACCGGCGCAGCGAATGACAGACTTCACATCCGGGCGAAAATCAGCCAACCTGCCCACCTGCTCTTACCCACCGGGTATAAACTCCAGTGACCTGAACGAGGTGCTTCCGTTATTCATCCATGAAAGGCTGCGGGAAGGATTCATCGCCTTCGGAAAAAAAATGAAGGGTTATCATAGCGGCGAGGCCCTGGTAGTGGCCACCGAAAGCCGTACATCGTCACCGGTCAGAATTCCAAGAACCACTGCGTTCCATCATCCCCAGATCACAAACCTCTTCCCCTGCGGAGAGGGCGCAGGATACGCAGGCGGGATCGTTAGCGCCGCCATGGATGGGGAAAGACTTGCCCTTGCCATAGCCCTCCTGTATAAATAATTTTTGAGTGACTCGTAACATTCAATAATTTCAATCAACTAATGAAATATGCAACACCTGTTAGAGATTAAAAATCTTAAGAAACATTTCGCTTCCCAAAAAGCGGTGGACGATATCAGCTTCTCTATAAATAAAGGATCCATATTCGGTTTGTTAGGCCCAAATGGAGCAGGTAAAACAACCTTACTCAGGATGATCACCGGGATATTTTATCCCGATGAAGGAGAGATACTGCTCAACGGCAAACATTTCAACCCCGTAAATGACATCTCGCAAATCGGCTATATGCCCGAAGAACGAGGACTTTACAAGAAGATGAAGATCGGCGAACAGGCGGTGTATTTGGCACAGTTAAAAGGAATGAGCAAACAGCAAGCCAAGGCTAAGATCAAAGAATGGTTCGTGAAATTTGAAATGCAAAGCTGGTGGGACAAAAAAGTAGAAGACCTGAGTAAGGGCATGAGCCAAAAGCTCCAGTTTGTGATTACCGTATTGCACGAACCCGGCCTGATCATCCTTGACGAACCTTTCAGCGGCCTCGACCCCGTGAATGCCAACCTGATCAAGGACGAGATCTTCAGGCTCGCCCGTCTTGGACATACCATCATTTTCAGCACACACCGTATGGAACAGGTTGAAGAGATCTGCGATCATATCGTACTCGTGAACAAGGGTAAAAAAATCCTTGACGGCAGCGTTAACCAGGTGAAACAGGACTTCAAGGAAAGCCTGTTCAGGATAGAGTTTGACGAACCTATTCTCGCTGAACATACCGCGATTCACCTGTTCCAGGTGATCAATAAAAAAGACAACCAGCTCATCATCAAGAAAAACGAGGATTTTAGTACCAACGATATCCTTCAGTATTTTATCACCAAGGGACTCCACATACATTCGTTCAATGAAATATTGCCATCGCTGAACGATATCTTCATCCGCCTGGTTGACGCCACACCGAAAGCAAGACAGTTTGAATCCCAAACAGCTTAAGAAAACATCATGAATAAAATAGGTTTAATCATACAACGTGAATACCTGACCAGGGTCAGGAATAAAACTTTTCTGCTGTCCACCTTTATGCTACCCGTGGTGATGATCCTTTTCATTGTGGGCTCCACTTTCTTCGCCATAAAATCGCGCGAAAAACGAAAAGTTGCGGTGGTGAACGATCCGGGCTTCTTCAAGAACAACATGAAGAGTGACTCTGCATCGGTGGTTTTTTATTTTGATGTCGCGGTCGACAGCTTAAATTATGAGGCAAAAGGATTCGATGGGGTCTTGTACCTGCCAACGGCTTCAAACAACTATGAACTCCGTTCAACCAAGCAATTCGGCCTGGAGTCAAAAGGATATATTGAAAGACAGCTTAACAAAGCCATTGAAAGTGATATGCTGCAGGAGAAGGGGATCAACAAGGCCACGCTAGATTCCATCAGCAAAGTGAGCGATAAAGCGGTAGACCTTAACAACGTCGTGAAAGAAGAGAATGGCGCTTCCCGGCAAGCTAATGCCGGTCTGGCATATGGGGTGGGCTTTGGAAGCGGCATCCTGATCTATATTACCATGTTCATCTTCGGAGCCATGGTGATGCGTGGCGTTGCTGAAGAGAAAATGAACCGCATCGCTGAAGTCATTGTATCCTCCTGCAAGCCTTTTGAACTGATGATGGGTAAGATCATTGGTATCGCGGGGGTTGGACTCACCCAATTCCTGCTATGGATCATCCTGATCTTCGCCCTCATTTCGTCGATGCAGTTCTTCCTGCCTTCAGAGACGCTGCAACAGATCCAGGACGCACAGCAATCACATCAAAACCTTCCCGGTGGTGACAACAATTCCATGGCGCTGAAAATCATGGAAGCCAAAGCTACGCTGATGGAAGGGGTTAATTGGGGCATGATCATCTTCTTCTTCCTGTTTTATTTCTTAGGCGGCTACCTGTTCTATGCAGCACTGTTCGCAGCCATAGGAAGCGTGATCAATGAAGATCCGCAAGAAGCGCAGTCGCTCATGCTGCCCATCACCATGCCTATCATTTTTGCATTCATCATTCTCACCAGCAGCCTGCAGAATCCAAATAGTCCCGTAGCAGTTTGGGCTAGTATCATCCCTTTCACTTCACCCATTGTGATGATGGGCCGGATCCCCTTTGGTGTTCCACAAACGGTGCCCTACTGGCAGCTGGGGCTGTCCATGATCTCCCTGATCGGCGGTTTTCTGGCCACCACCTGGTTCGCAGGTAAGGTATACCGCACAGGTATCCTGATGTACGGAAAGAAAGCTTCATGGAAAGAAATGGCTAAATGGGCTTTTAGGAAATAAGCAATTGCGGTTATATGCAATACCCGGTCACAACAACAGGCGGCAATGAAGAATTTCATTGCCGCCTGTTGTTTAAACGATTCTTTATTCAGTAAAACGGGTTCTTTTGCGCTTCCTGGAATTCATTCCATATCTCCCGCACGATCTCGCCGGCAGGAAGTATATCCCGGATCATCGCAGCTACCTGCCCGATCTCCAACTCTCCATGCTCGATATCGCCTTCAAACATGCCCTTCTTCGCCCTGCCCCTTCCCAGCAGTGCGATCAACTCTTCTTTAGTGGCACCCCGGGCCTCCGCCTCCCTTACCTGCTCATAAAAAACGTTCTTCAGCAGACGCACCGGAACCACCTGTTTCATCGAAAGTTGGGTGTCGCCCTCCTTTGCCTCTATCACTGCATGCTTGAAAGACATATGAGAAGATGATTCTTCAGATGCTACAAAACGACTACCCACCTGAACGCCCTCCGCGCCTAATACCATCGCCGCCATCATCTGACGACCTGTGGCAATACCGCCTGCAGCGATCACCGGTATCTGCACGGCCTGCCTGACCAATGGCAAAAGCACAAAACCGGTGGTCTCTTCCCGGCCATTGTGCCCGCCGGCTTCAAAGCCCTCGGCAACCACTGCATCACAGCCCGCCGCCTCAGCTTTTGCAGCAAATGTGCTGCTGCTTACCACATGAGCCACCGTAACTCCCAGTTCCTTCAGCATCGGCGTCCAGGTCTTCGGATTTCCTGCCGAGGTAAAAACGATCTTAACTCCCTCCTCCCGCACGATCTGCATGTGCTTTTCCACGTCGGCATACAACAACGGAATGTTAACACCAAATGGCCTGTCCGTGGCCTGCCTGCATTTCTGAATATGCTCCCTGAGTACATCCGGATACATACTGCCGCTGCCCAACAACCCCAATCCCCCGGCATTACTAACGGCAGCGGCTAACCGCCATCCGCTGGCCCACACCATGCCCGCCTGGATGATGGGATACTGTATCTGGAAAAGCTGGCATATTCTGTTCATAGTCTTTGATAGGCCAATGAGCGAAGGGGATAATCAGCAAATCTGCTAATCCTTACCCCAGATCGATCTCGGTATTATCGCCGATATTCAGGGTCCTCGTCTCCCCTTTAATTTCTGTATCGCTGCCGATCAGGGAATCATGCAACACCACGTCATACAATTTCGAAAAAGACCCAATGATAGAATCCCTGACGATGGAGTAATTGATATTGGTCTTCTCACCAATGGCTACGTTAGGCCCTATGATCGAATTGCGGATCTCGCAGCCGGCAGCAATACTTACCGGTGGAATGATGATCACATTCTCAAATACATGTTCTTCCGAAATGATGCCACCGAACTTTTTCAGCATGGTGGCATTGCTCTCCAACAACGTTTCCTTTTTCCCGCAGTCGAACCAGTTCTGGACTTTTGAAGATTTAAAATGCACACCTGATTTGATCATGCACTCGATGGCGTCAGT
>JBBAJO010000037.1:0-27456 GCA_040404005.1 Chitinophagaceae bacterium
CGCACCTGACTTCGGTGTCGAACAGCTTCAGTTTTGAAAGGTTCCTGAGTAACCTCACCAAAGCTTCTGATACAACGCCGGTAATCATTTCAGGGCGTCTCACACAGGCTTACGAAAAGCGGATCCCGAGCAAGATCAACTTCAAACGCAGCCTCGGAGAAGTCATGGAATTCATTACAACCATCAACTGAGTAACACTTATCGTCGGTGTTCATGGGTCCCAAGGGCCTGGCGGTAAAATCTATTTTTTCAAGTTCCCCTACATCCCTATTTTTGCGAAGGGTACTTCAGCCCTTATATATGTTGCCCTTTTATGGGCTACGCACACATCTTATTATAACTATCCATTATGTCAGAAAAGAAATGAACAGAATACAATTTGAATATCACCCAATTGTAGGATATAAGTTCATGGCTGACCTGCGATCGAGAATTCAACATGAAGGTGGGGGGTATTTTGTCAAAACTAATAATTTGGGTTTCCGCTCTGACACAGATTTTCAGCAGGGTAAAGCGGGTAAAAAGCGAATACTTGTTTTTGGTGATTCCTTCACTGCTGGAGACGGTGTGTCAAACAAGTTCAGGTATACCGATTTGCTTGAAAAGGCCTGCGATTGTGAAGTATATAATTTCGGACTTCCGGGTTCAGGTACCGACCAACAATATTTACTATACAAAGAATATGCTCCGAAGTTTGATCACGACCTTTTGATAATTTCAGTTTTAGTAGAGAATATCAGGAGGGTCAATGCGCAATATCGCTATTATTTAGGAGCAGAGGGAGAAATGAAGGTGTGGATGAAGCCATATTTTCAAATTGTAGATAATCAGCTGCATCTCCAAAACACTCCCGTTGAACCTAAGCCTATCAATGTAATTGACTTGCCGGAAGGTGAAAGGGGAACCATAGACAGTGGAGGACCGTTTGAATTGTTAAGGACAATAGTGAAGAAGTTGGGTCTTAAAGAGCAAGTTCAGAAGTTAGTCCGCTTTCAACCAGTTCCCGAATATAACAGTTCGCGTAAGCCTGAATGGCAGCTGATGAAGAAAATACTTGAACAATGGGTGTCGGAATCTAAGGTGCCGGTATTGCTCATTCCTATTCCTCTTTACCAGCATATTGAAGAAACTGCGAGCGCAAGTGGCTATCAGCGCAGATTTTCGGAGTTGAAATCGATATGCCATCTTCATGATCCGCTTCCGGATCTTCGTAGGTATGAATTGAAATCCCGTAGGTCTTTTCGATTTGAACGCGATATTCATTTAACACCGGAAGGACATAGAGCATTGTTTGAAAGTATACTTCCGGCTGTGAAAAAAATCCTGGAGCAAGATGCTATTTAATTCCATCGTTTTTATCACTTTCATGGCAATAGTGATGCCTGTTTTTTATCTGCTGAAGGATCGGCAGCATAAAAAATGGTGGATTCTATTTGCCAGCTACTTTTTTTATGGCTATTGGGACTGGAGATTTTTGGGACTCCTCATCTTTTCAAGTGTGATGGATTTTTACCTTGGGAAGGCTATTTTTAGTGCCAATGCGAATAGGATAAAAAAGAACTGGCTGATTTTCAGTCTAATTGCCAACCTTACAATTCTCGGGGTATTTAAATATTATAATTTTTTTGTTGGATCATTTCAGGAGATGTTCAGTGTGAACCTCGATTTTCTCCATTTGAATGTTATCCTTCCAGTCGGAATTTCGTTTTATACCTTTCAAAGTCTCTCGTACACCTTTGATGTGTATAGAGGAAGAATGAAACCTGAAGGCAATCTTCTTGATTACATTCTTTTTGTTGCCTTTTTTCCACAATTAGTTGCTGGCCCTATCGAAAGGGCTATCGATCTGCTGCCTCAGGTTAAGATGCTCAAAAACCCACGTAGATCTGATGTTTGGGACGGTTTTCTTTTGATCTCTCTAGGGATGTTTAAGAAGGTACTCATTGGAGATACCATTGCTAAGTATGTAGATCATGTTTTTACTGACGCCAATTACTATAGCTCGCCGGAATTACTTTCAGCATTACTCATGTTTGCTATCCAGATATATGCTGATTTTTCTGGCTACTCGAATATTGCAAGAGGCTGCGCGAAACTAATGGGAGTTGACCTTGTTATCAATTTCAGACAACCATATCTATCACACAATATCACAGATTTCTGGAGAAGGTGGCATATTTCTCTATCAAGCTGGCTTAAGGAGTATTTATACATTTGGGGACTTGGTGGTAATAAAAGAAGTAAGATTAGGACCTATCTCAACCTCCTGCTAACCATGCTTATTGGAGGATTTTGGCATGGCGCTAACTATACATTTATCATTTGGGGTGGCATACATGGCCTTGCGCTTGCAGTACATAAATGGTTCTGTGAGCTAACGGGTAACCCACGGGTTACCCACGGGCACTTTCTGGCCAAGATGTTAGGTGGGGTGGTGACATTTATTGTGGTATTGTTTGCATGGTTATTTTTTCGGGCACCCGATCTCACAACTGCCGGATATTTCCTAGAGTCCTTTATTCACTGGAAAGGGAGTGAAGTAGCTATGGATCTTTTTTTTATCACTGTGTCGTATTTTATCGTATCATTCTTTTTTGATTTTGTTGAACATAAGTATGGGGAGTTATTCATGCGAAATCTAAATATAGTATATCAACTTGCTATACTGTTGCCAGTATGGACCGTGATAGTGATGTATCTGTTTAGTATAGGTAAGCCGATGCCATTCATTTATTTTCAGTTTTAATGCTTTAGAGTAATGACATTAAAGAGATTGTTGATTGGAACTTTGATAACGGTCATCGCGTTATTTGTCTTAGATCAGTACCTTAAGTTCACGAGGATAACACCTCCTATTTTGAAATACTATCATGATGAGTATGGAGCACTAAATGTTCCAAACATAAAATACTTGAAGTTCAAGGAAGGCCTTTTTTTGGGGCAGACGAATTATGATGGAAGGTTTAGAGAAAATTATCCTAAGAGAAAGATCGATTCGTCAACTTTTCGTATCATTCTCGTGGGCGATTCATTTGTAGAGGGAATTGATGTTTACAGTAGGCACCATTTTGCGACATACATGGAGAATATTATGTCAAAGAAATTGGGCAACAAAGTTGAAGTACTCAATTTCGGAAGAGGCAATTGCACGCTGCAATCATCTTCTTATTATTACCTTAATTACATTAAGAAGGAATATGACGCGGATCTGGTTTTGTTTTTTGTAGAAGCCAGGGATCTGACGCAGATATCTGATTACCCTTCTACCTCTTTCGTTTTTAGTGATTCGCTTGGAGACATCGTAGCAAGTAAGTCTTGGATGGAGACTTTAGATTTCAAATTGGTAAAGACCTTAAATGACATAGGGGCCTTGAACTATTTGAATAATTCAGGACTATTTAGGCTGGCATACAGGACAAAAAGCGGAATAGGTATGTACGGGTTTTTCCCAAAAGTGTTTGGAAAGTTTTTTCCACAGCCTGCTGTACAGACTTATGACAGATTTCAAGTAAACCTGGAAATGTCCAAAACCGCAGGCAGAATATTTGACACATTGTCAAAGGAAACCGGTCCTCGTGTTTTGTTTATTTTGCGGAACTTTCCTTTGGAGTCTTCCGTTTTGCAACGTTATTTGGATAGCGTTGATTACGATTACATTGACTTAAAGGACACACTTGACTACAAGTACGTTAGAAACACAACTGATGACGCATATTATTTCAAAGCAACTGGCTTATATGGCGGACATTGGAATCATTTAGGGCACAAAGCTATTGGGTCTTTTCTTTCTAATAGGTTATCTAATAGCATATCTCGTAGAGAACAAACACATTGAGCAATGACAGATAGATACGTTCTTGGCATTTCTGCATTTTATCATGATTCGGCAGCCGCTATTCTTAAGAATGGCCGCATTGTTGCGGCTGCCCAGGAAGAGCGTTTTTCCAGGAAAAAACACGACCCTCGTTTCCCGGTAAATGCTATTAATTATTGCTTGGAGGAAGCTTATATTGAGCCTGATGAGATCGATGCGATCGCTTTTTATGATAATCCTCTTCTTACCTGGGACAGGATCGTAGCTAGCTGCTCTTTTGCTGGAGAATCCAGTTCTGCAACATTCGAGTCAGCACTTAAATCGGTGTTTGGCTCTAAGGTATGGCTTCATGATTATTTAATGAAGAACATAGGTACTGTGGGAAAGCTTGGCAAGATAATATTCTGCGGCCACCATATGTCACATGCTGCTTCTTGCTTCTACCCGTCTCCTTTTCAAGAGGCAGCTATACTAACAGTTGATGGTGTAGGAGAATGGTCAACGACTACAATTGCCCACGGAAAGAATAATAATATCGAGGTCTTGAAAGAGATCAATTTTCCTAGTTCTTTGGGTTTACTCTATAGTGCATTTACCTACTACTGCGGTTTCAAGATCAATTCGGGTGAGTATAAACTGATGGGGTTGGCCCCATACGGCAAACCAATTTATGTAAAAAAGATATATGAGCACCTCATAGATGTAAAAGAGGACGGGTCATACCGTTTAAACCAGGATTACTTTGGATTTTTGGATGGATCTCAGACAATAAACGAAAAGTTCTGTGAGTTATTTGAAGGTAAGGCAAGGTTACCTGAATCAAGAATTACCAGTAAGGAAATGGACCTTGCAGCCTCAATCCAAGTAGTAACAGAGGAGATAGTTGTCAGAATGGCAAGAACTGCCAAAAGAATAACGGGTTCAGATAATATCTGTCTTGCAGGAGGTGTAGCACTGAACTGTGTTGCAAATGGGAAACTTCTAAAGGAGAATATATTCGAGAACATGTGGATTCAACCTGCCGCGGGCGATGCGGGTGGGGCCTTGGGTGCTGCATTAATTGGCTGGCACCAGGTCTTCAACGAGTCGCGTAGGTTGCCTGAGGAGGGAGAACTTGACTTGCAATTGGGTTCTTATCTTGGTCCGAAGTTCTCCAATTTAGAGATAAAGACATTCCTAAGTCGAAATGGATACCCTGCTCACTTTATAGAAGACTCTAAATTGTGGTCTGCTAAAATTGCTTCAGAGCTGGCAGACGGAAAAATTGTTGGTTTTTTTTCTGGTCGTATGGAATTTGGCCCTCGTTCGTTAGGTGCCAGGTCCATAATTGGTGATGCGCGAAACCATAGTATGCAGTCTGTAATGAATTTAAAAATTAAGTTCAGAGAGTCTTTCCGGCCGTTTGCACCTGCTGTATTAGCTGAGGATGTTTCTAAATATTTTGACTTGAACACTTCAAGTCCCTACATGCTTTTAGTGGCCCCTGTTTCAGATCACCTTTTAGTCAACGATAGTGACATTCAGCACGTCAATGGCGAGGGGGAAGATATGATTCATATGATAAACAGAGTC
Organism: Chitinophagaceae bacterium; assembly: GCA_040404005.1. Classification (GTDB taxonomy): domain Bacteria; phylum Bacteroidota; class Bacteroidia; order Chitinophagales; family Chitinophagaceae; genus Pollutibacter. The sequence goes on from JBBAJO010000037.1 coordinate 5,387, forward strand.
AGATCGGCTATTCCTGCGGTAACCCACGTCGATAATAGCGCAAGAATCCAGACTGTTCATAAGGAAACAAACCCTGCTTTTTATGATGTAATATCTTCCTTTAAAGAGCTTACAGGAAGCTCTGTTTTGGTTAATACTTCATTCAATGTAAGAGGTGAACCAATCGTATGTACTCCTCTAGATGCCTATAAATGCTTCATGAGAACAGATATGGACGTACTGGTATTGGAGAACTATATCATTTACAAAACAGAACAACCAGGTTTTGAAGATGTCGAGAACTGGCGAGAAGAATTTAAACTCGATTAATATGAAAGAGAAAATAAGCAGGATATTCAAGGAATGTATTCTTAGCAGGCACGAATTGATGAACGCAGGGAGCCGTCCCTTAGATCTTGCCTTTAACAATAAAGTTGATAGTTATTTCGAGGCTCCAAGGAACCAAGAGCAATTGCATTTTCAGTTGATGTCCCTATCAGACTCAAAAGAGTTAGAAGAATGCCTTTCCATGCTCTGGAGTAGAGATCCTGTACTACGCTCAATGATCACAGCGTTATCGCCGTTAGCTGAAGAACTTCGCAAACAAGGAGAAGAGCAGTCAGGAGAATTAGACTCATTTATTTATGTAATGTACTAGGGTGAAAAATTTAGTTGCAACTGTCTTCTATTATACGGGCATTTCCTGGGTATTTTTCTTTCTATCGCGCATAGTTTATGGCAAACATATTCGTGTTGTAAACTATCACGGGACGCCTGCCAGCCAAAGTATGGAGTTCGAACGCCAGCTGCGTTGGTTGAGTAAGTGGTATGTCGAGACAGATCTTAATGAGTTAAAGTTGTTTCTTTCCGGAGAAGAATGGAAGAAGCCAAGACCCGGACTAATCATATCTTTTGACGATGGTAAGCGGAATAATTTTGATGTGGCAAAACCTCTTCTAGAGAAGTATGGATTCATTGGCTGGTTCTTTATTCCAGTGGGCTGGGTGAATGCCAGCAAGGAAGAGCAATTTGAGGAACAGAAAGATGATCAGGACCTTATAGCCGAATATCAGAATGATAGGCTAATAGTTAATAGCGATGAGTTGCACACGCTCTTAAAAAAACATGTAGTAGGGTGCCATACACATACTCACCATAGGATGAAAAGTTCTGACGAGGATTTTACTTTGAGGAAGGAAATCGTTAGTTCAAAGGAGTTACTGGAGAAAATTTTAGGTCAGGAGCAAACCATTTTCTGCTGGGTTGGTGGGGAAGAGGTTCATTACACAAGAGCCGCTGCTACTTTAATTAAGGACGCAGGATATCAGTTTGCATTTACTACAAATAATTATCCTATTCTGCCAAATGAGAATCCTCATAAGTTAGAGCGAACAAATATTGAAACGTATAATTCTATTCACCTTGTGCTTTTTCAGCTTTCAGGACTCATGGATCTTTTTTACTTCAGAAAGAGACGACGATTGAAGCAGATTTTTTCTATTGGCTAATAGGAGGCTATGGTCAAAGGTTAAAGCTCTTATTTATCCTATGGAGATGAAGTGAGGTAGCTGTAAATCTCTTCTTCATCAGGGTATCATATTTTATCGTTTAATTCCATTTTAAATATCGCTAACCTGAAGAATTGCCTTTATAATGAGTATGTCAGAATACAGCTGACGATGCTCATTGTTAGAAAGGTCCCTGACTATGTAGTGGGCTTCAATGATTTCTAGTAGATCGTTAACTTTACATCATGCTAAATTTCTCCATCATAGGCGCAGCCGGGTATGTTGCACCACGACATATGAAAGCGATCAGGGACCTCGGCCATGAGCTGGTTTCGGTGTTTGACGTCCATGACGGTCTTGCAGTACTTGACCAGTATTTCCCCCATGCAGCTTGCTTTAGCAACGTTGATGTATATACAAAATTTCATCGTACACATCCCCTTGACTACGTCTCCATCTGTTCACCCAATCACCTGCATTTTCAACACATCCAATGGGCCCTGAAGCACCAGGCCCACGTGGTCTGCGAGAAACCGCTCGTACTCGAACCCGCACAGCTGGATCAACTCATAGAACTGGAGAAGAATCACGGTAAGAAGATCAACACTATACTCCAACTTCGAAAAATTGAAGATGTCGTTAATCTAAAGGAAAGAGTATCTCTGTCTCAGGAAATGTATGATGTCGACGTTCGTTACGTTTCGGCCAGGGGCAATTGGTATTTCAATTCCTGGAAAGGGAATGATCAACTGTCTGGCGGTCTCGTCACCAACATAGGCATCCACCTGTTTGATCTGCTGCTCTGGATCTTTGGTCCGCTTCAAAACCAGGAGCTTTCACTGTACAACCCCCATAAGGCAGCGGGAGTGCTGACACTGGAACGGGCCCGCGTAAACTGGTTTCTGAGTGTGGATGCCGCTGACCTGCCCCCGGATGGGCCAAGAAGCTTCCGTCAAATGAGGGTTTATAACGAGGTAATCCGCCTGGACGCTGGGGTGGAAGACCTTCATAATCAATGCTATAAGGATGCTTTGAAGGGTAATGGCACCAGCATAGCGGAAGCCCGTCCTTCTATTGAACTCTGCCAAATGATCCGGGAACTTGGCTTTTCGGCCAATCCGTCAATCCGCTAATCCGGCCAAACAGAACACCTGTCAGCCTCCGGAAATACACTATTTCGTCAATCCGCTAATTCGGTAATCCGCAAAGCCGTCAATTAGGAAAACCCATCGGTTTATTTTGTTTAACACTTTTGACAAAATAATTCTACAGAAAAAGCGCTATGTATGGCATTTCTTGTTTAGATTCGTATCCTACAAACTTAAACAAAAGACTATGGCTACTGCAGAGTTTAACAAGATGCTGGTTCAGAATGCTGATTTTCTGAAACCCTTCGCGGTGACACTGACTAAAGACCATGAGACTGCAAAAGATCTCCTTCAGGAAACCATGTTCCGTGCATTAGCCAACCATGAGAAGTATAGCGTAGGCACCAATATCAAGGCCTGGCTTTATACCATCATGCGCAATATCTTTATCAATAACTATCGCCGTAAGGTGAAACAGAATACCATTTTTGATAAATCTGCCAATGATTATTTGCTCGACTTCCAGCAGTCGGCCATTTCAAATGAAGCTGAGTCTAATCTCAGGATCAAAGAAATCCAGGCAGCGATCCACGACCTTCCTGAGATTTTCCGTCAGCCTTTCATGCTGTATTTTGAAGGTTTCAAATACCACGAGATCGCAGATATGCTCGCCGAACCCCTCGGTACCATCAAAAGCAGGATCCACTTCGCAAGAAGACTGCTGAAAGAACAAATTTCTAAATACTAAGCCGCTTAAAATCTCCCGGATCTGGTAAAAAAGTTTGCTGATTTTGTAGTCCGTTTTAGAGTTTTGACGTTCTTTATACTGTGAGCAAAAAAAGAGTACTCATTATCGGCGCTGGTTTCGCCGGCTTGTCAGCAGCTGCCTTTATGGCGAAAGCGGGTTGGAGCGTCACGGTGTTGGAAAAACACCCAACTCCCGGTGGTCGTGCCAGGCAATTGATTGAAGCAGGATTTACATTTGATATGGGCCCCAGCTGGTACTGGATGCCCGACGTTTTTGAACGCTTCTTCGCGCAGTTTGGAAAAAAAGTAAGCGACTACTATCAACTCACACGACTCGAACCTTCTTACAGAATTTATTGGGCCGAAGGTAGCTCCGATGTACCGGCTGACTATAATGATTTTCGAAAGCTCGTAGAAAGTATGGAGCCCGGCGCTGCAGTTAAACTCGACAAATTCCTGGATGAAGCCGCCTACAAATACGAAGTAGGCATCAATAAATTGGTATTCAAGCCAGGCCAGAGCCTGTTGGAATTTGCCGATATGGACCTCGTAAAAGGGGTCCTCAAACTCGACGTATTCACATCTATTAAGAAACACATACATAAGTACTTTAAACATCCGCGCATCCGGCAGATGCTGGAGTTTCCAGTGCTGTTCCTGGGCGCTTTGCCCGAAAATACCCCCGCGCTCTACAGCCTGATGAACTATGCCGATATCAAACTCGGCACCTGGTATCCGGAAGGCGGCATGTACAGCATCGTCGATGGGATGTATAAACTCGCTGCTGAACTGGGTGTTGAGTTCAGGTTTAAGCGCGATGTTACCAAGATCGACATAGAAGCTGATTCAGTAAAGCGTGTGATATGCAGTACGGGGGAAGATTTCCATGCAGATGTAGTGATTGGCGGAGCAGACTATCATTTCATCGAAAGCAAACTGCTGCCTGAACAATTCAGGAGTTACTCCGAGAGTTGGTGGGATAAAAAAGTGATGGCGCCCGGAAGCCTCCTTTATTATATTGGCATCAACAAAAAGCTCAAGAACGTGCTCCATCATTCGCTATTCTTTGATGTGCCGTTCGATGCCCATGCCAAAGAGATCTATGTAACAGAACAATGGCCAAAGGAGCCGTTGTTCTATGTAAGCGTTGCATCGCAGACCGATCCTGCATCCGCCCCTGAAGGCTGTGAGAATATCATGTTTCTTATACCCGTTGCCGCTGGCCTTGAAGGCGATACCGAAGAGCTTCGAATGAAATACCTTGACATGATCCTCAAGCGATTTGCAGAGAAAACGGGTGAGGATATCAAGGATTATATTGTTTACTGCAAAACCTATGCGCACCGGGAATTTATTTCGGACTATAACGCCTATAAAGGGAACGCATATGGTCTGGCTAATACGCTGATGCAAACCGCAGTGCTGAAGCCAGCCTGCAGGAGCAAAAAATTAAAAAATCTGTTTTATACCGGCCAACTGACAGTACCCGGGCCAGGAGTACCACCAAGCCTCATTAGCGGCGAGGTAGTAGCCGGGCAGGTGGTAAAGCATTTCGGATCTTGAACTATCTTGCCCTAATATTGTTACCTTCAATGCAACAAAATTTGCCGGAGGTTATTTCTTTTTTTAGCTTTACAACAACCGAGCTACCAAATTTAGCAACATGATCAGCCTCTTTCACGATGTCAGCCAGGAATGCAGTAAGATCACTACTGAGAGATACAGCACTTCTTTCAGCAGTGCCATTCGCATGCTGCATGCTGATCTGCGCACCCCAATCTATAATATTTACGGATTTGTTCGATTCGCCGATGAGATTGTGGATAGCTTTCATGAACATAAGAAAGAGGATTTGCTGGCGAAGTTTAAACTGGAGACGTACGCGGCTATTGAGCAAGGCATCAGCCTCAATCCGATCCTCCATAGCTTTCAAATCACTGTTAATCAGTTCGATATAGATCACGATTTAATCGAAGCTTTCTTCAAGAGCATGGAGTTCGACTTGTCTAAGCAGGAATACGACCAGGCAGGGTACGAAGAGTATATCTACGGCAGTGCGGAAGTAGTGGGTCTGATGTGTCTGTACGTCTTCTGTGATGGAAATAAAAAGCAATATGAGGCACTTGTGCCCCATGCACGTTCACTCGGCGCGGCTTTTCAGAAAGTAAACTTCCTCCGGGATGTAAAAGCGGATTTCCAGCAATTAAACAGGGTGTACTTCCCCGGTGTGGATTTTTCCCATTTCACCACCGATATGAAAGCAGAGATCGAAACCGATATTGCCAAAGATTTTCACCACGCTTACGAAGGCATTGTAAAGCTTCCCCTGAAGGCTCGTTTTGGTGTGTACGTGGCTTATAAATATTATCTCAGCCTGTTCCGTAAGATCAAACAGATGGGTCCCAGCCAGATCCTCGAAGAGCGGATAAGAATACCCGACTACGCAAAAGCCTGGGTAGCTGCCAAAGCGGTAGTCAGAACCCAGTTGAACATATTATAATAGTTTCTTTAGATTTTCTGAATTCGCCAATCCGCCAATTCGCCAATCTGCCAATTGTTTATGGAACAGGTAATTTTAGTCGACTCGCAGGATAATGATATTGGATCAATGGAGAAGATGGAGGCCCATGAGAAGGCCTTGCTTCACCGGGCATTTTCCGTGTTTCTGTTCAATACAAAAGGCGAGATGCTCCTGCAGCGCCGGGCACTGACTAAGTACCACAGTGGCGGGCTTTGGACCAACGCCTGCTGCAGCCACCCAAGGCCGGGTGAAACCAACCTGCAGGCCGCCAACCGCCGGACCTTTGAAGAGTTAGGTATCCAACCCAGCCTGAAACATGCTTTTTCTTTTACCTATCGCGCTGAATTTGATAACGGACTGACCGAACACGAATTCGATCATGTTTTTGTAGGTACCTACGAAGGCCCGGTCAACCCCAATCCCGAAGAAGTGTCGGAGTACTGCTACCAGTCCATACGAGATATCCGGGAACAAATGCAGAAAGATCCCCATCATTTTACGGAATGGTTCAAGATCGCTTTTGAGGAGGTTCAGAAACATTTACGGATTGACGGATTTTCGAATTGACGGATTCTTTAATTCGATAATCCGCCAGTCCGCCAATTCGCCAATTGATTCAGAAACATGAAGAAAAAAGTTGTTGTAATTGGTGCTGGAATGGGCGGCTTGGCTATCGCCATCCGAATGGCGTGCAAAGGTCATAAAGTGCAGGTTTTCGAAAGAAATGCCGGGCCGGGCGGTAAGCTAAGCCACTTTTTTCAGGATGGCTATTCGTTTGATGCGGGTCCATCTCTTTTTACCCAGCCCGCTAATATCGAAGAACTTTTTACCCTCGCAGGAGAGCCCATAGAGGACTATTTTTCATACCGGAAATTGTCGATTGCCTGCCGGTATTTTTTTGAAGGTGGGAAGAAGATAGATGCATTTACAGCCCCCGATCTGTTCGCCAATGAACTGGAACAGAATAATGGCGAAGATCCGGAACTGATCAAAAAATATCTCGCTAACGCCGAACGCGCTTATAACACTATCGGAACGATCTTCCTGGATTATTCGCTGCATAGGAAATCGACCTGGTTCAACCGTAGAATATTTCCGGCTATTGAGGCCACCCGTTTACGTTATCTGATGCAGTCAATGCACAACTATCACCGATCTCATTTTAAGTCGCCCCAGACTGTTCAAATCTTCGACCGATTTGCCACCTACAATGGAAGCAATCCTTACAAGGCGCCGGCCATGCTAAGTATGATCCCGCATCTGGAGCAAAACGAAGGCACTTTTTATCCCGAGGGTGGCATGATCAGCATCACAAACGCGTTGCATAAACTGGCGCTGAAAAAAGGCGTGAACTTCTGTTTCAATACCAAGGTCGACAAGATCCTCCATCAGGATGGACAGGTCACGGGTGTTATGGCGGGAGGTGAATCATACCAGGCGAACATGGTAGTAAGCAACATGGACGTCTACTATGTGTACCGCGATCTTCTGAACAACGAGGCCAAAGCAGCATCGGTTTTGAAAAGGGAAAGAAGCAGCAGCGCCATGATCTTTTACTGGGGTATGAAGAAGGAATTCCTGCAGCTCCATCTTCACAATATCTTCTTCACCGAAAATTATGCAGAGGAGTTCAGGCATCTTTTCGTTACCAAGGAAATGTATTCCGATCCTACCATTTATGTCAATATCACGTCTAAGATGGAGGCAGGACAAGCCCCTGCAGGTTGTGAGAACTGGTTCGTGATGTTGAACGCCCCGGCAAATACCGGGCAGGACTGGGATGAGGTTCGGGTCTCAGCGAAGCATGCCATTATCGATAAATTATCACGTATGTTAGGCGAAGACATCGCTCCTTTCATAGAAACAGAAAGGGTGCTCGATCCAATAGGTATCGAGGCGCAGACCCTCTCCCACATGGGTTCCCTCTATGGCACCAGCTCCAACTCCCTATTTGCGGCTTTTTTGAGGCATCCCAATTTCAATTCTTCCATTAAAGGGTTGTATTTTACCGGGGGAAGCGTTCATCCCGGCGGCGGAATTCCGCTTTGCCTCAAGAGTGCGAAGATCGTCTCGGAATTGGCTAATTGACTCATTTGCTCTATTAAATTGGCTCATTGGCTCATTAACTCATTGGCTCATTCCTTATGCTTGATCACTCATAATGAGTTAACAAACCAATTGATTAAATTCGATTTCTATGAGTAAAGTATTCCTGGCCTTGCTTCTCTTTCTTAGCATAAACAGCTTCGCGCAGCAAGACGTTCAGAAGCAACTGCAGACTAAGCTGATCATGGTGGAAGATGGGGAAACCATCGACCTCGATGAGGGCACGTTCATCATCGGTACCACACTTTCCATGGAGGGAAAGAAGCATGTCACCATTAAGGGTAAGGGCATGGGGAAGACGATTCTTTCTTTCAAGGGCCAGTCGACCGGTGCAGAAGGGCTCCGTATTTCCAATGGCGAGAATATTACCCTTGAAGATTTTACCATCCAGGATGCTAAGGGCGACTGCATCAAGGCCATGGACGTTAAAGGCATCACTTTCCGCCGTATTAAAGCGGAATGGACCGGTAAGCTAAGTGAGAAGAATGGCTCCTACGCCCTTTATCCTGTGCTCTGTGAGAAAGTGCTTATTGAAGCGTCCGTTGCTCGGGGTGCATCAGACGCTGGCATCTATGTGGGTCAGTCGAAGGATATCATTGTTCGCAACTGCAAGGCCTACGAGAATGTGGCGGGCATCGAGATCGAAAATTCACTGAATGCGGAAGTTTATGATAACGAAGCCTATAACAATACCGGGGGCATCCTGGTGTTTGACCTGCCGGACCTCAAACTGAAGAAGGGCGGACACTGCAAGGTGTACAACAATATCATTCGTGAGAACAATCTTAAGAATTTTGCGCCCGAAGGTAACATCGTTGCTAAGGTTCCTTTAGGTACCGGCATGCTGTTGATCGCAGCGAATAACGTTGAAGTGTACAACAACAAGTTCCTTAATAACCGCACCCTGCCTACCGGGATCATCAGTTATTACATGACGGAGAATAAGATCAAAGACGAATCCTATTATCCTTACCCTACCGCCATCAACATCCATGATAATGAATACAGCAAGAAAAGGAAGAAGGCTACGATGAAAGGCCGACTTGGAAAGATGTATCGTTTTAAACTAAAATTCGGTAAAGATGTACCGGATATCGTGTATGATGGGATCCTGGATAAGAAACTCCTGGTAGACAATAAGTATCCCGCTGACAAGCGCATATGCCTAAGCAACAATAAGGGGGCTACCTATGCTAACCTTGACGCGGAGAACGATTTCAAGCATGTTAGTCGTGATATCAACGCAGTATCGTGCTCATTATGAAGAAGTTCCTGATCATTATCATACTAGCGATTCCCTTCCTTGGCTTCCGGTGGAACGGGGAACGCGCGCCGAAAATGAAGTTATCCGACTACGGTTTTTTTCAGGGTGATCTCAGGCAGCAGATCCCTGCCACCGGCGTAGTTCCTTATCATCTCAACACACCCCTGTTTTCAGATCATGCGGAGAAGTTAAGATTTGTGCAGTTGCCTGCGGGTTCTACCGTTCCCTATAATGATACTGCCGTATTCAACTTTCCCGTTGGCACCTCACTGATCAAAACATTTTATTACCCCCTTGATTTTCGGGATCCTTCCAAAGGCCGGAGATTGATGGAGACTCGCGTATTAGTGCACGAAGAGAAGGGATGGAAGGCGTTGCCCTATATCTGGAATGCGGAGCAGACCGAGGCTGTGTTGGATGTGGCAGGAGAAACAATGCAGGCCAGTTATATCGACGGGCAGGGCAAGAAGAAAAGCCTGGCCTATGTGATTCCGAATATGAACCAGTGTAAGGGTTGTCATAATAAAGCGGAAGTGATGATGCCCATTGGTCCAAGTGCCTGGCAGTTGAATGGTGAGCACGATTATGGATCGGTAAAAGAGCATCAATTGAAACATTGGGCCGGTGCAGGAATGCTGACAGGCATGCCGGGGCAAATGCCAAAAGGTATTGTATGGAACGATCCTGCCACGGGTACCGTGGATGAAAGAGCACGTATGTGGCTCGATATCAATTGTGCTCATTGTCACAGGGGCGACGGTCCTGCCAGTACTTCGGGCCTTCATTTGGGCTGGCAGGAGAAAGATATGCTGAAGTTGGGTGTAGGGAAAACGCCTGTTGCAGCAGGTCGCGGATCGGGCAATTTAAAATTCAGCATCGTTCCTGGTAAGCCTGATGAATCCATTATTCTATATCGTCTTAAATCAACGGATCCCGGTGAGATGATGCCGGAGTTGGGCAGAACGCAGATGCAACCGGAAGCCGTGGCATTGATCAGGGAGTGGATCGCGGGGATGTAGAGAGTTCCAGGCCGGTTTTCGCTCAACTCAATCCATGTAGCCAACCCTTTCAAATTGGGGTAGGTTAACTAACTTTCCGGTTTGATAGATTGGCATTCCAGTAGCATTTTTAAAAATCAATGAATCCACGCATTTCCATTATTACCGTTTCCTTAAACGCCGCAAGTACCATTGAGCGTGCTATTCAGTCGGTGTTGGCGCAGGGTTACAAGCATGTTGAACACATTATTGTTGACGGTGGAAGTACGGATAGTACGCCAGAGATCGTGAAAAAGTATCCTCATATTAAATATAGTTGGGAGAAAGACCAGGGCCAGTCGGATGCCATGAATAAGGGTTTCGATAATTCGACGGGTGAGCTCATCGTATATTTGAACGCGGACGGTGAGTTTGCGCCGGGTGTTTTCGATAAAGTGATCCAGGCTTACGAGCGGGCGAATCGTTCCAGAAAATTTATGATAGTCATGGATCTCTTTATTAAAGAGCCAGGTGGTTTGCATTGGACGGCTGTACCTTCCCTTACGTTCTCTGATATTGCGGACCCGGGAAAGATGCTTTTTCCCTTCAATCCGCTATCATATTTTTACCATCGCCATGTGCAGGAAGTTGTCGGCATGTTTCCGATTGAACTGAAATATGCTATGGATTACTATTTTCTGCTACGCGCCTATACATTGGCGGAGATGCTTTACGAGCCGTTTTTGGCGGGCACATTTTACAATTTCGACAATAAAACAAGGGAGAAAAAAAATTCGGAACTTCAGGGCCTCAAAGTATTGATCTCCTACTACAAGAAAAAAATGCCTGTTGTTTTTGTTTTCCATCCCCATGTCATCAAAGCAAAGCGGATCATGGGTCAGTTGAATAAGGGGATATGATCGGGCTGCAACGTGATCGAAGTTGTAGAATGATCGGCCAAAAAAAGTATCAATCTATCTGAGTACCAGAAAAAATGCAGCCTGGATCAACAGGAGATTGGACGCAAACGCATGAGGTTTCATTTTCATTAGGGCGAATACCGCCAGCAAGAACAAACTGATCAGAAACCAGGAGATGTAATTGAGCATGGGTATTTGGCCACCTTCCCAACTCCAGAAGCCAAGATTTACGGCAGCAGGTTCCATGATCCAGTCGAACACTGTTGCAATTAGTGCACCGTCGATAACGAGCGATAAGCCGAACCACTTGCTGTAAATCGCTTTACCGGGAAAGGGTATATGGATGGCGATCCAATGCCTTATCTGTGAAGCCAACATTCCCGAACCATAGATCACAATGAACCAGTTGATGCTAATCAGCATAGGAACATCATTGATTTTCCACCCCAACATATTGCTATAATGGTAGCTGCCGAAAAGTGCCCCGGTTTTAACGCCGATCATTTCGCAAAAGAATCCGGTTAAGGAGGCAATGACGATGAAAACGGCCACCTTCGAAGATTTCTCCGGCAGCGTCCATAGCAGCAGGCCGAACATGACCAGGAGGTTGAAGGGTGTGAGTTTCGCAAACAGTTCCTCCATGCCCAACAAGTTGCCGAGCGCACCGGTGAGGTGCATGGCAATGGCCAGGGTAGTGGCAAAAAATGTTCTGTTGGCTGGACTCATATGAATAAAAAAACAGTAAAATTCCCGAAATGTTCACACGAATATGGCAGATCTGAGACAACCAAGTTGGGCTCCGGCCTTTGCTCCTCGATTACTTTAACCGCTCAACTCATATGTCGTATCTTTGACCCGATGAAAAATCTTCAAAACAGCCTCAAATTCTCCATGCTGGACACCATTTGTGACATGCACGAGGAGTTGATCTCTGTTTGGGATATCAATACAAAGGAAGTAGTATTTTTCAATAAAGCCTACAGGAAATACGTGGGGGAAGATGTTGATTCCCTACAATTCCGGGATGCACTATCCATTCTGACCCCAAACAGCCCGGAGGCTGACCGGATAGAGGCTGAATTCCTCGAAAACCGGGGCTTCAACGGCGACATGCAATTCAGGAACCGGGCAGGCGACGTATTCTATGGGAAACTGTTATTGAACTGTTTTGAAAGTGGCGGCACAACCTATATTCTCCAGCGGATCATTAATATTGAGGAGCTGAGTTCCGCCGTAGAGGGTGTTAAGCAGGAGAAGCAGCGTTTTGAGGCCCTGTTCCAGTACGCCACCATGGCCATTGTAGTGGCTAACAGTAAGGGCGAGATCACCATGGCCAATAAATTCGCCAAGGGATTGTTCGGGTATGAAGATGACATCTTTACACGCCTTGTGGAAGACCTGATTCCCCATAGATACCGGAAGACGCATGAAGGTTATCGCAAGGGTTACAACGTAAGCCCCCAGAACCGGCCGATGGGCCATGGAATGGACCTGTACGCCCTCAAAAAATCCGGTGCTGAGTTCCCCGTTGAGGTGAGTCTGGGCCATTACCAGATCAACAATGAGAAATTCACCATTGCCTTTATCATCGATATTTCCGCCCGCAAAGAAATTGAGGAGACGATGGTCAGCCAGAAGGAGCAACTCGTAAAAAGCAACAGGGAGATCGAGTTGTTGAATGATGAGCTGGAACTCAAAGTGATCTCCCGTACTCGGGAATTGGAAGAAACGCTGACGAAGTTGGAGGAATCGAAGCAGGAACTCCAGGTGGCGTTAAATAAAGAAAAAGAGTTGAGCGATCTGAAAAGTCGGTTTGTGTCCATGGCCTCGCACGAATTTCGGACCCCACTAAGTACCATATTGTCGTCTGCTTCTTTGGTAGCCAAGTACCGGCAGGCCGAGGAACAGGATAAAAGAGACAAGCACATACAGCGGATACGTTCAGCGGTCAGTAACCTGACCGATATTCTGAACGAGTTCCTATCGATCGGAAGGATAGAAGAGGGGCGGGTTCAGGCCAGCTTTTCTTCTTTCAATATAAAGGAACACATACAGTTGGTTTGTAGTGAAATGGCTACTATATTGAAGCCTGGACAGAAGTTTAACTATATTCACGCTGGCGGTACGAGCGTATATCTTGACCTGTCGTTGTTAAGGAATATTTTGATCAACCTGTTATCCAACGGGATCAAATTTTCTGCGGAAAAGGCCCTGATTGAGGTAAGAAGTGAAGTGAATGATGAAGCCATTCTAATCTCCGTCAGGGATAATGGCATTGGTATTCCGGATGAGGATAAGAAGCACTTATTTGAAAGATTTTTCAGGGCCAATAACGTAACCAATATCCAGGGGACGGGTTTGGGATTGCATATTGTATCCAAATATGTAGAGCTGATGAATGGCCGGATCGAGGTGGACAGCGAACTTGAGAAAGGAACAACTTTCAACATACATTTTAATTATGAGCAAGATCCTGTTGATAGAAGACAATCATGATGTAAGGGAGAATACGGCGGAGATCCTTGAACTCGCCAATTACACCGTGTTCACCGCTGAGAACGGTAAACTGGGAGTGGAAATGGCCATGCAGGAAAAACCCGACCTCATCATATGCGATATCATGATGCCGGTCCTCGACGGGTACGGCGTGTTGCACATGATCAATAAGCATGAAGAGCTCAAGAACATTCCTTTCATTTTTCTCACAGCAAAGGCAGAGCGCGGGGATTTCAGGAAAGGCATGGAAATGGGTGCCGATGATTATATCACCAAGCCGTTTACAGATATTGAACTCCTCAATTCGATCGAGAGCCGGCTTAGAAAAGTGGAACTGCTCAGGAAGGACTACAGCACCGATATCAAGGGAATGCATGAGTTCATGCAGGATCTTGGCAAGGGTGATGCGCTCAAGAGTCTCTCGGAAGGCAGGAATATCAATCACTACCGTAAGAAGCAGATCATTTACACAGAGGGGAACCATCCCGGCCGGATGTTCTACGTGGTCAGTGGTAAAGTCAAAACCTTCAAGTCTAATGATGACGGCAAAGAGCTTACTGTTGGATTATATTCCGAAGGCGAGTTCTTTGGATATATAGCCATGCTGGAGAACGGTGTATACCGCGAATCTGCGGAAGCTTTGGAAGATTCGGAGATCGCCCTTATTCCGCGCGACGATTTTGAGCAGCTTATCAATAACAACAATGAGGTAAGCCGAAAGTTTATTAAGATGCTTGCCCATAATGTAGTGGAACGCGAAGAGCAGTTGCTGAGCCTGGCGTATAATTCACTTCGTAAGCGCGTTGCAGACGCATTGATCACCTTGCAACGCAAGTATCAGAAAGGCAACGAAGAACATTTCTCCATTCATATCTCCCGAGAGGACCTGGCGAATATTGCCGGTACCGCAACGGAGTCGCTTATTCGTACTTTAAGTGATTTCAGGGGCGAGAAACTGATTGATATTAAAGACGGGAATATTATTCTTCTGAATGAGAAGAAGTTACACTCGATGCTCAATTAGTTAATTAGCTCATTGGCTCATTGACTAATTCTTTTTTCGAGATGGTTATGTTCATTTGAACTGCCTTGAACTTAGGAATTAGCTAATGAGTCAATGAGCCAATTAGCCAATTGGATAAAAGGGCAAAGCCCTTTTATCCGAAAATCTGCTCGGTAAGGTAGTTATTGAACTCATTCTTGAGGTCGCCGAAATCCTTTTCAAGGTACTGCATCTGGTCGCGCAGTTTTTCCTGTACGTCAGTGAAAGAATCAGCAGAGCCATTGATCAGCGTTTTTTTGGAGTAATCGCGCATTATCCTGGACTGCTCATTGATATCGTGTTTTAGTTCATCTATGAATTCATCTTTTATGATGAATTGATTTTGAAAATGTTCAGCCTGGGCTAAAAAGTATTTGTCCGAGGTTTTGTCAACCACGGCGGCAAGCCGGTCCTTGAGATGCGCATTTTCCTGTTTGAAGAATTCCAGCGACCTCACCCATGTCATATTTTCATGTTGGTATTGATCCAGTTGTGCGCTCATATCTCTCAGTTTAATCATTGTTTCCAAAACGTATCTATTTCATTTTTAAAAATAAACCCTGCTGCATCCCTCTTACAACAGGGCTCTATTTCATATCCCTTTCGGGTATTCTGCCATTCAGCAGGTTAAAACCTTCTCAGGGGCTTTAACGTTACAAATCTAATTTTCCTGTCCACCCGATTCAATGTTACCAGTCATCCGAAGAACTGACTTTAATCATGGCAATGTATTGCTCCGGAAGAGGAAATGTTCAGGGATGGGCTTAGGTAGGGTATACCCAGATTCATCCCTCTCAGGATCAGCAAAGTGGCCATAACCATCATCATAGCTGGAAATAGCTTCCTGGCGGTGTTTCGGAGAGAAGGGGTCAGCCAGGCTCCGAAGTAGCCCACGGCTGCCATAGCCGGTACGGTTCCCAGCCCGAATAAGGCCATGAACAAGCTTCCGTTCCATGCAGTTCCGGTGGCTACTGCGCCCGCGAGTGCCAGGTAAACCATGCCGCAGGGCAATAGTCCATTCAACAGTCCGATGCTATACACTGAGGCCGGATGTCCGTTAAATAGTAGTTTTCCGAGCGCCGTCCTCACTTTCGTCATGGCCTGATTGCCCAGCCGGGTGAAATTGTTTTGGCGTTTTATCAGCCGGGGAATGATGAGTGCAGCTATGATCAACACGCCCAGCGTAACAGATATCTTTTGCTGCCAACCAAACCAGGCAAAGCTTCTTCCAATCAATCCAAACACCAGCCCGAACATCGCGTAAGTGGTGATTCGTCCGGCATTATATAACAGAATATTCCATAATGGAGATTGTCTGTCAGCCCTTTCTCCCACCGGTTGGATATTGAACCGGGTATTGGGGACCGATATGGCAATGGGTCCGCACATGCCTACGCAGTGCAGCGAACTCACCAGTCCCAGTATGAAGGCTACGATCATGGAATGAAAATAGTTTTAGTGGAATAATACTTCAGTCCCGCTGCTTCCCAGGAAACCTGCACTTCATGCATGCCGCTGTTCTTTTCAGGAACCGATATATTCACCTGGCCATTGGTTATGGATATGTTGGTGTTGATGTCGTTGCTTTTGTTAGCGGCACAGTAGAGCAGGGCCTGACCGGTGATCTTCTTGCCGTTGAATTCGGGCGGGAATACCACTGTGATCACATCATGTTCAATACTGCATTGAATGGTAGTGGAGAGCGTCGCAGCCCGGTTCAACTCATCGATCCGGTCCTGGTACTTTAATTCCTGAGCATAATAGTCGGGCGTTACGAGGTCCACCTCTTGCTGGCTCGACCTGATCACCAGGTACATCATGCCGATCACAAAACTAATGTAGACAGCAGCTATTTTGTATCCCCAGTTGAATTTCATTATTCTATTTTTTAATTAATCACATTGACTTAATAAATGTTGTCTTGACTGTCTTAAGTTTCACATTGCCCTCCCACACTCCGATCTCCACAGGTGTTTTGCGTTGTGTCAGATCTTTTTGTTCTACTTTAATAATGAAAGGCTGGGTTTTATATCCTTCACCGGCTACTTTCAACGAATCTTCCACGATCTGGATCTCGCCCTTGATGTTTTCCAGCTTCAGGGTTACCAGCATATCTTCCCGGGTTTTGTTTGCCATTTTGATATTGTACACATTTGCCAGCCTGCCATCTTGAAGCTTTTGGGAGATAGAGCCTGAAGCGCGCAGGATCGTTACGTCTACCGGATCCCGGGTGACCAGCATAAAGGCCAGTGCTGTGATCAGCAGGGAGAGTACTGTTGAGTATGCAATTATCCGTGCATTGATCTTCGGCTTTTCGCTGTTTACGATATTGTTCTCTGATGCAAAGCGGATCAGTCCGGTTGGCCTGTTGACATGGGTCATGATGTCGTCGCAGGCGTCGATGCAGGCGGTACAGTTGACGCACTCGAGCTGGGTGCCGTTTCGGATGTCGATGCCGGTTGGGCAAACCCTCACGCAGGCCGCGCAATCGATGCAGTCACCTGCTTTTTCCACCTCGGGTTCCTGTTTTTTGAGTTTAGTGCGGGGCTCACCGCGTACATAGTCGTACGCAACTACAATGGAGTTTTTGTCGAGCAGCACGCCCTGCAATCTGCCGTAAGGACAAACCACGATGCAGACCTGTTCCCTGAACCAGTAGTAAACAAAAAAGAAAACCCCTGAGAACACCAGTAGGGTTACGAAGGTTCCGACATGCGCGGCGATGCCTTCATGGATATACAGCTTCACCCGGTCCATTCCAATGAGATAAGCCATGAAGAAGTTCGCGATCAGGAATGACAGGGTATAGAACACAACGATCTTGGTTGTGCGTTTTCTGATCTTTTCTGCGTTCCAGGGCATATCCCGCAGTTGTTTTTGTTTGGCCATGTCACCATCGATCCAATACTCAATTTTACGGAATACCATTTCCATGAATATGGTCTGGGGGCAGGCCCAGCCGCAGAATACGCGGCCAAACACCACAGTGAAGAGGATCACAAACAGCATGAATGTGATCATGCCGAGCGCGAAAATGAAGAAATCCTGGGGGCCGAAGATCTGCCCGAAGAAAATAAATTTTCTTTCCAGCACATTGAACAGGAACAGCGGTTCGCCGTCTATCTTGATGAAGGGGAGCGTGAAGAAGATGATCAGGTATACGATACTTGCGATAGTACGGAAATTATACAACCGCCCCTTCGGTTTCTTGGGGTGGATGTATTTTCTGTGGCCATCTTTGTCTATCGTGGCCACAGAATCTCTAAAGGAATCCATATCAGTTTTCATGTTCATCATTGGCTCATTGACTCATTAGCTCATTGTTACATTCCAACCTTCTCGATATATCGTAATCATCCCGCATAAAGAATTAGTCAATTAGCGAATTTGCCAATTCGTCAATCCTTAAAAAGGTCTCCTTGGGGCGCTTTAGCGTTTGCTGGTTTCGTTCCTTTGATCGACTTCACATAGCTTGAGAGGTCTTTCATCTGAATGGGGCTCATCATGGATTCCCATGCCTGCATGCCTTTATCGGGGTACCCGAGCTTAATTGTTTTATAGATATCGTTCATGGAGCCACCATGGATCCAGTATTCGTCGGTCAGATTCGGACCAATCCCGCCTTCACCGTTCTGGCCGTGGCAGGCGATACATGATTGTTTGTATAGTGTTGCTCCCGCCGCAATACCACCTGCATCAGACATCGCTACATTATTTTCATCCACCAGGTTCTTGGTCTTTGCTTTATAAGCTTCCTCAACTCTTCTGCCTTGTTCCATTTCAGCGGCATATTCCTGCTCCGGGTTTTTACCTGTTCCAAACACATGGTAATTGCCCACATAAATAAAGGCGACTACAATAGTGAAATAGAAACCGTATTTCCACCATGGTGGCAAAGAATTATCCAGTTCCCTAATGCCATCGTAATCGTGGTCAAGGAGTACATCAGCTTCTTTTTCGACTGGAACAGCCCTGGTCATCCATTTTTCATCCATCCGCTTCCACCATGCAGAGAAGCTGGTTTCCCTGGATTCAACAGATCGTGCAAGCGCAGCGTCTGCTTCGCCTGTTAGTTCGCGGTACATTCTTCTCGCCATGAACGCTAAGAACAGGATCACCACCAGTTCGATGAAGATCACGGTGGCCAGTGCCCAAAACTCCAACTCGCCGATTCCTCCAAAATTGCTCGCGAGTGCTGCCGGGGCTGCCGCATCCTGAGCGGTAGCGCCTCCGAAAGCGAACAAGCCTGCGATCACCATGAGAATTTTTGGAATTTCCTGGCTTCTTCTTTTGTTATTGAGTTGTTTGCCGAGGATCAGCAGCACCTGGCCCATTCCCCAGATGACAAACAACAACACAACGGCTAAAAAGACCAGCAGGATCTCCAGCCAGTTCGTTGTACCTCCGGAAGGGGAAGCAGCAGCTTCCTGCGCAGTTGTTGCAAACGTGACTGTGAGTAACGCAGAAAGTACTGCTGCTTTTCTTTTTAATCCGGTTATGCAGGATAATGACATATCTTAAATTTTTAAAGATTCAATGGTTGGTTGGGTTCCTGAAGGTCAAGTGGCAGGTGGCTCAGTTCGCTCAATTCATCACGCCCCATTTTTTTTACATAGATGAGCATCACGATGAAGAACACCACAAAGATCACCAGCCCGATCAACGGGAAAATGTTGATGTGTTCGATCTTGTCTGCGTGGTTTCTGATAAACTTCAGCATAAATTATTTTTGAGCAGTTTGTGATTGGGTGATGTCCTTGCCCAGCCTTTGCATGTAAGCGATCAGGGCGATCACTTCTTTATGCGGCGCAGTTTCGATACCATCTTTTTTCAGGTTGGCCGAAATCAACTTGGCTTGTGCATCCAGGTCACCATTGGCCTGAAGGTCGAATCCTTCGGGATAAGGGACGCCCAGCTTCTGCATAGCGCGGATCTTTCCCGGAGTTGATGCCGTATCCAGGTCGCGGTCTAACATGAATGAATAGGAAGGCATGATGCTACCGGTAGAAATGGCCTGGGGGTCATCGAAGTGGTTATAGTGCCATGAATCTGATTTTTTGTTGTTGCCGGTTCCCTCACGTGCAAGGTCTGGTCCGGAGCGCTTGGACCCCCACTGGAACGGATGGTCATACACGAACTCACCCGCTTTTGAATACTCGCCATAGCGTGCTGTTTCTGACCTGAAAGGCCGGATCATTTGGGAGTGGCAGGTATAGCATCCTTCCCTGAGATAGATATCGCGTCCCTGCAGTTCAAGTGGTGTATATGGTTTAACACTGCTGATGGTTGGAATATTTGATTTGATCATGAAAGTGGGAACCATTTCAACGATACCTCCGATCAGGATCACGATCAGGGTGACGACCAGGAATGGAATAGGTTTTCTTTCGATGGGTCTGTGCCAATGTTCTCCAGCGTGTTTATGGTGTGCGCCTTCCAGTGCAGGAGCTTCAGCCGCTTCATCTGCCAGCAGGCTTCCTTTTTTCACTGTAGCAAACAGGTTATAAACCATGATCAGTGAACCGATGAAGAACAGGGTTCCGCCAAATGCGCGAAGCGCGAAAAAGGGGTGGAGTTGGGTGACTGTTTCAAGGAACTGGTATTTAAGCTGACCTGCTTCAGTGAATTCTTTCCACATCAGGCTTTGCTTAAATCCTGCCCAGTACATCGGAACTGCGTAGAAGATGATCCCGAGTGTTCCGATCCAGAAATGTATGTTAGCCAGTTTTTTTGAGTATAGTTCTGTTCTGAAGATCCTTGGGATCAACCAGTAGAGAATACCGAAGGTGAGCATGCCGTTCCAACCCAAACCACCTACGTGCACATGCGCAATGGTCCAGTCGGTGAAGTGGCTGATGGCATTTACGTTCTTCAGCGAAAGCATCGGGCCTTCGAAGGTGGACATGCCATAGGCGGTAACAGCAACTACCATAAACTTCAGGATCACATCTTCCCTTACTTTATCCCACGCACCGCGCAGGGTAAGCAAACCGTTGATCATACCGCCCCAGCTTGGAAAGATCAGCGTGAAGCTGAATACGATACCCAGTGTTTGTGCCCAATTCGGAAGCGCGGTATACAGCAGGTGGTGAGGTCCTGCCCAGATATATAAGAAGATCAGAGACCAGAAGTGGATGATGGAAAGACGGTAAGAGTATACGGGTCTGTTCGCCGCCTTTGGCATGAAGTAGTACATCAGACCCAGGTAGGGGGTGGTCAGGAAGAAGGCTACCGCATTGTGACCATACCACCACTGCACGAGTGCATCCTGCACGCCGGCATAAATGGAATAGCTTTTGAAAGCTGAAACCGGTATAGCGAGTGAGTTCACGATGTGGAGTACGGCAACGGTAACGAAGGTGGCGATGTAGAACCAGATGGCCACATAGAGATGGCGTTCGCGGCGTTTTAGGATGGTCCAGAACATGTTCCAGCCGAAGACTACCCAGATCAGGGTAATGGCCAGGTCGATGGGCCATTCCAGTTCCGCGTATTCCTTGCTGGTGGTGAGTCCCAGTGGAAGGGTAACCGCTGCAGCTACGATGATGAGCTGCCAGCCCCAGAAGTGGATCTTGCTTAGCAAGTCACTGGCCATGCGGGTCTTCAGCAGTCTTTGCAGGGAGTAGTAGACGCCCATGAAAATACCGTTACCCACAAATGCAAAGATGACCGCATTGGTATGAAGCGGCCGTAAACGGCCGAAACTCAGACCGAGACTCTCGCTGCCTACTGAAATATTACTGATGTTCCATGAAGGGAACACCATAAGCAGTGCTACCCATACGCCAATTAGCATGCCAACAGCACCCCAGATGATCGTAGCAAAAGCAAAATTGCGCACGATCTGATTATCGTAATAAAACTTTTCAACTTGCATTATTACCGTTTTGTTTGATAGATGAAGATGTATTTTCTGAAGAAGGTGGATCATCAAAAAGCATTCTGACCGATGGAGTATAATCATCATCGTACTGGCCTGTTTTCACTGACCAGAGAAAGGCGGCAAGAAATCCGCCGGCAACGAGCATGCTGAAGAATATCAGTATGATAAGTACACTCACAATCGAAAAGTTTGCGGGTCAAAAGTAGCCTTGTGACCATTCGATGACGATGAGGGGCATCAAGGGGATACATGATGTTTATCATGTGTGTCCTTGAATGTGATGAATGTGATGAATGTGGGGAATGTGGGGAATGAATGTGATGAATGTGATGAATGTGGTGGATGAATGTGGGGAATGTGATGAATGTGGTGAATGAATGTGGGGAATGTGATGAATGTGGTGAATGAATGTGATGAATGTGGTGAATGGCGAATTAATGAATTTGCGAATTATTTGAAATAACAGGAGCTTAAGAATCCGCCAATCCGTTAATCCCTATGAGCTAATTAGCCAATTCTCTGGGCGGCGAAGCGTGAGT
>JBBAJO010000038.1:0-23362 GCA_040404005.1 Chitinophagaceae bacterium
TTGTCAGTCTTGCTCCAATGGCAGTCACCTGAACGGGTTGTGAGCGAACCATCTGACACATCACATCGATATAATGAACACCGCAGTCTACGATCGGACTAAGGCTTTTCATCAGATTCCGGTGTACATCCCACATATAGCCATGGCTTTGCTGATTCAGGTTCATCCTCATCACCAAAGGCTTGCCTAACTGCTGGGCGATATCAATGAATTTTATCCAGGAAGGATGATGACGAAGGATATAACCTATGACTAATTTCTTGCCTGATTTTTTTGCCGCCGCCGCCACGCGCTCTGCGCCGCCAACAGAATCAGCAATCGGTTTTTCCATGAACACATGACAACCTTTTTCAAAGGCCATGACGGCAAAAGCTTCGTGTGTATCGGGGTAAGTTGAAATACAAACGGCATCGGGCTTGGTAGCTTCCAGTGCTTCCGCATAATCACTATATAACGAATAGCCACCGCCCAGTTTCTCGTTCAGTAGCTCCTTGCTTTTGCCGGTAGACACAATACCGCAGATCTCGAACCCGTCCAGCAGTTGAAAAGCCATAGCGTGCGAAGCCCCCATATTACCGCAACCCACTACGAGCACCCGAATGTTCTTTGTATTTGTCAATGGAATCAATTTATAAAATGTCAGAATCTGGCAAAGAAACAGGTTTTCTGATTAATTGGGAACCGCATAAATATTAACCGGCCCAAATAAGCCCGAAGGCTGCAGAGGACTGTCTGCCTAATAACTGTTCAACGGGCATCAGGTTTTGCGCTGATCTTCAGGCAGCTGATGCATTTTTACAATGCCGTCAATATATGAATAAAACAGAACCTGACTTACCTGACCCAACCTGCCGCGGAATTCGCCGGAAAGCATATATTTAATGCACAAACCAGCATATGAACCCTTCCAACAGATCCCTTAGAATCTTCTTGCCATTGCTTGTCTGCATCGGCCTGTCCGTTCAGGTGATCAAGGCCCAGAACAAAGACATCAGCTACCTCTCTTCGGGCGGGAAGTTGAATCCCCTGCAGGGGAATATGGACATCAGGCATTATACCATCGCGCTGGACGTGGATATTGCAGGTCAAACAATCAATGGCAGTACCGAGATCTCCATCATACTGGCCCAACCTGCAGACACCATACTGTTTGATTTCGTTCATCTTCTCACCGTATCAAATATCAAGGTCAACAATAAGGACGTGGCCTTTGAACATAAGGATGATAAAATATACATCACTGGTAAAAAGCCATTTCAAGCCGGCAAACAAATTATCAAAATAATGTACGGCGGTACCCCACCTGTGGCTGTCAGGCCACCCTGGTTCGGCGGATTCACCTGGACCAAGGACCGGAGCGGAAATCCCTGGGTAGCGATCAATTGCCAAAAAGAAGGCGGACGACTATACTTCCCTTGTAAGGACCATCCCAGTGATGAACCCAACGAAGGGGTTGATATGATGATCACGGTACCGAAAGATCTGGTAGTAGCAGGACCTGGTCTATTACAAAAAGTCACTAAGAAAAACGACAAACAAACCTACCACTGGAAAACAAACTATACCATTAGCAACTATTGCGTGGTATTCAATATTGGAAAATACAAAGTGGTTTCGAAAGATTACACCACTATTAATGGTCATGTAGTTCCGATCCAGTATTATATATTGGAAGAAGATCTGGCCCAAGCTGATAAAGTGATTGAGATGAAAGCGAGAGATACAAAAATTCTGGAAAAATACTTTGGCGAGTATCCCTGGTATAAAGAAAAGATCGGGATCGGCGAAGTACCCAACTCAGGGATGGAGCATCAAACCATGATCACGTTCGACAATAAATTCAAGTATGTGAAAGTGGGCGGGCAAGACTATTCCGACAATCTGTTTCACGAATATGCGCACGAGTGGTGGGCCAATAAAGTCACCAATAAAGACTGGGCCCATATGTGGATCCAGGAAGGCATCGGTACTTATGCAGAAGCACTGGCCATGTACGAATTAGGAGGACAAGCCGCCTACGACCAGATCATTAGTGGTCATCGCCGATCCATTAGATATATTAAGCCGATGGTTGGCATAGGAGAAATGACAGAAGATGAAACCTATGCCCAGACCGACATCTACAGCAAGGGATCCTTCTTCATGCACAGTCTGAGGTATTTACTGGGCGATGATATCTTCTTGCCCACTTTAAAGAAACTGGCCACTGATCCCGCTTATACCTATGATAATTTTGTGACTACGGACGATGTAGAGAAACTATTCAGCACGGAGTCCAAACAAAACTTAAAACCGTTTTTCGATTTCTATACCAGAACAACGGATAAGATCGATATTTCGATCAAAGAAACAGGCTTTAACAAGTATTCTGTCAAGGTCAATAATTCCTTCATGCCATTGCCTTTTGAAGTCACTACATCAACGGGAACAACCAGAACCGTGATTGGGAAAGACGCCATTTTGGTGAGCAGTGAAACGCCGCCAATCATTGATGGGAAGGGCTATTACCTGAAGAAAGTGTCGATGTAATAGTTACTGCACTGCTCTGCTATCAATAGATATACGATCTGGGGTTCTGGAAATCTTGTCTTTTTCAATGTGTATGGTAGTTTAAAATTAAGAGGTTCACTCAACTTTTAAACTGCCAAAGTTTGGGCACGCTCACAAAAAGATCAAAATTTCATTGACCCGATCCTGCGGATCACATCGAGCATTGGTTGCTGGCTGACCTTAAACAGGCTGTTGGCCGGATGATCCATATCTATAATGACTCCAATGATCACTGCAAATACCACAACAAGTATGATGTTGGGTAAAAGTGACCTGCCTCCCTTTAATCCTGATCCATATCCCATTCCTGCCAAACCCATCAAGGCCATCACATACATGAGAATTTTCAAAGACCGGGGGATACGGTCGCCGGTGCTGTTATTAATGCGCCGCATATTTATGTCTATGATAGTGGAAACAGAAGAGATAAACGAAGATGCATCTGCGTCAGGAACCTGCCTGATGGCCGTGGCCTCCTTTAACAATGAATCCTGGATTCTTTCTGAAAGCAGTATGCCTTTGCGCAAGGCTGTAATATCCCTATTCTCCCTGGCGCTTTCGGCCAACTGATACCTTAATTTGGCATAATCGGTCAACATTCTGCTCGTACGACCCTTAAACGGTTCTGGCAAAAATTGTGAATTCTGATAGGCAGCCAAAACTGCACTGGCTTCAGACATCACAAGCTCTTTCTTGTGTTCAAGCCGGGTGAGAGACATTCCAAAAAGAAAAGCAAGCGTGAAGCCGAATACTCCAAAAATAGCGCCCATAATTTCTCCGTTGGAACTATCTGCAGTTTCCGGCTTCTTCTTAAGATGCCACAATCCCAGCTTGTACCCATAGTAGTTACTAACTAGCATAAGAATGAAGGAGCAGAAAAAAATCAGCCACCCAGGACTATTGTCTAGCAAATTATCATTAAACATTCCAGATATGATTTAAAGAAATTGATATTACTCAGTTCTGTGCGTCTTTCTTTTTCCATCCAAAATCAAAGGCATACCTGAACCCGAAGGCAAACGCATTCACATAAGAAGAAAACTCTTCAATCTGGGCATTACTCAATCGCCCAATCATGTACACACTGGTCTGTGGAGTGAAATAATAATTGGCACCAAGTATGAATTGAAACAGGCCAGACTTGTCGGGATAAATACTCAATGATTCCCTTGCCTTTACATAATTAAATCCTCCTTGAAAATTCAACCGGGATGTTGGAGAGTATCCAAGGGACATTTCATACCCGTATGAAGGAACAGACAATGCATAGCCTGTATCTTGTATAACAATGTTATCGTCATTGACAGAAAAAGTAAATCCAGCATAGTATTTATCCTTCTTATAGTTGATTCCCGAAATGAAATTAGTCGTGTGCTCCCCAATCCCATCTACCACATCCTGTATTGGTTTCGCAATACTTGCGTCATTGTATGCAGCCCAAATGCGTATTCCCATGGGTATATGGTATTGGAGAGAAAGGCCATAACTCTCTGTATTCTTGAACAATTGAACCTGCCCCGCAAGTTCAAAATTGCCGATAGTATTTCGATATTGCGCAGCATTATCTGCCCTACCGGTACCCTTCCATCCACCATCGGTTCCGCCTGTCCAGACTCCGTTTGCAGCGCCGCCAAACAAGGAGAAATTATCAGTAAACCCGGCAATATCATAATAGACGCCCCATTGCTTTCCAAAAGTCAAAGACCCCAGCTTCTCATTAGCAATACCGAAATAGGCAAGCCTTGAATTGAACACCTCCTTCTTCTTGAATGGATTAGCCAGAAATTCAGCAGAAGAATTTGCATCATTGTTGAAATTGGTTCCATTGATCAAATGAAGCCCAAACTCGAGCTTTCCATTCACCGACCATCCATTTCTCAACTCCCGGAACAAATCCATTCCCATTTGCGGATTGTTTTCCTGAAGTTCAATACCCTTGTCAAATGCTGCTAGCTGGACCTGCAAGGCGCCATAGAAATTTATGGAATCTAAAATATTCTTTTCCTGTGCTGATAGCTGTGTAACTGAAACAGCTAATATTAAAATAGTTAAATACTTTTTCATTGAATAATCCCTATTAATTATTTATTTGTCTATGCCAGTTAACACTCATTGTCAGATCCACAGTTACTGTGAAACTTTGATAACGGTTCTTCTTCTCTGCGCCCTTCCTTCTTCGGTATTGTTATCTCCAACCGGATATTTTTCCCCTAATCCAACGGATTGCAACCGGCCTTTATCTATACCTTTTGACACCAGGTAATCCATTGTTGCTTTTGCACGCTTTTCAGATAATGTCTGGTTATAACTGGCCTCCCCCAATGTGCTGGTATGGCCTTCGATCAGTACATTGATACCGGAATTATTATTGAGGAAGGTTACCACTTTGTCCAGGTTGGATTTATCTTCTGCACTCAATGAAGCTTCATCACGCTTATAGTAAAGTATCATTTCCGGGCAGCCAAGATTGTCAGCAATTCCTTTTGTATTTGGGCATCTATCATTTTCATCATTGATGCCATCACCATCAGTATCTGGCACAGGACAACCATTGTATTTAGCCGTGCCTGCCTGGCTCGGACATTTATCATTTTCATCATTGATGCCATCGCCATCGGTATCTGGCACAGGACAACCACTGTATTTGGCAGTGCCTGCCTGGCTCGGACATTTATCATCTTCATCATTGATACCATCACCATCGCTGTCAGGAACAGGACAACCGCCATATTTCGCAACTCCAGCTCTATCAGGACATTTGTCGTTTGCATCTGCAATTCCATCATTATCACTGTCAACACTCACTTCAACGACTGGAGCTGCAGCGGCAGCTTTCGCCTTCAGCTTATTCATATTTACATAAGTAAGTACAGCGCCAATTCGTACCATATTGGATTTAGCGCCATTATCGCCAGCCAGAACAAATCCATAGCCACCTGAAAGAGACAGCATAGGAAGAACCTGATAACCAATAGTTGCACCTGTACCTAACATATTGATGGTTGTCTCATCATTCTCAACATCATCCAGCTTCACAGTTCCTCCATATTGGTAACGCAAAGTGACACCAGCCCAAAACTTCGTTGAAAAATTATGTGAGAGATGATTCTCGAATGTAAAAAGGGTCTTTTGCTTTAATTTGTCTCCCTGCGTTGCAATCGTTGGATCATTATTGGCCGCATAAAAATGAAGTGCGGGATAGGATTCCCACCAGGTAAGCCTTTTGGGATTTTTACTTAACTGAATATTCATAGGTACCCCAATGTCAAAACTGAGCCTGTTAGTACCCATATTAAGAGGTTTGTTTTTATCATAGGTTCCAGGATACCAAACCCGGGTATATAACATCATGGAAAATGTTGCATGCTTATACTTGCTATACTCTATAACATTTAATGCAGGCTGATTAATTAACCCAACTTTCAATCCAACAAATCCATCGCCAAAGCCGGAAGCGTCTACTGAGGGAGTTGGGCCAGTCGGCGGAGCCGGGACAATTCTGCCGTTTGCCGAACCGGGAGTTGCATTAAACATGATTTGCGCAAAACGGCCACCAAGATTAAAATTATGTACAAGGGTCAGAGGAAATACATCAATTTTGATCTCCGCATCTTTGATGTAGATATTTCCCGGTGTAATATTTTGATTCAAACTCATCCATTTCGCGTTAAGTGCAGTAACACCGGTGGGGCCCCAAAGGATATTGCGGGGTCCATCTCCCTGGGCAATTGTACCCTTAGACAACATTACAGTTATGATTAATAATGCTGTTGTTATTTTTAAAGTCATATTAATTGCTTATTATTTTTAAAAAAACTCTGGACTTTACTTTCTTTTTCATGATTCTTAGTCTGCTAAATCATTTCTTTTTACCAGGAGAAAACATGGCATTGAGCTGAAATTGAATACCGATATCACCCTTATTAGGCCCACTTGCCAGGTACTGTGGCGCAACAAATGCACTTAAGTTCTTGGCAAAAGCCTTCCCTATAGATACTGAAAGAGGAACTGAATAACTACTGTTTTTCCAGTCAAAAACCATGATGGGGCTTATACCGATAAAGTATCCACCGCCAATGACTTTATTGAAAATAGGTTGAAACAACATGAAATTCCTGGGCGGTCTATTGCTATCGCCAGCAAAACTGAAAAACTGCTGTGCAAGTATGCCAAATTGTAAGCCTTTCGTTTTAGTATTGAGGACCACACCAGAAATACCCGCGCACCACTTTCCACCACTGATCTGCTCCGGATTCATCGTTGGTATTATAAGCCCGGGGCCAATTCCCAGCAACCCCCATTTCTGTTTAAAAGCAACTACATCCAACAGTATTATATCGCTCAGGCCTGTTGCATCCAAAGCGGATTCTTGCGGATAAGATTGACCTATAACGGGCAATTCAAGTCGATATAATGTATAGACTTTCGAAGGATCTTTACTTTTTATAAAAGGCAAACCCACCGAAGCAGTTGGCTGAATAATCCTCGTGGTGAGCATGAGTTGCCTGGCTTTCTCTTCTTTCCATACAAAATTGGGTTGCATCTGTAATTTCGTCACAAATGCCAATGGGTTGGTAGCATTGGAGGCTGCATCACCCAAATTGCTTTCCCCAGGTTTGTCCTGAGCATAAACAGACATAAGTAATGAAACTGGCATAATGAAAACGAAAAATAATGTTCCTGCTTTGGTCATTATATGTCACCATTAACTGATAACTGACAGATATCCTTTCCCAAATTGCTTGTTACATTCATGCATTTGCTTCATGGTGATTTCCTTATAACTGACCGAACTCTTTTTTATGATCAGCATGTCTTTGGGTTCAGTTCCGGGTGCCTTTGCGATGCCCAGTATGAGCCATTCATTATTTTCTTCAATGATAAACGCAGGTAAATACTGATCACCTTTAAGCAACAAAACAGGTTTCCAATTCAAGGTTGCATTATCAAGGTCCATTTTCTCTGCTGCCATCAATTTCAGATGGTTCAGAGAAGGCACAAATTTCAGGATCCATCCTTCTACATACTTCCTTACATCAGCTACAACTGAAATCTGCATTAATAAACCCAGGATAAATATGATTGCAAGAATGGCCAATATGGCAAAAAATGTAAGTGTGATCTCCCCCAATGCATGTTCTACTCCGAATTTATTGGCAATGGGTGCCATGATCTTTTCGAATATCTTGATGAACTTATAGAGAACATATACCACGATGGCCAATGGTAATGCAAGGGCTATACCGCGCCCAATGGTCCGTTTTAAAGAAAAAGATGCCATAGTTAATGATTTGATTTTTTCTGAAACACGACCTTATGAAGCGCTCCCGCTGCCATGGCGCCCAGAATAGGTGCTAACCAGAACAACCATAGCTGATCAATAGCCCATGGCCCGGCGAAAAATGCCTGCCCCGTGCTTCGCGCGGGGTTTACGGACGTATTGGTTACTGGAATACTAACCAGGTGAATTAATGTAAGTCCAAGGCCAATTACTAATCCTGCAAATCCTTTTGGAGCTTCATCACTGGTAACTCCTAATATGATGATCAGGAAGAAGAAAGTCATCACAAACTCAGTAATAAAGCCAGCCATCATAGAATATTTGCCAGGGGAATGTTCTCCATATCCATTGGCTGCAAAACCTCCAGAAAGGCTGAATGAATCGTTACCACTGGCAATAAGATAGAGAATTGCAGCACCTGATACTGCACCGGCTACCTGTGCAACAACATACCCCGGCAATTCTGATGAACTGAATTTTCCACCCATCCAGAGCCCGATGGATACCGCCGGATTAAAATGTCCTCCCGAAATATGGCCAACAGTATAGGCCATAGTCACCACCGTTAATCCAAATGCAAGGGAAACGCCTAAAAGCCCGATTCCAACTTCAGGAAAAGCAGCGGCAAGAACAGCACTCCCGCAGCCTCCCAAAACTAACCAAAGGGTTCCTATATATTCTGCTATGAGTTTTCTGTAATTTTTCATCTTAGTATGTTTAAATTCTGAGTCTATGGTGAACATCAGAATGCTGAATGAATGGATTTATTTCGACTTGTCTTTTTGCCTGTTGAATACGTACCGAATGGTGAAACCTCCATTAAGGGCACTGAAATCAGATCCATTTACAAAATACCATGTGGGTTGCCAGTCGAACTGAAGGTTGACTACACGGCTGACCCTCCAGTCAAGGCCTATAATACCTGCTGCCCCAAAACGGAACTCATCCCCGAAAGCGAATCCCGGACCGGCTCCGATGATCGCTGCAAGCCTCTTTCCAGACAGGGGAGCCAGTTTCTCAAACAACAGATTTATTGAAACGCCATCCACATTCTCATCAAAATTCCAACCGCCAATGAATTCAATAGCTGACAAATTGGATTTTGAATGCTTCTTTATACTTAATGCTGTTGTACCACCAAAACGCGGACCCATCGAAAATTCACCGCCAGCTTCCTGTGCAAAGTTTTGTTTTGACGCCATAAATAAACATGCGAACAAAAACCACTTTACAAATACCTTTTTTAGATTTGATTTTTTCATAGTGTTTTATTTCTTTAGATAATCAATTGTTGTTTTACCAATTGATCCGTTAAATGGAAACGGAGCCTGGTTAAAATAATCAAGTGCAACCGGAGAATCGTGATCAATACCAATATCAAAAGTTGCATTGGAAGTAAAATGAAGCGACATGGCTGCCGGCACCTGGCCTTGTCCAACTATTTCACCATTGACCCGAAGTGTAATATCCATGGGCCCGCCTATGCCTTTAACAAGTTTCGATTCAACTTCAATTTTTTGCTTTCTAACAGGCAGTTTCCCTTTGGACTTGACTTTTGTGCGCTGAACCTCAAACAGGTTGAACTCATAACAAAGTATACCATTCTTCATATAGCATGTAACACCACCGGAGAATCCTGCCAGCGCATATAGTACACCGTTAGCATTTGCCGGGACATCAACTTCCATGGTCACCAGGCTGCTGTTCTTCCCTAACTTAGGTGCAGCAGACTCTGGCATCCTGGTGATCGGGTGATCGAAAGACCATGAAGTAGCTGATGGTGCAGGAGCATCTTCCGGATGGAACATGGCTGTGGACCACATGCCGCCACCGATAGGCATATTCTTATTTTTCTTTGACTCTTCGATGAATAATTTCTTCATCTCTTCCAGCTTCTCCGGATTTTTCGCAGCCAGGTCATTCGACTGGCTCCAGTCTTCATCGATATTATATAGCTCCCATTTATCTGTCAGTGGAGACCATTCTTTTATTCCCTTTGGCATGCCGCTCACCCATGGCTCACGTGGGCCCGGTGCGCTGGCAAACCAGCCGTCGTGGTATATACCCCGGCTAGCCATGATGTCGAAGAATTGTGTCTGGCGAGTTCCTTTCGCTTTGGGATCATCGAAGCTGTAAACCATACTGACTCCGGCTATAGGATCCTGTTTAAAACAGTTAACTACACTTGGTGTTTTAATCTTTACCAATTCATAAATGGTAGGAACAATATCGATCACATGATGAAACTGCGGCCTTGGTGTTGCATCAGCTTTAATACGTTTAGGCCAGGATACAGCCATTGGCTGGCGAACGCCGCCAAAATATGAACCCATTAATTTTGTGCCCTGATAAGGCGTGCTCCCTGCCCATGCCCATCCGGCATGATACATATTGTCTGTTTTAGGACCACCAAGTGCATCAAGTCCCCCGAATTCGTTCAGGGCAGTTAAATGTTGCGTGATCGTTGTGGGGATGCCATTTTGTGCAAGCTGCTCACTGATAGTACCGTTAAGGCCTTCTGACGAAGAACCATTGTCACCCCAGATGTAGAAGATCAAAGTATTATCCAGTTCACCCTGTTGCTCAATTTCGTCAATAATTCGACCAGCGTTATAGTCTGCATGTTCAGTAAAACCGGCGAACACTTCCATCAGCCTGCGCTGAAAAGGCTTCTCTGCATCGGGAATCGAGGCCCATGAAGCCATGGATGCCGGACGTGGAGTTAGCTGTGTATTCTGCGGGATCCAGCCTTTTTCCTTAGCTCTTTTGAATACACGTTCACGGTATGCATCCCATCCGTCATCAAACTTTCCTTTGTATTTATCTGCCCATTCCTTCATCACCTGATGAGGTCCATGGGAAGCTCCTGGCGCCCAGTACATCAGGAACGGCTTTTCCGGCGCATACGCTTTTTGCTCGCGGAGCCAGGTAATGGCATCATCCGCAATGTCTTCGGTAAGATGGTAACCTTTTTTAGGTTCCTTTATCACCGCAGTGGTATTTCGCGTGAGCGTTGGTTCATATTGTGAAGCCTCTCCCGCCAGGAAACCATAGAAATATTCGAAGCCATAACCGGTTGGCCAATACTCAAACGGACCTTTGTTGGTGATTTGCTCCTCGGGTGTATTATGCCATTTACCAAATGCTGACGTGTTGTAACCGTAGTTTTTAAGTACTTCCGCAACTGTAGCAGAGGTCTTTGGAATGGTTCCACTGAAACCATCAAAATCGTTCGCGATCGCCGAGATCTGTCCATTACCCACAAATGTGTGATTACGCCCGGTGAGCAACGCGGCCCTCGTTGGAGAACACATGGCCGTTGAGTGAAAACGGCTATATGAGATACCCATGTTTGCCACACGACTTAGCGTTGGGGTATTGATCTCACCGCCATAGGTTGATGGTGTCCCTGGCCCAACATCATCCATAAGAATGATCAGAATATTTGGAGCACCTTCAGGCAGATGATTGACCTCCACACGTTTTTTGTAAGTGGAAGTTTCCATTGTCAGGCCAGCTACCGAACCCGATGGCGCTGGTGAAAATGGAAGTACATCGCCGTCCTCGCCAGATACTGCAGATGTTTGATTGGATTCAGCACTGGCAGCCTGATCCCCTTTATTTGCGCAGCCCGCAGCCAAAAAAGCCACCATGCAGATATAAAAAATGAATTTCATTTGACGTTTATTTAATTCAGCAATTTTTCTACCAGAAGAATAATCAAATTTGTCAGATCAACATGTTATCAAAGCATTGTAGTACTTAAAATATTGATCTATACACCGGTTTATTTGTCGCCATATAGAATCACTTCGGCCTTCCCATTTAATATGCCCTTTGTATCAAACCAAAATTCAACACTTTTCAATTTTCTCTTACCACCTTTGAGGTCGATCGCACGGCTTTCTCCACCTTTGGGAATTTCATTCTTCACTTCAATATTTTCAGGTGCCCCATCCTCGTAGGTAACCACCATTTTAGACATATTCAAAGCTGAATTCTCTACCCTGAATTTTAACCTGCGGTAAGTATCATGAGGGCCATCAATTACAATTCTGTCATGATCACCATTGTGACCGGCTTTTACTCTTCCTAACTCCCTCCAGTTGTCCAGCTTGATATTATCCGGCATAACTGGCATGAACGAATAGGCCATCATAAGAATTGGCACAATTACGAGTGCTTTGAAAAGTTTCATATAAATATTTTTAATTGATGATTGATTTAGAAGGTTAAGACGGGAGAAAACCGATCGACTGTTTTCTCCCAGTCCTTAACCAAACCAAAAACTACTACGTACAAAAACTACTGTGTAACCTTAACAACTGTTCTCCTGCTTTGTGCTCTGCCTTCTTCTTTACTATTATCACCAATTGGATACTGCTCTCCGTACCCAATGGCAGTAAGTCTGCTTTTATCAATTCCTTTTGACACCAGGTAAGCCACCGAATTATTGGCACGCTTCTCAGAAAGCGTTTGGTTATACTTGGCATCGCCGAGGGTACTGGTATGACCTTCCAGTGTAACACGGATATCAGGATTATTGGTAAGAAATGTTACTACCATGTCCAGGTTGGCTTTATCTCCTACATTCAGCGCCGCTTCATCACGTTTATAATACAGGATCATTTCAGGACATCCCAGGTTACCTGCAATTCCGGCAACTTTAGGACACCTGTCATTTTCATCATTGATACCATCACCATCAGTATCGGGGATAGGACAGCCTTCGTATTTTGCAGTACCTGCAACAGTTGGGCATTTATCATTTTCATCATTGATGCCGTCACCATCTGTATCGGGAACAGGACATCCCTGGTATTTCGCTGTGCCTGCAACGGTTGGGCATTTATCATTTTCATCATTAATGCCATCACCATCTGTGTCAGGAACAGGACATCCCTGGTATTTCGCAGTACCTGCAACAGCTGGGCATTTATCTTCACCATCAGGTATACCATCTCCATCAGTATCAACAACAACAGGAACCACTGGAGCTACTACTACAGGTGCTTTTGCCTTATGACGAAATCCAACTGTAAGTCCAAACTGCCATGCATTATTTTTGAGATCGGTATTTGGTACACCATAGTTATCCTCATTGATGCTGTTAAACCCAGTTATATATCGGCCATATACACCAATATTCCTGGTCAACCAGAATTCCGCACCAACGGTACCGCCAAAATCTGTGCCTTTGATCTGATCCTTGATGTCTCTATCAGATTGTCCATCGATCTTGGATTTAGCACCCATTAAAAAATCCAGCTGAGGACCCGCAAATATGCCCAACCTCCAAACAGGAGTCAATTTGAATAGAATAGGAACAGAAAGATAATTCAGGTTTAAACTACCGGCTGTATTTGGAGTTATTTTAGTTTTATACTTTGAACCCATGGAAGAATACAATAATTCCGGTTGGATCGAGAATAATCTTCCAAGCCCGATATTATAATAGATTCCACCAGCAAATCCGGTTTTTGAACTGATGTCAATACTGTTGACATCGGGGTCATATTTATTTGTTGAAACATTTAACCCGGCCTTCAATCCGAAATACGACTTCGATACTCCGTTTTGTGCGAAGATTGCTGTAGTAAAGAATATCACTACCGACAATAAGACTAATTTTCTCATTGCTTAATTTTTTACTGGTGTTAGTTTTGTTTATTTATGTTTTTGGAACTATAATAGATCCACTTTAACCCGATTGATTTTTCCATTGAATTTGAAAGGGGCCTTTTTGTTGTAGCGTAGGGAAACAGAAGATCCCATATCCACTCCAACATCAAATGTCTCACTAGCACTGAATGCAGCCGGAACAGTGCGTGCCACGATACCTTTCGCCATTTCCTTACCATCAACTTTTATCGTGATATCGCCGGGTCCCATTGGTTTTGGAATCAGTGAATGAATCTCTATCACATGCTTTCCGGGGGTGATCTTCTCCCGGGTTTCAATGGTATATCTCTCAATGATCATCATGTTGTATTCATAAACCAGCTTACCATTCTCTAAAAACACGGTAAGACCTGCACCTGCTCCACCCAACGCATATAGTACACCGCTGGCATTTGCAGGCACATCCACGTCAATTGTCACATTATTAGATTTCTTACCAAGTCCCGGGGCCGTGAATTCAGGCATGCGTTTCGTGTTTTCGTCGAACACCCAACTTCTATATGGAGACGTGATCACGTCTTCAGGATGAAGTCTCAGCCAGATGCCTGCACCAATAGGCAGGCCTTTATTGTCTTTTGCCTGCTGCAGAAACAACTCCTGCATTTTTTTCAACCTTTCTGGTTCTTTTGCAGCGAGGTTGTTGAATTGGG
This sequence comes from Chitinophagaceae bacterium, assembly GCA_040404005.1. Taxonomy (GTDB): domain Bacteria; phylum Bacteroidota; class Bacteroidia; order Chitinophagales; family Chitinophagaceae; genus Pollutibacter. Next base: position 14,164 of record JBBAJO010000038.1, read on the forward strand.
TGTAGTCATCATTCAGATTGTATAATTCCCAAACATCTTTTTTGGAATCCCATTTATCCAGGCCGGTTTGTGCGGGTATCCAGGGATATAAGGGGCCGAATGTGCAGGCATACCAACCGTCCTGATAAATACCGCGACTGCCATTGTTGTCAAAAAACTGTGTCTTTGGAGCGGCAGGTGCCTTGGCATTGTCAAACGTGTATTTCATACTTATGCCATCCATTGGTATCTGGGCAAACCCATTTACTGACTTCGGCGGGGTTATTCCCAAGACATCATAAATGGTGGGGACGATATCATTTACATGGTGAAATTGTGAACGGGGTTCTTTATCCGGCTTGATGTTTTTGGGCCAACTGATCACCATGGGATTTCTTGTACCTCCGAAATGTGACGCAACCAGCTTTGTATGCCTGAATGGCGTGTTGCCGGCCCAGGCCCATCCTGCGTGATAAATATTATCTGTCAGCGGCGTGCCTAATACATCCAACCCGCCCATTTTTTCCAGTGCAGCCAGTTGTTGCGCTATCGTATTGGGAATACTATTCTGCGCCAATAATTCGCTGATGGATCCGTTCTGGCCTTCGGCACTCGAACCATTATCACCCCAGATATAAATGACAATGGTGTTATCCTTCTGGCCCATGGAATCAATTTGATCGAGTACCCGGCCTACTTGTGTATCTGCATGCTCCACGAAGCCGGCAAATAATTCCATCAACCGGCGTTGAAACGGTCTTTCAGATTCAGGTATACTTTCCCAGGACGGCATTGTTTTATCTCTTGGAGTCAACTGTGCGCTGGCTGGGATCCAGCCCATTTCTTTCTGGCGCTTAAATACCCGCTCCCTGTAGGCATCCCACCCATCATCAAATTTTCCTTTATACTTATCTGCCCATTCTTTGAAAATTTGATGAGGTCCATGACCGGCGCCTGGGGCGAAATACAGGAAGAACGGTTTGTCTGCCGCATAGGATCTATGTTCACTCAGCCAGCTGATGGCATGGTCCGCCAGGTCAGTACTGAGATGATAATTCTTATTTTCATGTATTTCTACCTGAGTGTAGTTTTCCACCAGCGGCGGTTCATATTGGGAAGCTTCGCCTGCCAGGAACCCATAGAAATGCTCAAAGCCATAGCCATTGGGCCAATAATCAAAAGGCCCCGCATTGGTGGTCTGATTGGCAGGCGTATTGTGCCATTTCCCGAATGCGGAAGTACTATAACCATAATTCTTAAGAACCTCAGATACGGTAGCCGCTTCTTTTGGAATAATACCCGTAAATCCGTCCCAGTCTACTGCACGTTCTGCAATAGTGCCATTTCCGATCCGGGTATGGTTCCGACCTGTCAGGAGCGCTGCCCTGGTAGGGGAACAAATGGCCGTAGTATGAAATTCATTATAGGCTATTCCCTCGTTATGAACCCTGGATAGTGTAGGCGTATTCACTTCGCCGCCAAATGTGGAAGGTGTACCAAAACCAACGTCATCCATCAATATGATCACGATATTGGGCGCATCTTTGGGCAGATGATTGTTTGCTGAACGCCGTACATGCTTGCTTTCAGCAAGCGATTCACCAGCGGTACTGGCGCTTGGCGCAGGGGGAAAAGGGAGTACCGACCCGGAATCCGGGGTAACGGCATCTGCCTGCTCCGGAGCCTGGCAGGCAAAAAGAACGAGAATAATCGAAAAAAAGGTGAAAAACTTGCGCATCGCATTTGTATTTAATCAACTCATGAATCAAATAAAGGAAACCATCTCAATGTCGAATGAGCAAGCAATATAGAGTTCAGAAATGCCGATAGAATAAAATGCGGAATCTAGTCTGTGCAGATTTGCTTGATATTGACTAAATAGAGGAAATTTGAGGAAATCTTATACCAAAATGAGCAAAAACGGTAGTAAAGATTAAGTAAATATAAACCCCAAATTGGCCTCAGGAAGATTGCTGCAAGTGTTTTAGGTAATTTCCAGGAGTTGAACCGGTTACTTTCTTAAACGCTGCAATGAAAGTGCTTCGATTATTAAATCCTGATTCTTCAGCTATTGCTGCGAGGGTCAATACATCTCTTTCTTGCTTCTTACATAGTTCAATGAAATGATTCACCCGGTAACTGTTTACCAAAGCATTGAAATTGGACTGATAATGCTGGTTTATGATGGGTGACAATTGGTAAACTGGAATTCCAACCTCATGGGCAAGGTTATGAATGGTATAATGTTTATTCAGATATGGCTTGAATTCTGCCATATAGCCTTCTATTTTACTGATCATTATCTGAATTTCAATAGAGGAAAGACTGTTTCTATGTAGACCTGCGGCGGTTGGTTGTTTATCTTCCTGCTTGTCAACAACTGCCTTCTGATCTTCTATCACTATTTGGGGGTAAAAACCATATAGGATCTTTGGGGTAAATAGGATGAAAACAGCGGTAGTCATCAAATGGGTAGACAATACCCAATTCAGGTACCCAAGTGAATACCATTTTAATTGAAATATCAGGCCAAAAATTCCGGGAAAGATCAACGGAATATGAAATCCGGTAAGTGTAACAATAAACCAGAATAATGTTCTGTTCATGGAAGTATCGCCCCCCACAGCCATGTTTTTGTTTCTGATGATCAGCCTGAGTTGCAAAATCATAGAAGCAACACTCCAGAAATACATGATAACATAGTGGATTCCCTTTATAGGTATCCAGCCCTCTTCGACCCTCTTCATCCTGGAAGGATCGTCAAGATTGGCCCTCATAACCGCTGCTTTGTATTCAGGATTGGCCATGAAAAAAGGCATGAGATCAATAATATAAAATACTGCCGGCAGAAAAAAAAACCAGTCCGTCTTTCGCCATCTGACACCCGGGTAAAAAGTATTACGGGAATACAGATAAAGGAAGGGCACTACCAGAAATCCCGGAATATTACCCGTACGGGCAAAATTGGGGTAATTAAGGATTTCCCTGGATAAATTCAGTTGATTGATCAATAACAGGTATGTGATGCAGGCAATATTCACAGCCAATAAAACATTACTATTATTAATACTTCTCTTCCTGAAGTGGCTTAATAATATAATTACTAACACACCGAGAATTAAACTTGACTCTACCAGCAATTTTGGCATTCGTGTGATTCCGTTAGCAGGTTACAAACTGTTAAATTAACAAATTTTACACAGGTGCCTGACCATTTATGTAAATTTTAAGTCCGGGCGGCTTAGCCCCCTAAATACAAGTGACTAAACTAGAAAACCAATTTAGTCACTTGAATTTAGGATTATGGCTTAACAACACAGGAAGTTTTCTGCGGAAAAGAAGCTTCAAATTATCCAGGACGCTTATCAAAACGGCATTGGTGAGACGCTTAGAAAGCATAACACAGCCCACAGTCTTTATCTGTCATGGAGAGTTCAATCTAAACAAGGCGGAGCTTCTTCACTGAAGTCCAACTACCAGAAACTGGATCCGGAAAAATTAAGCTTAAAGGAAGAAGCAAAGGAGCTTTACCCACCACGCCACGATAACGGAAGGTGACAAGCTCCATGACAAGAGCGAAGTAGCAAAGGAGATTGAATCCTGCTTTGCCGAGGAGCTCTGCTGCTATGGGTCAAGGAATATCACCGGGGAATTTCAGAAGCAAGGCTGGATCATCAATTACAAAAGGTATTCCGGTTGAAGACAAGCCATCGCTTGCCGTATGTTGATAAGATCCGAGTACAGCCCTTTAAGCGCGATTCTCCTTTGAACATGAGGATTATAATATACATCAACAGGAACAACCAGAACGGTGATTGGGAAAGACGCCATTATGGTGAGCAGTGAAACGCCGCCAATCATTGATGGGAAGGGTTACTACCTGAAGAAAGTGTCGATGTAATTATGAAGCTGGTAACTCTTTAAAGCTGGATCTTGCGCTCTTCGACTTTTTTGCAGAATGAGCTCATCATTACAAAGTAATTGAAAATGATGTGGTAAAAGAGATATTCGTTTTTGATGAATTGACCCCTTTTGTGAAAATCTCATCTTTACTGTTTAAAGTTCTTACTTCGCTTCGCCACCAAAATACATCATTGACCCTTTTATCTACATTTAGAGAAGCCCCAAAAGTCTTAAACCCATTTGGTGTACCTGTTGAAATGATCACTCCTTTTTCATCGCAGTAGTATTCGCCTCTTGCTGCGAAAGCCCAACTGTTTCCAGGCGCAAAACGGACTACGAGGGAGGGTGTATACCATACATTAAAGGTACTGCTGCCCTTGCTCTGTTGTTCTTGTCCAATGTCAAGACCAAGGATCAAGCCAAATTCATCGGTGAATTTAAAAATGCCGTAAAAATTATTGAAATAGCGCCACTGTCTTACGCTATCTGGTTTGTCGTTTCCAATAAAGGTGCTCCAGTTGAGTATCGTCTTGCTATTTACTTTAAACGTAAGCTGTGTCCCGAATGCCGGTGTATTGTTGGCATCGGGTCTTTGTATCCTTTGCCAGCCGTTTAATAGCATAGCACTTAGCAGGAGTTTCTCATTCTTCGTCGTGTACGTTATTTTGGCGCCCGCTTCATAATACGGAGAATTTTCAGCAGCAATACTTCTTGTCAGTGTCCAGTTGTCTTTTGAAATGGCAGATTCGTAGCCAATATGTGACGGCATAATACCAGCATCAAGCCAAAGATTATTATTCCTGGAGATCTTTACACCAGCATGAGCTTCATAAACATGGCGCAACAGGGCGGGTTCAGCAGCCAGGTTGTATTGAGCATAAGTACCCGCCATCAACGCTACGTTCGCTCTTAGTTTTTCTGTATTGTAAGATGCCTTCAAGACGCCCAGATTCAGGTTTACTTCATTGTGCCGATTGTGATTATAAAAGAACGAAGGCTTAAGATGATCTTCCGGCTTATTGAAATCATAGGCATAATAGATATCTGCATAAACATTCCAGGTAAAAGGATTCACTCGTTTCGTGCTATCCTGTGGCATGGCGTGTCCGGCGATGCACCACATGGCTATGGTCAATATTCCCTTTCTCACTTATTATCTATTCAGTTTTTCTGACTCAATATTCCAAAAATATCATTTTCCAACTAAAACTTCTTTTGCGTTTCCAAAGACAGATCGAAGTCATCAATTACGCATCGCTTTCCTATTTGAAATAAAAGCCTTGTCTTTTGAAACTCCTTTAGCAAAAAAACTAAGCAGGTGGAAAATCATCAATTAGAAATGATGTCCGATGCTGAATTCTATGAAATCAGCATTTCCAAAATGAGAACGGAGGGCAACACCTGCTGATAACGACTTGTTCTTCAGCATTCGGTACCTGATACCCAAGCGCTGGTAAAAGGCATTGGCCTCATCGTTCTCATAATTTCGATGGATATAAGCTCCGATGTGTACCGGAATGAAAAGTCGTTCTGTGAGGTACCAATCCCAGCCCACATAAGGTCCGTAGCTGATGCTCTTGCTGAATGCGCTGGCATTACCGCTCACCCTGATATCGCTTCCGGATGAATGGGTAATGTCGAATCCCGCGACGATCCGGTATTTATAGGAAATATGATATCCTGCATTGAAGCCAGCACCCAGCTTATACATCATGGGGCCATTGATTTCCATTTGCTTCATCCCGCCGCCCAGGTAAACTATGTAGCTCATATGTTTGCGGAAAGCTGGAAGAACTGGCACATAGCCCTCATGGAAAACCTCCCTCGTTCTGAACTGCGCCATCAGTTGCAGTGGGATAACATTAACCCCGGCATTGGGCTTTCTGATTGAGCCGTTTGAGTAATGCCTGAAGCCGGTACCTATACTAAGCCGAACTTTGTTCGTGAGCCAGTAGCCCAGGTTTAAACTTGCCTGCAAATGCGGGTTCACGTATGAACCGATGGCTTCATTCACCGGATTGGAGTCCTTGTTGTACTGATTGAAGCCCCACGCCAGGCCTAAACCTATACCGTATGATAAATGCAACCGGCGGTTCTTGTTCGTTACGGGCACTTCGGTAAACCCGTATATCATAAAAGGATTTCCCAACTGGCTATTCCTGAAACTGAGTGCAGAAAATCCAAATCCAAGTAAAGGCTTTCGGTAGATGCGGGCATATACAGAACGGGGGTTCATCTCCCATGCGCCAGCAAAAGAAAAATTGATGAACGTAGAACTCCTGAGGAGATTATTCACGGATTCTTTATCGTCAACAGGCATGCAATAGCCACGCTCGTAGGAAACACGAAAATATCGGGAAGAAGTCGGTGTGTAAAAAGATTTCGCGGCAGCAACGGCAGCAACGCTGTCGTTGCTGGCCACAGCCGCCGGATAATCGTCCAAAGAGCCTACCATGATCCTCCCTTCGGGCTCAACCTGAGCCACGCCAGTTTCCTGACCATAACCCAGCCTGGTGAGCCACAACAAAAAAGAAAAGATGATGGCAGATGTTCTCATAATGCTGTACCGGCATAGTGCCGGGGAAAAATACCGGCAAAATTACCTTGAACATCCGCATCCTGAAACAATACAAGGCCCGGCTTGTGTCAAATCGTAACCCTTTTGATACGAAGCCGTAAGAATTGAGATCAACCTTTCAGGTTGATTCATGATGATCATACTCCACTGAAATTCAGGTAATAGAAAAGTCGTTTACGATTTACTCAGTTAATTGAGAAACTGTACTGAATGGCTTTCACTGTCTGGCCAATACTTCCCTGGCCCTTTCCAGTGATAGCCCGAATTCGTTATGTACGTATCGTTTACCTATTAGAAATAAAAGTCTTGACTTTTGGAACTCACTCAGCACTTGAGGTTGAATGCCGCTGATGATTAACTGGATCTTGTCTCTTCTGCACATATGCAGCACGTCTCTTATGGTGTGAAGACCAGTAGCATCAATAACCGGAACATTTCGCATCCGAACAATAAGAACCTTTGGCTTATTTTCAATGACTCTCATGGCATCTTTAAATTTATATGCAGCGCCAAAAAATAAAGGACCGGAAATTTCAAAGACTTCTACCCCCTCGGAGATCTCATATTTGCTGATCGCATTTTCATCTGTTGGCTTCTCGCCATTATCCTGTAATAGGGAACTTACATTGCTAATCTTGATCATCCGGCGCATAAATAGAAACATGGCCAGCACCATCCCCACTTCGATGGCAAGCGTTAAGTCAAAAAGAACGGTGAGTAGAAAGGTAGTGATGAGTACCGCAGCATCACTTCTGCTTCCTTTGGCAATGTTGAAAAAGGTCTCATACTCACTCATGTTGTAGGCTACAATAACCAGCACGCCCGCAAGGCAACTCATTGGAATGAGTACCGCCCATTTCCCTACCGCCAGCATGATCAGGAGCAAGGTGATGGCATGAACGATCCCAGCGACAGGTGTTCTCCCTCCATTTTTTACATTGGTTGCAGTACGGGCAATTGCCCCGGTAGCAGGAATTCCACCAAACAAAGCGGAGGCAATATTTGCACCCCCCTGCGCAACCAATTCAACATTGCTTTTGTGGTTGGCGCCGATCATCCCGTCTGACACTACGGCAGACAATAAGCTTTCAATTCCACCGAGAATGGCGATAGTTAAAGCAGGTTTGATCAGGTTCTTGATAATTTCCCAGTCCAGGTGTGGAATAGACGGCGCAGGAAGCGATGACGGAATGCTTCCAAAACGGCTGCCAATGGTTTCAACGGGCAGATGGAAAGCTTGCACCGCGATTGTTGCCAATAGAATCGCAATGAGCGACCCCGGCACCACACGGGTTATTTTGGGAGACAATAAAATGACGAGAACTGTTCCTGATCCAATCACAGTGGTATACCAATTGATGGAAGAAAAATGATGATAATATACCTGCCACTTCTCTATAAAATCCGCAGGAACAGCACCCATAGAAAGGCTAAAATAATCTTTCACCTGCGATGAAAATATAATCACTGCAATACCTGTTGTAAAACCAACGATCAGTGGGTGCGGAATAAATTTAATTACACTCCCAAACCTCGCAAAACCCATCAGCATCAATATGATACCGGCAAGGAAAGTAGCAATAACCAATCCATCAACGCCATATTGCTGCACAATGCCATACACCACCACTATGAATGCTCCTGTTGGTCCGCCAATCTGCACCCGACTCCCGCCAAATGCTGAAACAATAAAGCCCGCGATGATGGCTGTGAACAATCCCCTCTCCGGGGAAACCCCCGAAGCGATCGCAAATGCAATGGCTAAGGGAAGGGCCACGATGCCTACTATTAACCCCGCAACAACATCTTTAGAAAACTGTTGCCGGGTATAATTCCTTAGTGTCTCAAATATTTTAGGTGTGAACATAGTTATTGTGCCATCGATCAAGTACCTGCCTCTAACGCATCATGAATCTTGTGCCACGGTTTAAATTTGAAAAACAGGCAACCTGATTACACACAAAGTAATCTTTGCAGAACTGTTACTTGCCGGCTGTTCGCAGTTCCGGTTGTGGAAATGGGTGAGGTGGGAAAAGGAACTTACTGCGACGCCTGGCTATCAAAGGCAAAAGAAGAAACACACGGAGAACCCTAATTTACTTATCCCTGCAAAAATTAACCATCCGTAGGACGTATTCAATACGTTCTTGATTGAACAGGAAGATTCGAGTGAAACGATATTTTCAAGCACTGTTTTGTGAGAATGCAGGGGTCAAACTGCCTTACGTGACTCGACTGGCAGTAAACTTTCATGCCAACCCCGAACTAAAAGACAAAGATTGGGTTTTCATTGACACTTCATTTAGTTTCTTTACGACAGTCTGAACAAAAATTACCGACTATGAAGATAAAGCCTATACCATTCCTTATTGTCATGTTAACTTCCGCAAAAGTTGTTTTTTCCCAAACACCACCGACAGAATATATAACACTACGTTTAAAAGTTGTAGATACAGAAAAAAATCTACCATTACCTTATGTAAGTGTTGGGGTTCTAAATAAATCACAAGGAACAGTATCGGACTCCCTTGGACAATTTGCTTTTTCGATTACTACTGAAAATATTTCAGACAGTTTACAATTCAGTATAATCGGATATCATAGCTTCAGAGTTGCTGTCAAAGACTTTATTAACAATTCAGATAAGCCAATTAAACTGACAGCTAATGTCACTCTACTTCGTGAAGTTCATGTTACTTCATCAAATTCAAGAAAAAATACTGAAGCTATTGGCAGACA
>JBBAJO010000039.1:0-22513 GCA_040404005.1 Chitinophagaceae bacterium
AATGAATCGCGCTATAAACTGAAGCCCGACAATGAAGCGCGGATCATTTGGGATAACGACAGCCTGAAGAACCGCACGGAATATGCAGTGATTTATCTGCACGGCTTCAGCGCGAGTCAGGAGGAAGGCGATCCCGTACATACCCATTTTGCAAAAAAGATGGGCGCTAACATTTACCTGGCCAGGCTTTCAGAACATGGAAAAGACACATTGGATGCCCTTTATCACATGACTGCAACATCCCTTTGGGAGTCTGCCAAAGAAGCATTTTCCATTGGTAAACAGATCGGTAAAAAAGTGATCATCATTGGCACTTCTACCGGAGGTTCACTGGCACTGTTACTCGCAGCAGAACAATACCCTGAAATCGCGGGGGTGATCTTATACTCTCCCAATATCGCCATCAATAATCCGATGGCCTGGATGAGTAATAACCCCTGGGGGCTGCAAATCGGAAGAATGGTGCTGGGCGGTAACAACAATATTGCCGGGGATGATCGTGAACTGTACAAGAAATATTGGAACTATTCATACCGGGTAGAAAGCATCACCGAGGTGCAACAGTTGCTGGAAGAAAAAATGACCCCGGAAACTTTTAAGCAGGTCAATCAGCCGCTACTCATGCTATACTATTACAAGGATGATGTGCATCAGGACTCTACGGTGAAAGTTTCAGCCATGAAAGAGATGTTCAGTCAGATCTCCACACCGGCCGATAAAAAAAGAGCGGTTGCCCTGCCAAATACAGGAAATCATGTGATTGGATCTTATATAAAGTCAAAGGATCTCCAGTCAGTAGAAGAAGAAACCTTGAAATTTGCCCGGGAAATTTTATTGAAAGACTAATTCCGTAATTTACCCGCTAAACCTGCTTCTTATGCCTTCAAAGATCGCCGGCATCGGCTATTATGTCCCAAGTAATGTATTCACCAATCTTGATCTGATGAAGGTCATGGATACCAGCGATGAGTGGATCCAGGAGAGGACAGGGATAGTAGAAAGAAGATACGCCGATACCACAAAGGAAACCACCACCACTATGGGCGTGGAAGCTGCGAAGATCGCTATTGAACGAGCAGGCATTACTCCCCAGGATATCGACTTCATTGTATTTGCCACGTTAAGTCCGGATTATTATTTCCCGGGTTGCGGCGTTTTGCTGCAGCGGGCCATGAAGATGAAAGAGATCGGTGCCCTGGATGTCCGCAACCAGTGCAGCGGTTTTGTTTATGCATTGAGCGTTGCAGACCAATTCATTCGCTCAGGCATGTACAAGAATATATTGGTGGTGGGTTCAGAAAAACATTCATTCGGGCTCGACTTCACCACCCGGGGCAGAAACGTCAGTGTGATCTTCGGAGACGGCGCAGGAGCGGTGGTACTGCAACCCACAGAAGATGCGAATCGAGGCATTCTTAGTACGCACCTGCACAGTGATGGAGAAAGCGCAGAGGTACTGGCCATGTATAATCCGGGCACCCATGCCAACCATTGGGCCGGGGGCGCCGAAATTGCCACTTTTAAGAAAGATGCCAAGATGGGCGAGTATTTTATGAGCCATGAGATGATCGACAATTGCCAGAACTTCCCCTATATGGACGGACCCGCCGTATTCAAAAAAGCAGTAGTGAAATTTCCTGAAGTGATCATGGAAGCACTGTCGGCCAACAACTATACACCCTCGGACATCAAAATGCTTATCCCCCACCAGGCAAATCTGCGTATCTCGCAATTTGTGCAGCAAAAGCTTGGCTTGCGCGACGATCAGGTGTATAATAACATCCAGAAATACGGCAACACCACGGCTGCTTCCATACCCATTGCACTTTGTGAAGCCTTTGAAGCCGGCAAGATCAGGGAAGGCGACCTGGTTTGCCTGGCCGCATTCGGATCGGGCTTTACCTGGGCAAGCGCTTTGCTGAAGTGGTGATATGAATAACCGCAACTTGCAGGGAATGACCGGGAAACTGATCTTCCTGATGAACCCGCTCTCAGGTACCAGGAACAAACATCGCATCAAAGAATCGCTCACCAGGAAACTGGACGGGCTTGGCCTGGCATTCGAATTCATATCAACCAATGCAGCCGGTGATTACAAATTTCTCGAAGCAAAGATCCTTGAAGAGCAGATCACCCATGTAGTGATCCTGGGTGGCGACGGAACGGTGAGCCAGGTTGCCAATTCGTTACGACATCTTCCTGTTGATTTTGGCGTGATCCCCATGGGCAGTGGTAATGGTCTGGCTTTAGCAGCTGGCATTCCCATAGATCCTTTACAGGCGCTGGATGTTGTTCTCCATGGAAAAGCTTCGCGCATTGATGCATTTACCATTAATGGCCATTTTTCCTGCATGCTAAGCGGTATCGGATTTGATGCAAAAGTGGCTCATGATTTTGCAAGGCAGAAAACACGGGGGTTGTGGACCTATATCAAAGTGAGTGCGGCGAATTTCTTCCGGGCCAAGGACTATTCGTTTGTATTACGAATAGATCGAAAAGATATCGAAACGGAAGCCTACTTTGTCAGCATTGCCAACAGCAACCAATTTGGGAATAATTTTACGATCGCCCCGAAGGCACTGCTGACTGACGGTTTGCTCGATATCATAGTGGTTCAGAAGATGAATAAGTTTCAGTTAGTACTTGCGGTCATATACCAGATCCGATACGGAGATGTGCAGGAAGGCATCTTTAAAAAACATCGCATTCTATATTACCAGGTGAAGGAATGTGAGCTCATCAATAAATCCATGGCCCCGTTGCATATTGATGGGGATCCCCATCCCACTTCACCTCATTTCAAAATCACCGTTATTCCCTCCGCCTTATCCCTTATCCAACCCGTTTGATTTAAGCAGGATATTTGGTTCGGCAGCTGGCTATTCCAAAGCCTTGAAGAGAGCCCCAATGGCTATTCCAAAGCCTTGAAGCGGGTGAAGGATGACTGATTACCTTCCGAGCCCAGGGCTTCGCTGATATCGATTTTTTCTTTTACAGTAAGATGAAAATTCAATGCAGCGGCCTGGTTCTTTTTGGCCGGCACATAGGTAAAACTGCACTTCTCAAAAGGAAAACTGAATTTCTGGTCAGCGTATGATATCATCTCTTCGTGATAATAATCCTGCATCTTCATCCAGTTGAGTTGAATCACCGTGATGGGCTTTGTGAACATGCTGGTAAACCCATCCACCTCTTTCTGTTCCCCCCAGTCGCCACTTTTCCGGTCGCGGATCTGCAGAAAAACAACGCCTGCTGTATTCTCCCTGATCCAGTCGTTAAACACACTTAGAAACCGGAGCGTGGTTTCGTGACCAAAGTTATCCCTGATTCCGGCATCCATTACATCAATGATCGGCTTGGTGGGCAGCCAGACATTGGGCAGAACATACGGAAAAGTTGCATTGATGCGCATGGCAGTCAGTATCCGGAGATTGTAGGGATCCTGTTTGCGGAAAAAGCTGCAGAAGTCCACTGCATCAGGCTCTCCCAATGAGCCATTCCCCGAATCGGGCCAGTTGCGCATCATGAAACTGACTGGCCTTGTACTGATCAGCATTTTCCTGCCATCGGCAGAAATGGTGGACGCATAGAACATGAGGGGAATTCTTCCTTCGGCTTCATCTTTCACATAATCTTTCAATTGCCTGTTGAGGATACCCGCCGCATTATCATTGAGTTGCTCTTCAAAAGCATATGCGCGGTCTTTGATATAATGGTAGGGACCTACGCTGAACTTCTGTGCAGGGGCAAAAATATCGCGCGTTACCATAGAGGAAAATAGCGGGTTGAGCAGGTCTCTGGAGATCATGTCAACATACTTTTTATCGCAGGGGTCCACGGCCATGCCCTGCAGCTTCATTCGGTGCAGTTCCCGGTAAAAACCTGCGCCCAGCACACCCCCCGAAGCACCGCTGATCAGAAAAGTTTTTTCCATCAGGTCACCCCCGGAGATACTGTCGAGCCGCTGCAATACATTCACGGCAAAAGTGGCGGACCTGGTACCACCCCCGCTGAAATTCATGATATACATCAGGGGTTTCTCATCTTTCTGCCGCGCTTTCCATTTATTCAATACGTCGATCATCAGGGCTTTATCTTCTTCCATCTGCCCGATAGTACAAAGCTGCGCGATGCTATCCCGGTTATACGCAGGCCTTTCATCCACATTGGTATAATTGAGTCCGTATGCCTTGTTACGGGTATCAATCACGTCGTATCGGAACAACTGGTCTGTGATGATCACGATGATGACCAAAATGGGTAGTGACCAGCTTTTTAACCAATAAACGAGCGCAGCAGAGGCCGCCATCAACACAGCGAACAGGAGCAGGATGCCTGCCGCTGCGGGAAGCTGAAACATGCTGGTATCCTGAAACAGTCCTACAATGGCAAGAAACAAGAAGGCGAATATGATGGAGATGACAGCAGAAAAATGGTGGCGCTTAAAAACGGTTTCCACGAAATCGTGGGAATAATGCGAAATATTCCTGGGCTTCTTCAGCTTCATCCGGGTATTATAGAACCAGTCTACATGGATCAGTCCTTTTTCATGAAAATGTTTCCCGTCGGCATCAAAATGGCCTATGTATTTATGGGGTTCCCGGATGATGGGACTCATATTGCGCATCATCGTTTTTTCGGCCCCAAAAAAATAAGAGATAGAGACGATGGTCAACAGCACCAGGCCAAGCAGAAAACCTGCGATGAGGATCAGGATTTCGCCGATGGTCATCAGTTCCCGAAATCTGTCGAACTGCACGGCGCGATAACAATAGAACAACAGGAAGAGAATGGGAATGATGGAGTTGTTGATGAAGTACTTCAGAAAGGGCTTGGAGGTTGTGGCGAGGAACTTGAACTGTCGGCTGTGCAGGATGAAGGTGGTGATATGCCAGCTCATGATAAAGATGCCCATGGCTACGCCTATGATGGCGGAGCTGACAGCATTCACATTACCCAGGTACTCCGGTGCCAGAAACAATGAGTCTGCCCCGAAAGTGCTCATAAAGTTTCCATTAATGGCACTACCCAGGATATACCAGAACAGCAACAACACCTGGTATTTCTTGAGGTGTAACAAAACCAGCTGCACCGGGAAAGAATAAAAAAATCCTTTCAGGAACGAATTCATATGGTAATTTAAATCAAATCGAAGACCCTGATCTCATAATTCTTAACATCCATACCATGGACAGTAAGAGCAGCATGGCCACGAACTGGTGCGAAACACCCAGCCAGAGAAGTGCATGTGTATCAGGCGAATAAACCACGGTGAAAATACCCAATACTACCTGCGCCATCACCAGTACGGGGGGCCAGATCCTGGTATTCCTGAATAACGGACCGGTCTTGGTCTTTAGTGCTTTCGACCACCATAAGAAAATCATAAAAGCGATAACGTAGGCCAGTCCACGGTGTATAAATTGAACAGTAATGGGGTTACTGGTAACAGCGCTTCCGGCGAGGGCGATATTTTCAGGAATCCATTGGCCATTGATCGTGGGCCAGGTGGGCGCGGCAGTGCCTGCTTTCAGTCCAGCCATAAACGCGCCGTAGAATAATTGGATCACCAGTACGGAAATGATCAGCAAGGTGAATTTCTTCAGGGAAGGGTTAACAACAAACTGGTTTTGGGGAATAACGAACCCGGTTGCGAACCAAAACACATAGCAGAGCAGTCCAAGCGCCGCTATAAAGTGAATGGACAGCCTGATGTGGCTCACATAAACATCGTTTTCGTTCAGGCCGCTTTTAACCATGATCCACCCGAGGGCGCCTTGCAATCCGCCCAATAAAAAGAGCAGTACCATGGGCCATACCATTTCCTTTTTGAACTGCTTTCTTACGAGAAAATAAATGAAGCCGATGGCAAACACCAGGCCCATAAAGCGAGCCCATACCCGGTGGAACCATTCCCAGAAATAGATGAACTTGAAATCTGAAAGGGTAAACTCAAAATTGATATGCTTGTACTGGCCGATCTGTTTGTACTGATCGAAAGCCTTGTTCCAATCCTGCTCATTCATGGGCGGGATGGTTCCGAGGAGCGGTTTCCATTCCGTGATAGATAAACCTGATCCGGTGAGGCGCGTGATGCCACCGAGTAGCACCTGTATCATGATCATGGCAACGCCAATTATCAACCATATGGCAACAGGGGAGATCTTGTTCTTCGACATCAGTGGCAAAGGTAACAGCCGCATTGGAAACACAAAGAATATGATCTCCATTGGACCATACAATTTGAAAAACATTAAACATTAACTTCGTTTTCATGCTGCGCCCGTATTACCAGAACAAACTGCGAGAAGCCGGATGCGACGAGGCCGGAAGGGGCTGCCTCGCAGGGCCGGTATTCGCGGCAGCTGTTATCCTTCCACCCCGTTTCAGGCATCCCCTGTTGAACGATTCCAAGCTGATGAAACCTGAGGAGCGTTATCAACTTAGGGAACTGATCAGGAAAAAAGCCCTTGCCTGGGCCGTGGCCAGTGTGGACCACAACGAGATAGACCGGATCAACATACTCCGCGCTTCATTCAAAGCCATGCACCTTGCGCTGGAACAGTTGCCGATCTTACCAGAACTGATTTTGGTAGATGGGCATTTGTTCACGCCATACGCCACCATTCCCCACAAGTGCATGATCAGGGGCGACGCCGAATTTGCGTCTATTGCAGCGGCGAGTGTGTTGGCAAAGACGTATCGGGACGACTATATGCAGCAGCTCCATGTGAGCTTTCCTGAATACGGGTGGTTGAAGAACAAAGGGTATGGAACCCTGGAACATCGCAAGGCGATCGCACAGTTTGGGCTCACGCCCTTTCACCGACGTTCATTCCAGATCAGGGAACTTCAAATTGATATCGATTTTAAGGAAAACTGATACGATTTATTCACTAATTTTAAGCATGGAAGCAACAACCGTAACCGGCAGTTTAACTGCCAAGGATTTTCAGACAGACCAGGAAGTCAGGTGGTGCCCCGGATGTGGAGACTACTCAATACTGGCACAGGTTCAAAAGATCATGCCTGGTATCGGCATCCCAAAAGAAGATATTGTGATCGTTTCGGGCATTGGCTGCAGCAGTCGTTTCCCTTACTATATGAACACGTATGGCATGCACTCGATCCATGGAAGGGCTACAGCCATTGCCAGCGGATTGAAGGCCTCCCGTCCTGAGTTAAGTGTCTGGATCGTTACGGGTGATGGCGACAGCCTGAGTATTGGTGGCAACCATACCATCCATCTCCTCAGGAGAAACTTCGATGTGAACATATTGCTGTTCAATAACCAGATCTACGGTTTAACGAAAGGGCAGTACTCTCCTACTTCTGAAGAGAAAAAAGTGACCAAGTCCACCCCGTTCGGAAGCATCGACCATCCATTCAACCCCCTTGCCCTGGCGATGGGCGCGGACGCTACATTCGTGGCCCGAAGTATGGACCGTGACCCCAAGCACCTGCAGGAGTTGCTGACACGCAGCTACAAGCACAAGGGTGCCTCATTCCTTGAGATCTACCAGAATTGCAACATCTTCAATGATGGCGCCTTTGAAATATTTACTGAAAAGTCTACCAAAGCCGGGGAAACCCTGTTCCTGGAGCAGGGCAAGCCGCTGTTGTTTGGAGCGGGGCGCGACAAAGGCGTGAAGCTCGACGGCTTCCACCCTGTAGTGGTTGACCTGAATGCAGGTTACAGCGCTGATGATTGTTGGGTGCACGACGAAAAAGACTTTTACAAAGCGCAGATCCTCGTCAGGATGTTCGACGATCCTACGAAGGAGCATCACCTCCCCCGTCCATTCGGTGTGCTCTACGAAACCGAACGCCCTTGCTATGAAGAGCAACTGAATGGCCAGATCGAACAGGTATTGCAGGCTAAAGGCCCGGGCAATCTCGATAAGCTCCTCCGTGGTAATGAAACTTGGGCGATAGCATAAAATGATTGCTAAACGCCTCGCGTTTAGCAATCATTTTATGCATGTGGGGAATGTGATAAATGTGGTTAATGTGGGGGAATGAATGTGGGAATGGGGTGACTTGTACGCC
Organism: Chitinophagaceae bacterium; assembly: GCA_040404005.1. GTDB lineage: Bacteria > Bacteroidota > Bacteroidia > Chitinophagales > Chitinophagaceae > Pollutibacter. Next base: position 8,050 of record JBBAJO010000039.1, read on the forward strand.
CATTTGGCTACCGTCGGGCATCCTCCTTATGTGGCGTTTAAATTAGTCGAGATCAACACCCAGTACAGTGTGGTTGATCATGGCCCGTTTGAGTTCATCTCCTTTGTGCTGGCTTTTGGCAGCAGCTTATGAGAAACTTCTTGTAATTAAATCGGCGGTAAAATCTTTCCGCCAGAGATTATGTGACCACCCCTTGTTCTTCAGACCCTCTTATTGGATATCAATTAAATAGAACCCAAAAAAATGCCAGCGATGGAAATCGCCGGCCTGTGCTTACCTCTGAAACCACAAAAAGAAAAATTACACTTTCCAGACTCACTGATCCATCAAAATAAGATATACAAACTCGGTAGGGGTTGTACGTGTTTCAGATGTTCAAGCACTGTTTATAAAAAACTAAATACTTAAATGAAAATAATTCAGGATTGGACGGGTGGTGATTGTATGGGATTGGATAAGTGGTTCTGGCTGAACCTGGAAACAAGTGGCAAAGCCATTTTTGTTTCGCTGTAGGCAGTAAAAGTAATATGCGAAATGCAAATTTTAAAGCATTTTCTTATAAATATGGCCGCTCGGACTGGTTCAAAATAAAGGCATAGTTTTAATAGAATGATAATCAGCCCAAAGCGGTGAGATTTGGCGAAAAAATATTTTTATGCTATTAGAGATACATCCGAAAAATCCCCAGATTAAACATATAAAAACGGTTGTAGACTGTCTTTCAAGCGGCGGGATCATCATTTACCCCACTGACACCGTCTATGGATTTGGGTGTGATATTTTTCATCCTAAGGCAGTGGAAAGGATCTGCAGGATAAAAAATATTGATCTGACAAAAGCCAATCTTTCGTTCATCTGTAATGATTTAAGTGATCTTTCCCGGTATGCGAAAGCCATCTCCACGCCTACTTTTAGATTGCTCAAGCATCATATTCCGGGCCCCTTTACATTCATCCTTCCTGCCAGCAAGGAAGTGCCTAAGATCCTCAAAAGCAAAAAGGATACGATTGGATTACGTGTGCCCGACAATCATATTGCCCAGGAGATCATCAAGGCTTTAGGCAATCCGATCCTTAGCTCTTCCCTCCCCGGCGACATGGCGGAAGAATATACTGATCCCGAGCGGATCCACGAGATATTTGGCAAGCAGGTAGACCTGGTTGTTGACGGCGGCATTGGGGGAATGGAATTCTCCACCATCATCGACATGACGCATGATATTCCGGAGATAACGCGCCAGGGAAAAGGGGAGTTTATCAATTAGCTAATTGACTCATTAGATCATTATGCAGCCCCTCAAACAAACCTTTTCAAGTAAACCCATCAGTAAGAAAAACAATCATTCAATTGCCCTGACTTTCACCACATAGGCCCTTTGCGGATTTTTTGTAAGAAGTATGTCTATGTCTTCGGAACTAAAACCGTTGCTCTTCAATGCGGGAATCAAAAACTCGAAAATATCCGTATATCCCCGATAAAAACCACCATTTCCCTGGCCCACATTATACCACCCTGCATCATGTGAGATCAATATTTTATGCAGCAGCTTCTCATCTTTCAGCTTTTTTCAATACACCTACAAACCAAGCTATACCCCAGGGTGTATCATTGTTGTTCTTGTAAACATTATTCAGAGAAATCCAGGCCCGGGCAATATCTTCTGCGGTAGCATCAAAGGCTGATGGAGGAATAAAAAGATTATCCCTTGCCCCATAATACCCCGTATTTATCAATATCTGAATACCCGTTTTCTCTGAAAGCTCCCGAAGTTGAAGGGGTCACGGCCGAGGTATGCCGGGGTACAATCAAAAAATGTTTTCACCCCTTTTTCTTTCGCCTATATCAGATAAGGGGGGGCACGCGCTACAACCTCTGATCTATTCCATCGATGGTATCCTGTACTGTCTGCTCCGATAAAATCCACCAGTACATGCTCGTGAATCAAACTAACACCCATTTCTTTAACAGGTATCCTACCCCTTACCGTAACAAGTTCGCCTTCCTTCAAAGATGATGTGCAGCCTCCAACAAAAATTGAAGCCCATAGAACGATCATCAGATCTCTCATCAACGACTATTCACTTTCTCATTACAATCAGTTGAAAGATTCAGTTAAGTTAGGTAATATCACGTGGATTGCTATTGCTGATGCGTGTAGCGAAACTAAGCTCAACATACGCAAGTGTACAAACAACTCCTACTTCCCCGAGAAAATAGACGATTCCAATGGTTGTAAGCGCAGGGTAATACGATATCACCATACCCAAAGTCAAAACACAATAAAGCAAGTTTGCAACGCTTATTATTCTTAAGAACAAAGTCCATTTTTTGTCCAGAAACAAAAAACAACTCACTGAAAAAATACAAAACAGCGCCCCTAACACTGAAAGACCTGTCAAAACTGTTTCAGGCATTCCAATATACTCCTTAAAGTTACGCAACACAGCAAACAACAAAAACGCAGTTAGGAAAGCACCCGCACCGTCTATCAGGAATATGTTCCTGGGGTTCTTTACCAGATGATCCATCCTATTTCCTGCACCCCTACCCATTTTCAAAAATGCCCTGCCCAAAAGTCAACAGGTTGTTATCCGGGTCGAGCAATGAAAATTCCCGTTGTCCCCAGGGTTTCGTTTCCAAATGTCCGTTGGGGTGTATGGCAATGCCCCTATCCAGAAACGACTGGTAAAGGCCATTGATGTCATTTGTTCTGATATAAACCTGCCCATAATTCTCCTTAGGGTCCAAATCCCTGAACACAAAAAAGTGAATTTCTACGCCCTCCTTATGAATCATCAGGTAGTGGTCGAAGTCACCGGTGCCAAATACCTGAAACCCTAACTGGTTTTTATAGTATTCATGGGTTATGGCCTTGTCTCTCATTGGCAGTTTAGGGCATATTGTTGTAAGCATCGTTCCAGTTGTTATGGTAAATTAGCTACTCCTATGACTGTCTGAACCCGCACTAATCTGAGCAATTCAATGGATTACGATCCCTGCGTTTCTGATCAACCCACAAACTGCCATTCCGATGACGCCACCGACCAGGTCATGCGTTGAAAAGATCTTCGAAAAAACATACTGGTCCAACCCAGTTCCTGAATGGTAAAGATGGGAAGCAAGGTAATCATGAAATGTACAGCATTCATGGTAGTAAACACTGCCAACAGGAGCAATGACGTATTGCGAAGCAATACTACTTGCAAGAAGGATTTAAAAATCGGTTCCAGCGATCAAAAATCCAATATGTTTGACCCAGATCAACCTTAAAGCTTTTCCCCAAATGCCTTTCTAAAAAATGAAAATGTTTTCTGCCAGGTTTGTTCTCTGGCCTCGTAATTCGCAATTGAACTTCCACCACCTGCCTCTAAAGCACTCATCGCTTTCTTATCCCCCTGGTCTGGGAGAAGACCAAAAATACCATGACCAGCTTCAGGGAAATGCAGGTGTTGAACATCAAAGGGAAATCCTTGTAACCGCAGTCGCTTTTCCAATTCATGGGCCATAAATGCCGATGGCCAAACATCGTCCTTACCTCCCGAAGAGATAAGTATGGGGCCTGATATGTTTTCAACAGCAATCAATGCTGGTGTTATTTTTTCGGGAAAGCTTTCCAGGCCGGCTTCGTAAAACTCAGCTATCCGTTTGGTGAACCATCCAGATTTGGGTTTCGCGTACGGCACAAAAGCCATTGGTTCGCCCTGCCATGTCCACGAACTCTTATTCAGACCTTTCCACTCCCCTATACCATACCAAACAACATGACTTGGCACATGAGCAGCAACCGCATTTATTGATGTCGATTTTGATGCCGCCAATAAAGCCAACTCCGCTCCCTTAGAAATACCGAGCAATGCGATTTTGTTACTATCCACTGCCGGAAATTTCTTCACCCAATCAATGGCCTCAGAAACCTTTTCTACTCTTAACTCCTTAAGTGTCTGCTTCATGGTAGATTTTGAGTATTTGAAATACCCCAACCTCATGACTACAAAACCATCTCTTGTCATTACGTTGGCTTCCTCTTCAGTAAAGGACAAGCCTCCCTCGGCACCTCCAAGAGTAACAATGACGGGCAATGGTATTTCAGACGGAGGGAAGTGTACATATGCTCCCCAGTCGGATTCAACGACTTTCTCGATTCTAATGGTATCATCAGCCCGAACAGCAGGGCTAAACAGAAATGAAAGAATTAAAAATATACATTTCATATTCAAAATTCCATTTATGAAAGCTGATTAGCAATGTACAAAAAGTCTACTATTTGATCATCATCAGCGACGCCATCACTTCGATCCCCTGGAATAAATTACCAAGGCGAATATTCTCATTCTCAGCATGCTGGTTATTATCATGATTAGCTATGGGAACCGTTATGGTTTTGGCATTCAGGTGTTTCTCAAATAAATAAAGCGGAAGGCTTCCACCCATGGTGGGCTGCAGCACCACTTGCTCTTTGGTGGTATTTCTAACTGCCGATATCACTTTCTGTACGATAGGCAGATCCATGGATGTCCGTTGGGCATTTATACCGCCATCGTCCCGAATGACCTTTATGATCTTTCCATATTTCCCACGTTCCTCATCTGTAGGTTCACGATCCGTTATATGGTATCCCTGCGATCGGATGTGATCGATCACTTTTTGTTGCTGCCGCCGCCAATCGTTACCCAACACTAATCTTAAATCTATCACCGCGGTAGCAAACGTGGGAATTTGGTTAGATGCAGCTTTACCTACGTTACCGCTTTGTATTCCATTGATGTTAAGCGAAGGCTGGTTAATAGCCTCGCTTAATGTCAGGCCCTGCATCTCAACGGCATGAATACCCAGTTCCTCTTTCATTTGCAGATCCACGGAAGGTACTTCATCGAGGGCTTTTCTTTCAGAAGGGGATAAAGGGGTCACATCATCATAAAAACCCTTTATGGTCACCTTCCCATTTTCATCTTTCATAGTAGCCAGCAATTCCACCAGCAGCATCGCGGGGTTCGGGGCCCAATTTCCATAATGACCGCTATGGAGAGGTCTTCTAGAGGCGTAAACGGTGAGGTCAAGACGGGTATCGCCACGAACACCCAATACCACTTGTTTTAGGCCCGATTGGTGAACAGGTCCGTCGCAAATGATCCAAAGGTCAGACTGTAGTAGCGACTGATACTTATCCAGTATTTCACTAAGATGGGGAGAACCGGCCTCCTCTTCCCCTTCAAAGAAGAATTTTATATTGCAACCTGGAGTCAGCCCGGATTTCCTTAGGGCGTCATAAGCATTGAGAATGGCGTCCACCCCTGCCTTGTCGTCTGAGGACCCGCGGGCATAGATTCGCCAATCGTTGTTATACATGCCATTCCCCGGAAATGGCATGTTGGTGCCGCCCTGATCTAATGCCTTTGAAAACAACTTAGGCTGGAATGGCTCGAGTCCTTTCGCCCATTGGGCGGGATTGACGGGCTGCCCATCATAATGGGCATAAAAGATCAGGGTCTGTTTAGCCCGCGGGACTATTACCTCTCCGTACACAGCAGGAGGAACACCGGGAGTAGCCGCATTCAGGAGCTGCACTTTTTGAATGCCCCTCTTATTCATCATGTCCATAATAAACGCGGCATTCTTTTGCTGGCCTGCGGGATCTGCAGCAACATTAGGCAAAGTCAGAAACCGGGAAAATTCATCGATAATTTGTCCGGCATTTTCATTAACAAATTTTCTGACGGTCAGCACCTCTGAGGTTTGTGCCACGGCCAATTGAGTGATCAGAAAACAGAATAGAAAAACTACGAAGTCTTTTGTCATACGATGAAATTAATGCAACAGAACCAAATGGAAACTTATTCTACCCTGACGAGCACCCTTCTCCAGGCTTTACTATTTGTAATACGTTCAGCCGGAGAAGGCATGGAATCTACCTGAAAAATCATAATTTTTTTTCTCCATATGAGCATTGGCCATACTGACAGCGACAGCCATTTCATACAACGGTGGTTCACCAAGCCCAGGTCAATTTCGCTTTTATGGGCCTTTCCCAACAACAGGATGGCCTGATCATCATGGCCCTTATCACTTGGCCAAACAGTCCTGAAGTTCTAAACTTGCCGTATGTAAGGCATTTTGGTGCCATTCATTTATTGAGCTGTCTTCAACAGTTTGTTTTGCATTTCTCCAGAGCAAGGCATCCAGACAATTTGAAAAAGCTACGGCTTTCTCTACATGATTCTTTTCCAAGGCATCGATGGCAGGATAGCAGTCTCCATGTACAGTTACGACTTACCCTTACCTTTGGGAAGTCGACTATTTATGTACTTCATTTGCCCGTTGTGATTCGACTCATGCTCGCAGACATGAAACCATTTGCAGTAGTTATTTGTTGGTCCCCAAAACCAGTTCTCGTCCACGGAAAACAGCCATGTATCATCTCTTTTCCTGAATTCACTGATGGTATTCTCTCTCACTTCTTTCAAAGTACTTAAATAAAAATCAATGCTATTGCCTTTTATTGTCTTCCTGGCTTCTACACCAAGACCCATTGCAATGTCAAATCGTCTCTTATCTTGTTCACTCCAATCGCCCCACTTCTTCCCTTCAAATGTATGTATTTGGTAATATCGCTCTGTTGCCGCCAGGTGAAAAAGCATCGACCCGATAGAGTTTGAATTCTTGTCATGCACATAATCCAATTGTTCAACAGTCAGATCACTCACAGGCGACAATATCGCCCTTCGCATCCATGTCATCATCGACATTAATGTTCCAATATGAGGTGCGAATCCTTCCCGCGGCCCTATCACGTTATCACGTTCATCTGCGGGCAACTCTGCTCCATGACTAATACTGGGCATCATCGACATACCAATAATTCCGGAACTGATAAGCGCGGTGGATCTAAGGAACCCCCTGCGTGCCATTGGGTTTGAATTTCTCATATTTATTAATTAGTGTAAACACAAAGTTAAATGTCAGTCTTTATTGATCCTGGAACTTCAGCAAATACGGTTCTATTAAGAATTCATCCTGTTAGCCTTCGCAGTTGTTCTTCGCATTCTTTTTGGCCCATACCAGAGCCAAAAACCGGTTATGGTGAAGGTCAAAAGCGCCAGTCCCATTAGAGTGGTATAAAACAATTTAATGTATCCTCCATTGGTACCAAAATATCTGTCCAGTATAGATCCGTCGTGTATGCTTTCAATGAAGTCAGCACGTCTTCGTTCTATATGCAACAGCTTTCCAGTTGCGCCATCAAGTTGGATACCCCAATAACTGTCTTCGAAGATAAACTTTACCATCCCTTTGCTTTTCCGAATGTCAATTCTCTCTAACTTCAGCGACAAGTCTGCTGAAACAGAGTCGTGCAGCATTTTACAAGCAATCGAATGTAAACTGTCAATAGGTAACCAATCCTTAAGGTCGGCGGAAGTCCCCTGGTAAGAATCTGCTAAAATACGCCCGCCACTATGTTTCTTCCATCCCAGTATAAGTCCTGTTACTGAAATAAAAAAGAAAAAAGCAAAGAGTAGCGCGCCCGTTGTCCTGTGAACTTTCCTAAAAGTCCTCAACCATTTAGCCTGGCTCTGTCTGCTATTCTTCTCTTCCATATTATACATTAAAGCCCGCCTGTCAAAGACCGCCGGCGATGAAGCGGTCTCCTATTTCATGCTCAGTACTTAACTTCAAAGTCTAACTGCCGCCCTTCTTTCAATGCTTTTTGATCCAGGCTTGAACCAAAAACAAAACCGATACCCATACCGATGGGCAACCCTACTCCTAAAAGTCCGATGTTCTCTACACTTAATCCTATGGCAGCCCCTAAGGGCAATCCAAATGCCGACATTCCCAAAAGAAACCAGAGCTTTTTATAATAATTCCTGGGTACGATTTTTAACTTCTTCTCAACTAACTGAACAATTTTATTCTCTGTCTTTTTTACTGATGCCGCAAAATTTTTATTGGAATCAGAAGTTGAATTCAGGTTCTCTACTTCATTATCAATTAGCGTAACCACTTCGGTTGGTAAATCTTTCTGTTCCAGTGCGTTGACGAGCTGGCCAAGTTGCCCATAGATTTTACCAGCTTTTACATTTCCGGCGATGCCTGGCCTTTCGATTAGTTTTCTCATACGGTGCCGTTAAACTGTTTCGTTGAAGTTAAGGACTAAAGCCTAAAGACTGACTCCAAACAGATATCCCACGAATGCGGATAACCCCATAGCAATGGTACCCCAAATCGTGATTCGCAAAATGGCCTTCATCACATTTGACCCGCCTGTTTTTGCAGCCATTACTCCCAGAATAATTAAAAAGATAATGGTGAAGCCATAAAGCCAGTACTCCAACCCTTTTATGGGCGCAAAAAGTATAACCAAAAGTGGCAGCGCTCCTCCAACGGAAAATGCTGCTCCGGAAGCCATGGCAGCTTGAATGGGGTTTGACTGGCTGATCTCGTTTATCCCCAGCTCGTCTCTGATATGTGTTCCCAGGGCATCTTTCTCTGTTAACTCAATGGCCACCTGCCTTGCCGTTTCCTTTCTTAGCCCCCTCTTCTCATAAATTTGAGCCAGGATCGCCAGCTCTTCTTCCGGCATCTCGGCCAGCTCCTTTTTCTCCCGCTCAATGTCGGCCTTCTCTGTGTCGGTCTGTGAACTTACGGATACATACTCACCCGCAGCCATCGATAAGGCTCCTGCCACAAGACCAGCTACTGTGGCCAAAACGATAGGCTCTCTTGTTGCGCTTGCTGCTGCTACGCCAATAGCAAGGCTCGAAATAGATATTATTCCATCATTGGCACCGAGCACAGCGGCTCTTAACCAGTTGCTCCGGTGGATGTAATGGCTGTCCAGGTAGTTGTCAATAGTTAGCATATTCGTGTTTTAGCGGGTTTCTTTAAAGTTACTGCTAAAGTCTTGCTTTTACCCTAGTAGCTCCCAACTGGACAATATGGGCCATACTGACTGCATCTCGAGGCATTGGGAAAAGCCGCCCATAAAAAAATTCCAAAGGCTATACTCTATTCACCCGAAGCAGATATATTATACGTAATTTTAAGGATCTTACTCTTACCAAGCATAGGAATAGAAAAATAAATTTCAATGAATAAGTTTTTAAAAGTCTCCATCATTGCAGTAGCGTTGACGATTGTCATCTTTTTATGTTACGGTATAATTAAATCCATGGTCGGCAACTACATGATCAATAACCCATTAAATGCTGTTTTCATGATTATCGGTGGCGGGTTGTTGGTATTTGGGTTTATCAAGGGCGCAAAGCATGTTTGGACTCTATCTATAGTGGCGGTATTGATCAGTTTGCAAAGCTGCAATTATGCAAAATCCAATCAACAGGTAGTCGTTTCGGATGACTGTGGAATGAATTGGAAGAAAATAAATGCAGGCGATGCCGTTCCAAAAGGCGGCTTGAACGCCTGTTATATGAAAGTAGTTATACCCAATTATCCCATGCAGGGCGAGAGCAAATTCATTTCTAACCTCAAGGACAGGGTTAGGGCAAATGTTCATATTGATTATGACTATTCAATAACCGAACCTCTGTCATTCATAAAGCAAGCGAAATACATAGGTAAGGCAAATGTCAACGCCGATGACCCTGATGCCATAAATGAAAGTGCTTTTGAAAGTGCCGAAAACATGGTGATCGACAAAAGGATCAAAGATGTTGCAAAGGCTGTGTTTATCAATGAGGATATTGTAGAGCTTGACCAAAGCGAAATAGAAACCCATCTATTAAATGAAAGCAATAAAATCCTGGAGCCATTAGGTGTTCGACTGAATTTCATCACCCTGACTTTTGATCTAGATGAGCAAACGAGGCAAGCGATAGATGTATCTACAGCTATGAAGATCTATGAAAGCAAAGGCTTGCAGGAGATCGGGAAACAAGTGATGTCGCAAAGAGCTGGCGCACCTAAAATTGTTATCGAAAATAAGACCGAAGCTGCCAAAGTGAAAGAATAGTCACATGAGGTCTTTAGGGGTGTATATATGCTACGGACGACAATCATCATAACGCCCTGAAATGGCAAAATGCAGATTAAAAACTACATACAATTTAGGATTGTCAACAACTACTGGAATTTTAAAGTCGAAATTATTAAAATACATTGACGCCCCAACAAGGCTATAAATACATAGGCGGCAGCAGGCTTGAGTCTACGACTGTTATGCACCATAGCAAACGGTTTTTATACATGAATTTTTCGGCCGGCCAATTCCATATGGGCAGTTCATACTATTTCAATGAGGCAAATCAACTCGACACTGCCGTCGAAAACAGGAAAGCTTACTAGCTGAACATAACCAATAGCTCGTTGTCCTTCACCTCAAAACGAGGCGTAAGGCCCTGCACCGGCTCCGCGTGAAAGCGATGCACATCCGCTTGAGTGAGCTTCGCTGCGCGCAACAGCACCTGATGAGTACGGGAGATAGGCTTCCCTTTTCCGAATTTCACGAGCACCTTCCCTTTCTTGGGGAGCGAAAGTGTATCCATTACATGTACAGACGCGGACTTCGGCCCGATCGCGAAAACCAGCGTTGGCTTGGCGGCGGCAGACCCTTCCAGCAGTAGCTTGGACAGGGTGAGCGACGCTAACTTACTTGCGCTGACGTCAAGTATTCCGCCGATGAGGTGTACCGTGGCTGCATTGCCTTCTGCGTAGTCGGCGAACTCCACGGCACCTGCGAGGCCACCACGGGTTCCCCCAAATGCGATGAGCGTTGCGTGTTTTGCGCGGGCGCGGTTAGCAAAGAGCGTATACCCACCAGGCGCCTTGGGATGCGCTCCGCCATGGTTCCTGATGACGGAGTAGCCACCGAGTGGACCCGGACTGTCTTCCCCGGTCTTGGTTTTGTAGTTCTGGTATATGAAATGTGTGTAGCCGGCTTCCGAACCTTCACGTGTACCGGGATAGTTGTCTATTTGCGCGTTGGCGGCTGTGGGCTGGTAATACGGCCACTCGCCGGTATTGCAGAATAGCGTGTATCCCCCGCCTTTGGAATTAGAAGTACTGGACCCGAAGTTCTCGATGTGGGCCTCGCCCGCATCACCACTGCCGTAGACACCTGTAAACTCAGTGTGACCGCCGCTTCCGGACTGTCCGGCCTCGGCACCGAAGTTCTTGATCTTCGCCTTGCCTGCGGTTGCGCCATACCTCTGGGCCATACGCGGAGGGTTGTTGTTAAAGCTTGTGACGCCCCCATGCCCCTCTTTTGCCGCATAGTTGGTGATGGTCGCTTTCGCGGCAGTAGCGCGTCCGTCAAATGCAGTGTCGCCCCCGTTGCCATTCTTGCCTGTGGCCCCGAGGTTCACGATACTACACCGGGCTGCCGAGCTGTTCGCAAAGAATTGCGTATTGCCGCCGTCCCCAACGGTACCCCCTATGTTTGTGAATTGGGCCTTGCTGGCTGTTGCCTCATCGTAAAATACTACGTTGCCAAACGTATCAGAATCACTTCCGGTGCTACCAAGTATGGTGAACTGCGCCTGGTCAGCACTGCTTCGGTCCAGGAAGCGAACTTCCGATCCCACCGTGGAGTATGGGCCGGGAGGTAGTGCCCCGGTGGAGACCTTGAACTTTGCCGATCCGGCCCGTGCACGCTGTAGGAATGCGATGATGCCGCCGCTTTGTGACTTTGGTGTAGCTGGTGCAGTCTCATAAGCGATGGACTCATCACCCGCACATGCTTCATTCACGAATGCAAGTTGTACGTCTGTAGTAGTGAGGCTGGTGGCGGCAACGCGGAAAAGCTGTGGCTTCCCGGAGGCATTGGTAACCCCCTTGCCAGCGAGCGTCAGCGCGGGTGTTATTGGTGTGGAATCATCGAACAGAAGTTCGTAAGATCCCGCATTTTTTGCAAAATGGATCTCATCAACCTGCTGGGGATCGTTGTAGGCAAATCTGACCTTGCGCCTGGCGCTGGGCCCAAAGGTGGCTTTAGACGTTGGCAATTCCCCTTTGTCCCAGTTCCCTTTATCGGTGAAGGCGCTGTTTTTCGGCTTCTCGCTCCAGGTGGCGGGTACAGCGGTAGGCGCTGCGATCGGGATAGGATCGTGGGTTGGGTAAGTGCTGTCCGTGGCGCGGACGAGCTTTGGGGTATCCTTACGCGGGGTTTTTCTGCGTACTACGCCCTCGAAAGTTGGCGCGGCCGCCACCCGCTCACCAAGGCCCCATTTCAACTTCGGTATGCCGAACCACGAAAGTACTGTTGCAGCGATGGATGTAGCATCGTACGGCGTTTTCGGGTCGTCCGAGCGGAACACGGTATTGGACTCAACCAGCGGCGAGATCACGATCGCCGGCACGCGTGTACCGGTGACGTCAAATCCATAACCTTCAACGCCGTCGTTGGGCCAGGCGCGCTTCATGCGCTGCGCAGGCACATGGTCATAGTTTCCGCCGCCCTTACTGAAGGTCACCACCAGCAGTGTCTCATTCCACGCAGGGCTGTTGCGCAGTGATTCGTAAATATCACGGAGGCCCTGCTCGCCCGGGAGAACGTTGCCACCGGGATGGTATGAGGTGAACAAGCCCGAAGGCGCGATCCAAACGGGCTCAAGGAAAGAGAACGCGGGCAACTCACCCCGCGATGCCAGCTGGTGGAAGCTGCGGATGGGCTGCACGTAACGTTGCCAGCTCTTGTCTACCGAGGGCAACTCGCCTTTCAGGAATAGGTTATAGGTGTAAGGTTCGTCCTCCCACAAGACAGAATAAAAGATAGACCAGTCGATGATACCGTTGTTTGCAAGAACCTTCCACATGGACTGCCGGTGGGGTGTCTTGGAGAAATATTTGTAGGCATTGCCTCCCTCAACTGTGGCTGTGATCTCGTGTGACGATCCTGAGGCCAGCGACGCGCGGTTTGACGTTGTGACACCTGCCTCACTGCTGAACCACATGTCAGACACGGCGTAGGACTTCGCGAGGCCATTCAACACACGCAATTGGTCTGGTGTGAATGCAGCCATTACCTGGCCACTGCCGTTGTTTCGTACGAAGCCGTTCATGTCCGCCGGATCGCCGGCTTCGTAGGCGGCGAAACCACCGGACCAATGCTGCCGGATCGCGTCAGTGTTGTTATGGAAAGGGTCAATGGTTGGCGAATTCAGCGTGACCTTGGGCCCAGTCTTACCATCGGCCACCTTGCCCTGTGGATATTTAACGCCCTTCGAGTCAGTGTTCACGTTACGCGGGCTCGCACCCCGGAATGGTGGCTTCGCCGTAGCACCAACCCAGTTCACACCCTCGCTTCCCTTTTCATGAAGCCATCCGAGTACGCTGTCAAAGCTGCGTGACTCGAGCACGTAGACAACCACGTGTTTCACCCGCTCACGCAGGAAGTCCATGGTGCCGGGTGTCTTCGCCCTCTTCTTATCTACAGGCACTTTATCCATTATTGCTGTCATGGCTACAACGTCCTTGGGGAAGGACTTCGGGAATTCACGCCGTCTGCCCTGCCTGAAGGGGTTGGCTGATCCCAGGGGATAGAGCGTACAGGTGGCCTTACCTGGAACCCATGCAACAAGCTGGTCTCCCAGCACGGCGAGGCGTGTATCAGCCGAGAACGAAACCTTACCTGTTCCCAGCGCCGGATAGCTCAAAGGGTTGGACTGCTGCGGGTCAAAACTATAGCGTGTCCAGCTTCCTGAACGCCGGTGCACTACGAGCACCTCGTTGCCGAAGGGGAAGAGCTCGTCTCCATCTTCAATCCAGGGGAAGGCGTCGTCGTTGGATACTGACGAGGGCAGCGGATCCAGGCTTCCGCCCGGGGAGTCAACAGCGGCATCGAAATTCCAGAGCCCGAAGGTCATTCGTCCGGGGGTAGGTATGAGCGAAAGCACGTAACCCGTAACACCCAGGAGTGTAAGATCCGTCAGCTGCTTCCCGTTTGGCTCCGCCTGGAAGGAATACCCACCGGCAAACTTGAACCAGCTGAAGCCTCCACTTTGCTGGACGGGTCCTGCGAGGGGGTGAGGGAGAGAGGGGTCGAAATGAAGTAAGGTGAAATCAATGTAAGCCTTCCCGTCTGCCGGGATCTCAGACGGAGGGGTGTACGCGAGCACATAGCCACCAACAGTTGTGAGCTTCGTCCCCGCAGCGAGCTTCGGCGCATGGCCCTTTGTCACCCTCGTCAACCATCGGTCTTCATGCTCGGGATCCAGGCGCCAGACCTCGTACAAACCATTAGCGCTTTGCGTGATCACGTGCATCTTTGGGTTGGCAAGGTGAACAGCCATATATTATTTTTTTATGTTTTACCATGTTGGCATAGGGCGCTGCTGACGGCTTGGGTATTGGCGAAGGCGGATAATAAAAAATTCCGTCGATTCGAATGTATTACAAAATAGCTTAAAATGCAAAAGCTGAAGTTTACGCTTTAATCAATTGCACTTATTAGTTGAATTGTAATACTCCCCATTTACGAGACCAAAAGGGTGCTTTGCTAAGTTAAGATTCT
>JBBAJO010000040.1:0-20664 GCA_040404005.1 Chitinophagaceae bacterium
CGGATTGGTGAAAAGCAAGTTAACGAATCCGCTAATCCGTTAATCCGTCAATTCGCTAATCTATTTGATAATCGTACGGCATGAAGTCCGCGAGCTTCTCCCAGCCCCAATAGCCTATCGTCAGCAGATCGCGCTGGTCAAAAAAGTAGCCGTTTTTCTCTACTATGATGCTTTCCCTGAAGTCAAGCTCGGAGATCTGGATCGTATTTGAAGGTGACAACTTGTTCTTGGTCAGATAGGCCGTTTCCGGCAGTTCATTCAAATAGGCAACTCGAAGTCTTCCGGGCGGTTTGAGTTCAAGTTCTTCGTCTTCCATATTTGTAAACTCATAGGGGTCGTTCAACGGACGTAACTTCCCTGATTTGTCGGTAAACTGGATCATAAACCCTTCACTCCTTAGTGTTTTTTCATAATATGATTTCAGGAAATGAGTGAGGGATCCCAGATAGGCTTCTTCCCGTTTTTGTTTCCAGGTTTCTTTTTCTGATTCTGTTCCACCCAACTCCTCAAACAGGGGGTAGCCCGTGAACTGTGTGACGGTGGTACCATATTCATGAATGAAAGAATCGAGCTGATAACGAATGCGGTACCCAAGGGCTTTGTTCATAATGATCAGGTCCTCACTGGCGATGATCTTCAGCCTGTTCCTTTTCTTGCTGAAGAAAAACCTGAGCGCCCCGGGGTTCTCGATCTGGCATAAAGCACTGTTTTCCGTTAGCCCGATAAAATGTTCCCTGAAAAAATCTCCATACTTCTCCAACCCGTTCCGCACTTCGGTGGTGGCAACCACCGATACCTCTTCCATGCTTTTATCCTTCTCTTTCAGCACAAACCTCATGGTCTCAATGTTTTCCGTCTGCCTGCTGATCCGCTGACTCTGGGTTTCATAACCTGTATAACTCACCACAATAT
This sequence comes from Chitinophagaceae bacterium, assembly GCA_040404005.1. Taxonomy (GTDB): domain Bacteria; phylum Bacteroidota; class Bacteroidia; order Chitinophagales; family Chitinophagaceae; genus Pollutibacter. Next base: position 913 of record JBBAJO010000040.1, read on the forward strand.
CATAACCGCCTGAAGGGACCGTGATGGAAAATTCACCATTGCTGTTGGTTAAAGTGCCAATGGTGGTATTCTGGCAGAATACAGAGGCGCCCGACATAGGTTGCTGGGTTTTCTCGTCTAAAACGATACCGCTGACCTTGTATTGGGCGAATAAGAATACCGGAACAAGGAACAGGAATGCTGCTATGAGAATTTTTTTCATATTGATATGGATAACCTTGCTGATATGCAAATATTGTGCTCTAATTGTTAACCCTGAGCAAATATTCTTTGCAGCTTTCAGCGATGGATTCCTCTAAAGGCTTGTAAACGAATCCGGGAACAGCTTTAAGGAGTTTAGATCCGTCGAAGTACACTTTCATCTGGGCTGTTTCCGCGGTCTCTTTGGTGAGCAGCGGGTCCTGGCCTGTGAACAGGCTCTTGACCTTTTCAAGTCGCCAAACCAACCCGGCCAATAAACGAGACACTCTTCGATGAGGAGGGCGCTTATTGAAGAATTTGGCCATTAAATGAAATACTTCCCTGAAACCCAGATTCTCCGCGGTTACTATAAATCTTTGTTCGGTGATGTCAGACTTCATCAGGCAGACCATTAGTTTGGCAACATCTGCGGCATCAACAAATCCGCTCACCCCATCCGTGTACCAGGGGAATTCCCCAAAAGCGTTTTTAAAAGTAGCTGCGGAACTGTCGTTCCAGTCTCCTACACCCAAAATGATCGTTGGGTTTACGATTACTGCATTCAATCCTTCGCTCATTCCCCGCCAAACTTCCACTTCTGCGAGGTATTTGCTTTTGCCGTAGTTCGATAGATTATTCTCTTCTGTCCAGCGTGACTCTTCCGTAACAGTCATGCCGTCCCTTTTTCTGCCTAATGCAGATACCGAACTCACATGTACCAGTTTTTTTACATTTTCGGCGATGCAGGCATTCACCAGGTTTGCAGTGCCCTGCACGTTGGTCCGCATCATTTTGTCCTTTTTAGAGGGGTTGAATGAGACCATCCCGGCACAGTGATAAACCTCGCTACAGCTTTCGCAGATCTCGGAAAGCAGTACAACATCAAACAGGTCTCCCTGTATCCACTCGATGGCATCGATCTCTTCTTTTGTAAGCAACGTAGGATATCTGTTTCTATACAAAGCCTTGATCTTCATTCCCTGGCTGAGCAGTTCCCGGAGAAGATAGCCTCCTAATAATCCCGAACCTCCTGTTACAAATACCATGAAATGCGTTTAATAAGTGAAATATCCTTTTCCCGATTTTCTGCCCAACTCGCCATGCCTGATTTTCTCTTCCTGAATGGCCGACGGTTTGAACCTGGCGGCTTTGCCAAAGGCTTCGTATAGTGAACTCGTTACCGTAAAATTGATGTCGTTTCCGATGAGATCCATGAGTTTGAAGGGACCCATCCTGAACCCTGCATTCTCCAATAGCCTGTCAACTTGCGCAAAATCACTTATACCTTCTTCTACCAATTGCAGGGCCTCCAGGTAATAATGTCTGGCAACCCTGTTCACAATGAATCCAGGAGCGTCTTTACACAACACAGGCGTTTTTCCCAATGCCCTGGCGAAATCCGTGACCTGCCCTATCACCAGCATGCTCGTTTCGTCCGTCTGAACAATCTCTACCAGTTTCATCAACGGAGCAGGATTGAAAAAATGTAATCCGCAAAACCTCGAGGGACCATCGATATTTTTTGAAATCTCTCCCAGCGATAAGGAGGATGTATTGGAAGCCAGGATGGTTTGCGATGGATTGATACTGGCAAGTTCCGCAAAGAGTTTTCTCTTGGCCCCAATTTCTTCGATGATCGCTTCAATAACGATATCTCCAATGCATTGTTCGGGGTCAGAGGTGAATCGTATCCGGCCGAGCGTATCTTCCAATTCAACGGCCGTGATCTTTTGACGGTCGAGCTGTAAGTCAAGGTTCTTTCCGATCCGGGCACGGGCCCTGTCCAGCGCCTCCTGGCTGGGGTCGAAGAGCAGCGAATCAAATCCACTTCGGGCGGTAGTTTCAGCAATGCCGCTGCCCATGGTACCTGCTCCGCATACAACTATGCTCTTCATGTTGCTGAGCTGAACTGTTGCAGGAAGCGAATATCGTTTTCACTGAATAGCCTGATGTCGTTAATGCCATATTTCAGCAGGGCCGGCCTCTCAACGCCCATGCCAAACGCAAATCCAGTGTACCTGTTGCTGTCTATTCCGCAATTCTCCAACACGTTGGGATGAACCATCCCGCACCCGAGGATCTCGAGCCAGCCGGTACGTTTACAAACCGAGCAACCACTGCCGTTACATAGCATGCAGCTGATGTCCATTTCCGCGCTAGGCTCGGTAAATGGGAAATAGCTCGGCCTGAACCTTACTTTCACATCCTTGCCAAACATCTCCTGCACAAAGAAATAAAGCGTCTGCTTAAGGTCCGCGAACGATACGTTCTCGTCTATGTAAAGCCCTTCTACCTGATGGAAAAAGCAATGCGACCGGGCACTGACCGTCTCGTTACGATAAACGCGGCCAGGACAAATGATTCGGATAGGCAGCCTGCCTTTTTCCATTTCCCTGATCTGGATATTACTGGTATGTGTGCGCAGCAGCCAGTCAGGATTTTGTGAAAGATAAAAAGTGTCCTGCATGTCACGGGCGGGGTGGTTCTCCGCAATATTCAGGGCGGTGAAATTATGAAAGTCATCTTCAATTTCAGGACCTTCCGCTACGGCAAAACCCAGGCGCTGGAAAATGGAAACGATCCGGTTACGCATTAACGTTACTGGATGACGGCCACCGGTATTCAAGGGATCACCGGGCAGCGTAATATCTTTCGCCTGCTCTTTTCCGTTACTTGTGTTACCCAGGGAAGCCCGCAGGGCTTCAAATTTCTCTTCCGTGAATACTTTGAAGCTGTTCATCACCTGCCCAAAGTCTTTTTTCTGATCCGGGGCGATATGCTTCATCTCACCCATCAGACTTTTAATGATCCCCTTGGTACCAAGAAAACGCGTGCGGAAGTTTTCTACATCCTCTGCATTGGCGGCGGTTGCGCCTGTAATTTCCTTCTTGTATTCTTCGATCTGGTTTAATAACTGCTCCATAACTATAGCGAAAATAAACCCTTATTATCAATAATCACATGGCCCCGAGGCTGATTAAATATTGTTAGTTTTGCCAAAATCCTTACCATGAGTGATCTGTTTCACCTCACTGATTTTCTAGACCCCGTGGATCCTTATGCCTTATCCCAGGATAATGGCTACAGGGATGGCCAGGTAGGCAAGTTCGTAGACAATTATGTCGACGAGTTTCCGAGCCTGGCTGAAGCGGACCTGGTGCTGGTGGGCTGTGGCGAAGAGCGTGGTTTGCATGGAATGGAACATGGCAATGATTCACCGGATAGCATCAGACACCAATTTTACAGCCTTTATTTCTGGCACCGTGATTTTCGTATCGCAGATGTAGGGAACGTGAAAATGGGTGCTACCCTCACTGATACCTATGCCGCACTGAAAACTGTTGTGGCCGAGATCCTGAATATGGGAAAAACGGCCGTGATCATCGGCGGTTCACATGATCTTACCCTGGCGCAGTATGAAGCATACCGGGATAGGAAAACGATCATCGAAGCTACCTGTATCGATGCGCTGATCGACCTTACCGTTGAAAGCCCCATGCGAAATGACAATTTCCTGATGGAAATGCTTACCGGCGAACCTAATTATATCAGGAACTACAGCCATCTCGCTTTCCAGAGTTATCTGGTTCATCCCGATATGCTCGAGACTATGGATAAATTGCGTTTCGACTGTTACCGCCTCGGTCATATCAAAGAGTATATGGAAGAAATGGAACCGGTAATCAGGAACTCCGGCATGCTGAGCGTTGATATTTCAGCACTTGCCCATGCTTTCGCCCCTGCCAACCATATTTCGCCAAACGGACTGAATGGAGAAGAAATGTGTACCCTCACGCGGTACGCAGGTATGAGCCAGATCCTCAACAGTATCGGCTTTTACGGATACCGCATGGAGCATGACCAGCATATGTTGACGGCAAAACAGATCGCCCAGATGATCTGGTATTTCATTGACGGCCGATACAAAGGAAAGCAAGAGGCGCCGATCCAGGAGCGGGAAAGTTTTCTGGAATTCCATACCAGCTTCTCCGAAGTGGAAACTACCTTTCTCCAGAGTAAAAGAACAGGAAGGTGGTGGATGCAATTACCAAACCGGAATTTCATAGCTTGCTCTCATAATGACTATATGCTTGCCAGCAGCAATGAAACACCTGAACGCTGGTTAAGGGCACAGGAAAGAGAATAATGTTTATGGTAAGATCAATTTTTTGGCAATTCCTGATGGCTGCGGCAGTACTGGTCTCCTCCTGCTCCACCGGGAAGTCTGTCAGTAAATCCGCGAAGCCGATCACCAAATCTGGTATTATCCATTTGGCAGATGACAGCGTTTTCCTGAACAGTCATATCGGCATCTCCGTTTTCGATCCCACCACCAGAGAGTTCATTTACAGGCACCAAGACGATAAATACTTTGTTCCTGCCAGCAATACGAAGATATTCAGCTGCTATGCCGGGATGAAACTGCTGGGAAAGAACCTGCCCGGCATGTTCTATGTTGACATGGACACGGCTATCGTACTGGTGCCTACGGGCGATCCTACCTTTCTGCATAAAGATTACCCGGATCAGCCAGTGGCCGATTTTATCCGAATGTTAGATAAGAAAATCTACATGGATCCTGCTCCCTGGAACGATAACGCCTTAGGAAGGGGCTGGAGTTGGGATGATTACAGCGCCTACTACATGGCGGAAAGAAGTCCATTCCCCATTTACGGAAACGTAGTTCGATGGTACCAGGTGAAGTCAAAAAAGGAGAACCCCACCACACCTGCCGATACGGTAGATACTTTTATTTATTCAGACCCTGAGCTCGACGGCCCCGTCGATTTCGGAAAACCCGGATTCGGATTTCGTGTGGAACGAAAACCCGCAGCCAACGCTTTTACCATCTATGAGGGCCGTGAGCGAAACGCAGACACAGATGTACCCTTTATCACCAATGGCATAAAGACAGCCGTTGCACTGGTGCAGGACAGTCTTCATAAGGTGATCATTCCTATAGAGGCCGATAGTAAGGTGCAGTACAAGGGAGTGCCTGAAGTAATATACAGCAGACCTGTTGATTCCATGCTTAAACCCATGATGCACAGAAGCGATAATTTTTTTGCAGAGCAAACCCTGCTTATGGCGGGTCAGGCCCTCAATGGCAAACTGAGCACGCCTTCTGCTGTGGAGTCCATCACCAGTAACCTGCTTGGGGGCATACCGGATAAGCCAAGGTGGGCCGACGGTAGCGGCTTAAGCCGATTCAATCTGTTCACACCCCGGGATTTTATTTGGGTACTCGACAAGATGAAGAATGAATTCAGCTGGGAAAGGATCACCCATATTTTTGCTACCGGTGGCGAGGGAACCCTGACAACCTATGTTACAGATAGTGGCAGGTTATATGCAAAAACAGGAACACTGACCGGAGTGATGGCCCTGAGTGGATTTGTGGTGACCAAGAAAAACAAGGTCCTGATCTTCTCTATCCTGGTCAACAACCATCAGCAGCCAACAGCTAACATTCGCAACCGCATGTCTGATTTCTTGCACAGTATTATCGACAATTACTGATCAAACCATAGGGCAAACGGATTTGTACTCGCTGTTTTTCAAACTGCGGGCAGACGGATTTGAGTCTGGCTACTGATTGAACATGTTAAGGAGCGAATCTTGCTTGAATTCAATATAAGTAGGTGAGCCATCGGGTGTTGTGTTGGGTTGCCTGCATGCAAACAGGTCATCTACCAACGACTTCATCTCTTTTTGGTCTAATATTTTCCCGGCCCTTACCACGCGCTGCGAAACCATGGACCTGATGAGTTTTTCTCTTTTCGAAAACCTGATCTCACTGGTGAAATGTTTATACTGCTCCAGCAAGTTTTCGATCACCTGTTTTTCATTGCCCTGTTCAACATCGGCCGGCGTGCCCTGGATGACATAACTGTGTGGCCCAAATGGTTCGATCAGATAACCCAGTTGCGAAAGGTCCGTTAATAATTCTTCCAGCATCACGGCATCTGCAGGGGTGAGATCAATGTTTGAAGGAAACAGGCTTCTTTGTGTGGCAATCGCTTTTCCCTGCGCCGTATCTGTAAACCGCTCAAACAGGATACGCTCATGGGCAAGTTGCTGGTTCACGACCAAAAAACCCCGATTGGTGGTGACAAGGATGAATGTTTTATGCATCTGAACGTGAAAAGCATCTGCATCAATTTCCAATTTGCCGGAAGGTGACATAAATGCAGACTCGTGGTGCAAAAGGGGCTGCGATTCCTGCATGCGGGGTTGCGACTCCCGTGTGCCGGGCTCAGCGTAAAACTCTTTCCAATTTTTTAATCCGCTGTTCTTTTCAATGAAATGTGCCTGGTGCTTTTGGGTGAACGACTGGTACAGCTGTGAAGAAGAAGCAGATCGCTGTTTCTCTTCTGTGAATGGCTTATTAATGGCATCGAGTTGCTGAACATGCGGGTCAAGTTCGAAATCCAGCGCAGGCATTACACTGTATTGTGCGAGTGCATGTTTCACGGCCGCCTGAGTGAAAGCGTAAACGACCTTCTCATCCGCAAATTTGATCTCCTGCTTAGTGGGGTGAACATTGATGTCAAGGGTTTCGGGGTCCATGTCAATGAACAGTACATACAGTGGATAAGAATCCGCGGGGATCAGATCGTGGTAGGCGTTCATGATCGCGTGATTCAAATAGGCGCTTCTGATAAATCGGTTATTGACAAAAATATACTGGTCGCCCCGGGTCTTTTTTGCGGTATCAGGTTTGCCAACAAATCCAGCTATATTCAAATAGTCCGTTTGCTCCTGCACGCTGACCACTTTAGCATTGTATTGACTGCCCAACAGCTGAACAATACGCTGTTTAAGATTCCCTTTTTCAAGATGGAACACTTGTTGGCCATTGCTGGAAAAAGAGAAAAATACTCCGGGGAAGGATAATGCAACGCGCATGAACTCGTCTACGATGTGCCGGGTTTCCGCCGCATTGCTCTTTAGAAAATTCCTCCTGGCGGGCACGTTGAAAAAAAGATTTTTCATGGAGAAGCTGGTGCCGGTATTTGCAGAGCATGGTTCCTGCACCTTAACAACGCTGTTGTCGATCTCGATATAGGTCCCGGATTCGTCCTCATCTCTTTTGGTTCTCATTTCCACCTGCGATACCGCTGCAATAGATGCCAGTGCTTCGCCTCTGAAGCCCATCGTTTTTATGTGAAAAAGATCATCGATCTTTCTGATCTTGGAAGTAGCATGGCGTTCGAAACTCATGCGCGCATCTGTTTCACTCATTCCCCGGCCATTGTCAATTACCTGCACAAGTGATTTTCCGGCATCCTGGATGATCAGCCTGATCTCAGTTGCACCGGCATCCACAGCATTTTCCAACAGCTCCTTCACTGCGCTGGCAGGACGCTGGATCACCTCGCCCGCAGCGATCTGGTTTGCAATATTATCCGGAAGCAGTTGAATGATGTCGCTCAAAACACTTAATTTTAATAGCTATAAAATTACGATAAATTAAGCTGATGCCTAAGTTCGCCGCTCTGTTTCTAAGCCTCATTATTTTTTTTAATTCATATTCCCAGAAATCTTCCCGGCTTTCAAAGAAAGACTGGGTAGACAGTGTTTTCAGAAGCCTTGGACCTGATGAGAAAATAGCCCAGCTGATCGTAGTAAGGCTTTCAACGATCGACAGTAAAACGGGGAAGGTTAGTTTTTTTGGAGATAAGGTTGAAGAAGCCCTGAAGAAATATAAAGTGGGTGGGATCTGCCTTTTTCAGGGCGGCCCTGTTGCGCAAACACAGATGTTGAACCGTTTACAGGCAGTCGCCGCCATCCCGGCTTTGATATCCATAGATGCGGAAACGGGGATCGGTATGCGAATGGACAGCGTAAGGGCATTGCCAAGGCAAATGATGCTCGGCGCTGTTGATGATCCTAACATCATTTACGAATACGGAAGATGGGTTGGGAAACAATGCAAACGGGTTGGTGTGCATATGAACTATGCGCCTGATGTAGACGTGAACAATAACCCGGAAAACCCGGTGATCAACGACAGGTCGTTCGGAGAAAACAAGGAGCGTGTAGCCTCATACGGCATCATGTATATGAAAGGTATGCAGGCCGAAGGTGTACTAACCTGTGCCAAGCATTTTCCAGGTCATGGTGATGTAGCTGTTGATTCCCACTACGATCTTCCTGTGATCAACAAAACGCGTCAACAATTGGATTCCCTGGAATTGTATCCTTTCAGGAAAATGATCGAAGCGGGAGTGGACGCGGTGATGATCGGCCATCTTTCCATACCGGCAATAGACAATACCGCCAACCGTGCGTCTTCGATCTCTTATAAAAATGTCACCAAACTGCTGAAAGAGGAGCTCGGTTACAAAGGCATGATCTTCACTGATGCACTGGAGATGAAAGGCGTTACGAAATACTATCCCGGCGGTGAGATTTCCCGTGAAGCCATCAAAGCAGGGAACGATATCCTCTGCCTCCCTGAAGATGTGGAAGGCTCCATCAAAGAGATCAGAAACGCCATTAAGAAGAAAGATATTCAATGGGAACAGATCGATCAAAGTGTGCTGAAACTGCTTAATGCGAAGTTCGATCTGGGACTTGCCAACTGGAAGCCGGTTGATACAAGGAATATGGTGGCTGACCTTAACCGCGAAAGTGATTCCATCCGGAGGAAAGTGGCGGAGCATGCGATCACCTTGTTAAAAAATGAGGATCAGCAGTCGTTCCCGATCGTTCCCGGAACCAGAAACCGGATCGCCTATATCGGCCTCGGTATAAGTAAAGACAATGCTTTTGCAAAGAGAATGAGGTCTGACTACAATGCAGACGTTTTTTATGTCGACTATAAACAGGATTCTAACCGGATCGTGTCAATGATCCCATTGTTGCAACAGCGATACGATGCGGTTGTTGTAGGAGTTCATCAAATGAGAAGATATCCTGCTGGTAATTTTGGACTAAGTAATGCCGCGATCAGCCTGGTGAATAACTTGCAGGGTAAGGTCAGCTATGCCGTGCTCGTATTCGGCAATCCCTATGCAGCAAGGAATTTTGAAACCGCCAGGAATCTGCTGGTATGTTATGAAGATGACCGTATCGTTCAGGAAACAGCGGCAGACATGTTGAACGGGCACCTTCTTAGTAAAGGAACACTCCCGGTTACTGTTTCGCCGATATTACAGGCAGGCAGCGGTATTGGAAACGGGATGTTGCTGCCATCGGAATCGATACTTGGAATGAATGTTAGTGCATTGAAGTCCATAGATACCATAGCAGGTGATGCGATCAACCAACATGCTGCGCCTGGCATGGTTGTACTGGTGGCAAAAGACGGTAAGATCGCATATCATAAAGCGCATGGATATTACACGTACGACAGCACCGAGAAAGTGTCTCCTGAAAGCATTTTTGACCTGGCATCTGTTACCAAGATCTGTGCTACTACGTTATCGATCATGAGGCTTTATGATGAAGGAAAGCTTTCGTTGGATGCCAAGATAGGTCAGTTTATTCCCTGGTTATGGGGCACAGACAAAGAGAGTATAACCGTAAGGGATATCCTGTTACATCAGGCAGGACTGAAGTCCTACATTCAGTTTTACAAGGAAACGATTGATACGCTCACAGGCATTCCAAAGAATGGTATCTATAGCAAAATATCATCGCCCATCTATTCACTGAGGGTGGCAGACAGCATGTTCATGCATCAGTCGTGGAGGGATACCATGTATAAACGCATTGCTGCAAGTCCATTGACGCTGCCCGCAAAACTGGTGTACAGCGATAATGATTTTATTTTTCTCGGACTTATTGTGCAAGCTATCAGTGGGCTGAGTCTGGATCAGTATGCGAAAAAGCATTTTTATGATCCGATGGGTCTCACCACAACGGGTTTCAAGCCGAGAGAACGTTTTCCCGTGTCGCGTATCGTTCCCACAGAAGATGAAGAATATTTCCGCAAACAGCTGTTGCGCGGTGATGTGCACGATGAGGGCGCTGCTATGTTTGGCGGTGTTTCCGGCCATGCCGGCCTGTTCAGTAATGCATATGATATTGCTGTGATCATGCAAATGTTCCTGAACAAGGGAGTTTTGAATGGAAGAAGATATTTGTCAGACACAACGATCATGAGATTTACTGCCTATAATAGCGATATCAGCCACCGGGGTCTTGGTTTTGATAAGCCATTAAAGGATAACCTCGTCAGGAAAGAGCCTTATCCTTCTGCCAGTGTTTCCCCACTGACTTTTGGGCATACAGGTTTCACGGGCATAGCAGCCTGGGCGGATCCCGTTCAGAATTTGATCTTCATTGTGCTGTCAAACCGCGTTCATCCGAACAGAAGCAATAAGTTTGGGGAGTTAAATGTGAGGCCTAGAATGATGGAGTCCGTTTACCGGTCGCTGAAGTAGAGGGCCGATAGTTCCAAGGCTCTTCTGCCATCTCCATTAATTCATGTATGATCTCTTTCTTGTTAGTCCAGGGAATGAAATGAGTCCCACCCTGTAGCATGACAAGTTTGACTTTTACTGAGTTTACCAGTTTTTGTTTTGCAAAGGTTGTATTCCCCGGCGGCACCCAACTGTCTTTTTCTCCATGTACCAGGTAAACGGGGCAAATTATTTTCTGGAAATCCGGAACCAGTGAGATCACATCCTGCTTGAAATAAATCAGTTCCGTGTTGCTGGGTCTGAACGAGCCAGGCAGCAGGTAACGGAAGGGGGATCTATCCATGAAGAATCTCCACTCTTCAACCGGCTCGAGGGCGGGATCTACAGATCCTGATATGAGCATGATCCCGGAGAATACTTTCGGGGCATCAGCAGCCATTTTTAGAACCAGCGGTCCACCCAATGAATGTCCAGCTAGATAAACAGGTTTGCCATTTTTGATCTTGTCAAAAACGGGCATCAGCAGGCGGGACTGATCCTGAAGGGGGAATGCTTTTCCGAATCCGCTATACCCGAAGCCGGGCCTGTCGATCCCCACCATCCGGAACAGGGAAAGCAGTTCAGGGTCTTCCATATACGATTGGAAGGCGTTCCAGCTGCCCGGTGAGCCATGAATAAAGATCATCGTAGGGAGGGTGTCGTTTCCGACAGATACAAAATGGATATCGTTTTTATTGACCTTGATCGTGGCAGTCTTGAGATGAAGCCCTTTACCGGCAAATGATTTTACAGCTTTCTCGTCCGACGTTCTGAAGGTCATACAACCAGGGGCCACAAGCATCCACAGGAGGACAAAAGCAATGATAACAAGAACGGTAAGTCGCACGATGTTGGGGATTTTTGATACGAGAGGCATACTGATAAAAAAACCGTTCTCCTGAGGGAACGGTTTAAGATTTTACTGATTTTTTTTCTTTGGTGGACCGATGATTCGTTTAGGCTCCTTATTCGGATTCGTCTGATCGCGGGTTGGATTAGCACGCGGGGTATTCTCCCGGGGCTTGTTTTCCTTGTTACTTCTTTCCCGGCTCCTGTTCATCTCGCGGGGCTTATTGTCGCGGGACCTTTGGTTTCCGTCTTTCGGCTGGTTATCGCGCTGATCCCTGAATTTTTGTTTTTTCTTCTGACTGTTTCTTTCCAGGGTACGAAGGCTGATTTGTCCAACCAGTTCAACAAACTGCGGTTCAACCTCTTTCTTCACTGAAGTTTGCACTTCGGTAGTTTCAAGCTGTTCAACCTTGACTCCTTTCCGGTTCATTTCCTTGATCTTCTTTACCGTTTCGATGGAAAGCGGGTACTGCATATTGCTGTCTGGCAGCACATACCACATGATGTCCCTGAAGATGTCTTTTTTAACCAGAACGGCATTGCCTTTCATGGTTTCAAGCATATCCGAATGGTCCGGAAAATGCTGGAGCGCGTCCAAATAGGTATCCAACTCATAGTTCAGGCAGCATTTTAACCTGCCGCACTGGCCACTGAGCTTGGTTTGATTGATGCTGAGATTCTGGTATCTGGCGATGGTGGTGGTCACGCTTTTGAAATCGGACAGCCAGGTACTGCAGCATAGCTCCCGGCCACAGGACCCGATGCCGCCCACTTTGGCGGATTCCTGCCTTGCGCCGATCTGCTTCATCTCCACTTTAACCTTGAATTCGGAAGCGTAGGCTTTGATTAGTTCTCTAAAATCAACACGGTCGTCTGCTGTGTAGAAAAACGTTGCTTTTCTGCCATCAGCCTGGATCTCTACCTCGCAGACCTTCATCTGCAAGTTGTACTGGCGCGCCATGGCACGAGCCCTGACCAGGGCACCTGACTCCCGGGCTTTGTTCTCTTTCCATTTCTGCATATCGAGGTCGCTGGTCCTGCGCAGTACTTTCTTAATATCGGGTGAGGATTCATCTACGTGCTTTTTCTTCATCTGAAGCCTGACCATTTCACCGGTACTGCTTACTTCACCCACATCGAAACCGCTTACACCTTCAATAGTGACCAATTCATGTTTGATAAAGGTTTGAAGGGTGGTATTCCGGTAGAAATCCTTTCTGCTGCCATTATTGAAGGATACTTCGATGATCTTGCAAGCACTTTCGGGGTCATGAAAGGGCAAATTTGCCAGCCAATCATGAACATTTAGCCTGTTACACCCTCCGCTACTGCACCCGCCGTTACTTTTGCAACCGGAGGGCGTTCCGTTTTTATTTGTTCCACATGAGCTACAGCCCATAAAAATATATATATAAGATTTATAAAGAAACCCCGTTCTACGGGGTTGAGGGTCGAAAATACGATTAAATGGTCAATGTTCAGTTCACTATTGTGAGGGCGTTGTCTTTGATGATATGGTAGATCCGGATGGTGAGCGCCTGAAACAGCATTTTGGCGTTCGCATTCCTTTCTATATGATATACCGCTTTATCCAGCTGTTCTACGATGGCCTGTTGTTGGCCAAGGGTTGCCATTTTATTGAGTCTTTCAGCAAAATCGATCTCATTGGCAGGAATATGAAGGTTTTCGCGCCCTAAAATTCGCAGCCTCACACTCTGTTCCAGAAGGTGATTGAAATACCGCAGCATCTGCTTTTGTTTTTCCCTTCCCAGTCCGCTTACCTCATTGGTCCATTTGACCTGTTCCGCCGGGCCGGTCCTCAATGTAGCATTCAACCAGCATCTGACGGTCTCTTCCCAATCCGACTCTGCATGCTGCATAATTTGAAGTGCCTCACGGTAGTTTCCGTCTGCCACTGATGCTGCCTGCCGGGCCGCATCTTCCGATGCCCTGGCCCACTTGACCAGTGCTTCAGCAACGTCCCGGGTTTCAATGGCGGGGATTCTGACTAACTGAGTTCGCGAAAGAATGGTTGGGATGATCTTGGATTCTTCCTGTGCCACCAGTAAAAACAACGTATTGGCCGGTGGTTCCTCGATGAGCTTGAGCAGTTTGTTTCCTTCATTGCCGAGATATTCGGGCATCCACATAATCAGGATCTTATAGACGCTTTCAAAGCTTTTGAGGTTGAGTTTCCGGATGATCTCCCCGCATTCCGTGGCCGTTATATTTCCCTGCTTGTTCTCTGCTCCTATGAATTGAAGCCAGTCGTACACATTTCCGTAAGGATAAAGCCCCACGAACTCCCGCCATTCTGCACCATAGTCGGCACTTATTGGCTTATCGCCAGACTTTCTGGGGATCACCGGGTAGGAATAATGGATATCAGGATGAACCATGGCGGCTGCTTTTTGGCAGGCACGACATTGCCCGCAGGCTTCATCAGGTGGTTCAACGGGTTCAGTATCTCCAAAAAGTGAGCCGGCCGAGGGCTGGGTCACCTTTTCGCAAACAAGGTACTGGGAGAGCGCCAGTGCCAGGGGAAGTCCGCCGGTGCCTTCACGCGCTAAAAAAAGAAGGGCATGGCTCAGGCGATTGCCTTTAACCATACCCAACAGGTTATTTTTAACGGCTATCTGGCCGATGACTTCCTCGAACCTCAAAATCAGTTCAGGTGTTTGGTGATCTCTTCGCTCATCGGATTAACACTACTGGGATAAACAGCCACCAGTTTACCCTTCTCGTCTACGAGGAATTTGGTGAAGTTCCACTTGATCTCGGCATCCATCACACCATTTTTTTCTTTCTGAGTCAGCCATTGGAACAGGGGGTGGGTATCATCACCTTTCACGGAAACCTTGCCGGCCATCTGAAATTTGACGCCATAGTTACTGCTGCAAAATTCCTTGATCTCAGCATTGGTCCCGGGTTCCTGACCACCAAAATTATTGGCAGGGAAACCGAGGATCACCAGTTTGTCCTTATACTGCTCGTGCAGTTTTTCGAGGTCAGCATACTGTTTGGTATATCCGCATTTGGAAGCGGTATTTACGATCAGGATATGCTTCCCTTTGTATTTCGAAAGGTCAATGGTTTGGCCATCGATAGAGGGTACTTTGAAGTCGTAAATGGAAGAAGCAGCAAAAAGCCAGATTGCTACTATTGCGATGATCATTTTTATCATGATGAGTTGGTTTTAAATATAACACCCAGGCCGATGATTGGTTGACCGGATGACAAAAGTACAACATTACCTTTTCTCGTAGCTCCCAATATCGGGCTGTGCATCCCTGGGTTTACCCTCAAGGTCAACGGGGATGGAAAGGTTCTTTCCTTTGTTGATGGCGGGAGAGCGACCTTTATTGATCCTGAAATCATAAAACTTGCCATTATCGTCTATGCTGTCAAAAAAAGGAGGCGCGTTCAACAGGTTATTGATGAGGTTAATGTTGCTGAGATCGTTTTTGGCTTTGTACAAGCTGTTTTCCATGGTAACATTGAAGGGAGTGGTACCTCTTCTGAAGATGACCACTTCATCGTCTACGTTACCATAATCGCCCCAGAATATATTATTTCTCAACACTGCTTTCATATCGTATGTATTCACCTGGTTGGTGCTGTCCCAATTGCTTATCACCAGTACCGGCTTTTTATGTGGCAGGTAAACATTTGAATAACTGGCAACGGTGCAATGGGTGATCTCATAGTCGCCTCCGTTAGTGAGAAGTATGTTTAAGCCGCAGTTGCTGATCAAGCAGTTTACTGCTTTGATACTGCTGTTGATCCCCGTCAGGCCTGCATCGTAGATGTTGTCGATCACGCATTCGCTGAGGCTTACCTTGGGAAAGCTGCCCAAGGATCTTCCTGCAACAATGCCCTGGTAGGCATTTTTTATGATCGCATATTTCAGGCTGTTGGCGGTGCTGTTGTTCCTGAAAAAAATGCCGGGCCAGCTCGCGGGAAGGTCGCGGTAATCTTTGTCCAGGCGGTCGCCCTGAAACGTGATACTGTCGCTCTTTGTACCATTTGCGATCAAAGTTCCATCAACGAGTAATGGTGCATCTGCGTGCAGATGAACGCGGGTTCCTTTTTGTATGCTTAGGGTCACATTGGTACCAACGAGCAATCCATCCAGGATCACGTAAGGAAGGGCGGCATCCCATGTAGTATTTGAAGTAAGGATATTCCCTCTCAGGTATCTGGCGTTCTGGCCGTAGGCATCCAACTGAACAAACCTGCTGTTGCCATTATATTGGATACGAATGCTGTCTCTTACGATAAAAGGTGCGTTTGCGGCAGTGGGGTTTATGGTAACCGTTACAAAAACATAAGCACTGTCGTTCGCCTCGATCTCCGTGCCTGGAACAATGGGACCTAAATTACCATCTACGTTTATACGGAAGGGTGATGCATTTCCGCCCATCAGTTCCACCGACGTTAGCCTAAGCTTTTTGTTGTTGTCATTAAAAATTTTCAGCGTTTGCGTAACTGAACCGGTTTGGGTAAAAACGGTATCGAATCGGACGGTATCTATGGAAACGGAAACCCGGGCATCTGAAGATGTAATGAAGGTTTCCTTTTTACAGGAAAGAAACAGGAAAAGGATCAGTGACGGGATTAAAATGATGGTCTTCCTCATGCGCTGTTCAAAAGTAATGATTGCTCCTTGAATTACTGCATGGCATAAGCCAGTGTGCCGATATAGAGCTTGATCCCGTTAACTTTCTGCAGGGCGGATGAGCAGGCATCGAGCGTAGCGCCGGTGGTCATCACATCATCCACCAGCAGGATGGATTTGTTTTCCAATGGAACGGGGTCTGATAGGGTAAACAGGCCCTCCACGTTCTCCCAGCGTTCTTCGCGCGACTTTCGGGTCTGGCTGGAAGATGATTTGACTCTTTTGAGTACCTTTTCATTGACCGGAATGCCCGTTACCTCAGAAATTCCCCTTCCCAGGAGGGCGGATTGGTTGTATCCGCGCTGTTTTTCCCTGTTTTTGAACAGGGGGAGGGGTAAGATCAGGTCTATCTGGTGAAACCTCGGGGCGCTGAGAAGGGCCCGGCCCATCAATTTTCCGAGGTAAATCGCCAGCTTTTCCTGCCCTTTATATTTTACCTGGTGGATCAGATTTTGCACCATAGAAGCAGGCGTAAAGTACAAGAGGCTCATGGCGGCTTCGATAGGCACTCGTCCATAAAAGTTTTTGTCGATGGGGTTATTATCTGACAATGCAAATTGGGTGAACGGAAGTTCAGTCAGGCATGTAAAACAAATGTATTGTTCGCGGTTGCTGATCTCACGATAGCAGCTCCTGCACACATGGGGATAGAAGAGATGCCTGATGGAAGCAGCTATATGATCAAGCTCGTTAAGCATCAAAAGAACATTTGATAAACCTCTTCAACCCTGCCTGCCGTAACTACTTCGATCTGGTGGGCTGAGTTGGACTGCCTTCGATTATGCTTGCTGATCACGATCTTTTCAAAGCCAAGTTTTTCTGCTTCTGCGATCCGCTGATCGATCCTGTTAACGGCCCGGATCTCGCCGCTCAGTCCTACTTCACCTGCAAATACAACTTGTTGTGGAATGGGAACATCTTCAAAAGAGCTTAGTAAGGCGGAGACCATGGCGAGGTCAAGTGCAGGATCCTCGATTTTTAGTCCGCCCGTTATGTTGATGAATACATCTTTTGTTCCGAAATGAAAACCACCTCTTTTTTCCAGCACAGCGAGGAGCAGTTGAAGTCTTCTTGCGTCAAAGCCACTTACTGTTCTTTGCGGTGTTCCATAAACTGATTGTGTAACCAGTGCCTGCACTTCAACAAGTAATGGCCTTAGTCCTTCCATTGTTGCCGCAATGGAAACACCACTCAGCTGATCTTCTTTCTGTGTAATGAGTATGTCCGACGGGTTGGTAACGGGCTTCATACCTGCTGATGACATTTCATATATACCCAGCTCAGATGTAGAGCCAAAGCGGTTCTTCGTGGTTCTTAGTATCCTGTAAGCATAATGTTGATCGCCTTCAAATTGCAGTACGGTGTCTACCATATGTTCAAGAAGTTTGGGTCCTGCTATGGTTCCGTCTTTTGTAATATGGCCGATGATGAATACGGGAGTCTGGGTTTCTTTGGCGAATCTTTGGAACTCTGCGGCGCATTCACGGATCTGTGAAATGCTTCCGGCAGATGAATCAATGAAGCTGGAATGTATCGTCTGAATGGAGTCAACGATAACCAGTTGTGGTTTCAGTTTTTTTATCTCCTGGAAAATAACCTGGGTAGACGTTTCTGTGAGCAGGTAGAAGTCGGGATGTTTAATGTTCAGCCTGTCTGCTCTCATCTTGATCTGCTGTTCACTTTCTTCCCCACTTACGTAGAGGGTCAGTAATTCATTTAGCTGTAATGCATTTTGGAGGAAGAGGGTCGACTTTCCAATTCCGGGTTCACCTGCAACGAGGATCAGTGAGCCAGGGACGATTCCGCCGCCGAGTACCCGGTTCAGTTCCGGATCCTTTGTAACGATCCTTTTTTCTTCGCTGCTTTCTATTTCGCTGATGGGAATGATTTTGCTGCTGTTTTTTGAAACTTCCTCTTTCCAGCTGGCTGCGTTCCGGGAGCTGTCTTTTTGAACGATCTCTTCAACGAAGCTGTTCCATTGTTGACACGAAGGACACTTGCCAATCCATTTGGCAGATTCATATCCGCAGTTGGTACAAAAGAACGCTGATTTGACTTTACTCATACGGTAAAGGTAACTGCGACGACGAATCTTACGGCGATGAAAAAATGGAAAGAAGAAAGAAAAAAAACAAGATGAAGCGGTAAAAAAAATGGCTCGTTTTTAAATGTAAAAAGGGCCAACTTTCGCTGACCCTTGATACTTACTAACCCATTAAATTCTTGCACTAAATTACAAATTGCTCCCAGATAACAAAATAAATTTTTCGTTGTGTGAATAACTTTCACCCCTGACAGGGTACCTCATGACAGGCCATTAATAAATTGATAATCAGTAGATTGCATATTTTTTTCAGGCTGACAACCGGGTAATTTGACAATTTGACTTTGCCAAAAAGGGTTGGAAAATCAGGTCTGTCAAAACGTCGCTAATTTTTTGATTTTTGAAGAATGGAGATCAATTTGCAGGGATATTTGTATTATTAATAAAAACTAGGAAATGGGTTCAATTTATTTGGTTTCGATCATTTTTGTAGGGATCAGCATGCTGGTGTCCATGCGGATGAAAAGCAAATTTAACCAGTACAACAAGGTTGGTCTGGCTTCAGGCTTCTCCGGGAAGGAGATTGCTGAGCGGATGCTCAGGGAGAGCGGAATTTTCGATGTCCAGGTCATTTCCGTGGACGGATTCCTCTCTGATCACTATAATCCGATGAATAAGACGGTCAATTTGAGTCCTGAGGTCTACCAAGGGCGGAGCATAGCAGCCGCTGCTGTTGCGGCTCATGAGTGCGGCCATGCCGTACAGCACGCCACAGCCTATAGCTGGCTGATGCTGAGGAGCCGGCTTGTTCCGGTGGTTCAGTTCAGCTCTAACATGGTTCAGTGGATCCTGCTGGCTGGTATCCTGCTGGTGAACGTATTCCCGTCATTATTGCTGGTTGGCATCGGTCTGTTTGCCATGACCACCATTTTTAGTGTCATTACCCTTCCGGTTGAGTTTGACGCCAGTAACAGGGCGCTGGCCTGGCTCAGGACCACGGGCGTGACTACAGAAACTGAGTTCCCCAAGGCTAAAGACGCCTTGAAATGGGCTGCTACTACTTATGTTGTTGCTGCTTTAGCGTCCATTGTGACTTTGGTGCAGTATGTATTGATCTATTTGGGTGGCAGGAGCAGGGACTAGGGGGAAATGTGATGAATGTGGGGAATGATGGTGAGGACATGGCAGGCTATTCAGCTTGAACCTTTTTTGCCGAGGGATATAACAAAAGGTCGCGAGTTCATCGCGACCTTTTGTTTTTGGGAATCCTAAGTATTACAATTATTTCACATTCATCACATTCTCCACATTCCTCACATTTCCCTTATGGATTCTGGGTCACATTGGGATTAGCGTTGATCTCCGCCTGGGGTATCACCCATTCCCACTCATTTGCGCCGGGTGCCAGTGTCATCTGAACGGCCAGGGCCTGATTGTGGTTAGCGCCTGTGCGATCCAGCGCCATATTGAGGCGCTTCAGGTCATAGTACCTGAAGCCTTCGCCCCAAAGTTCTACCCTGCGGCTGTTCATGATCAAGTTGATCAAAGCGGCACCTGTTTCGACCGGTTTTGTGAAACCTGGTACCCGG
>JBBAJO010000041.1:0-18362 GCA_040404005.1 Chitinophagaceae bacterium
AGTCCCGGCGATAAACTGGTCATGGCCCTGATGGGCACCAACAGCCGGGGGATGTCACTCGCAAAATCTTTTGCAGGATTACCCAACGTGGAAGTGGGTTTTATTTGTGACCCAGACGAAACAGTGTTGAACAGAACCATCGCAGACCTCGAGAAGATTACAGGTAAAAAGCCGAAGGGCTTTAAGGATGTGCGGAAAATGCTGGAGTTAAAAGAGCTGGACGGAATGGCCATCGCGGCGCCCGATCACTGGCATGCACCCGGAGCGATCATGGGACTGCAGGCTGGTAAGCATATTTATGTAGAAAAGCCTTGCAGCCACAATCCCCATGAAGGTGAGATGCTGGTAGCAGCTCAGAAGAAATACAATAAGCAGGTGCAGATGGGCAACCAGCGCCGGAGTTATTCTAACGTGATCGACATGATCAAAAAACTCCATACGGGCGCCATAGGCAGGGTTTATTTTGCCCGTGGCTGGTATACCAACAGTAGAAAAACCATTGGCAAGGGCAAGATTGTGGCACCGCCGGCCAATCTGGATTTTAATTTATGGCAGGGCCCGGCACCAAGGAAGTCGTACCAGGATAACCTGGTCCATTACAACTGGCACTGGTTATGGCATTGGGGAACCGGCGAGGCGTTGAACAATGGTACGCACATGATCGACTTGATGAGATGGGGCCTGCAGGCTGACTACCCAACCAAGGTCTCATCGGGCGGCGGTCGTTTTCATTTTCAGGACGATTGGGAAACGCCAGATACCCAAACCATCACGTATAATTTTCCAAACAATACCGCCTGCACCTGGGAAGGAAGAAGCTGCAATGGCCTGGATTCTGATGGCAGTGCCACCGGCGTTACTTTCTATGGCGATAATGGCTCCATTGTTTACCATGGCGGAAACAGTTATAAGCATTTTGGGTACGATGGGAAGCTGGTCAGTGAAGTAAAAGATTTTACTCCTTTTGACTCTACCAATAAGGTCAGTCCCCTCGAGTCGCTGGACGGTCTGCATCTTCAAAACTTTTGTGATGCGATCCGCGGCAAGGGCAGTTTACATTCTCCGATTGCCGATGGACATATATCGACGCTATTGCCGCAGTTAGGAAATATCGCTTATCGGACTGGACGCACCTTGAACTGCGATGCGAGCAATGGGCATATTCTGAACGATGCAGATGCGATGAAGCTCTGGAAGCGGGAGTACGAGAAGGGTTGGGAGGTGAAGGTGTAGTGCGGTTTTGAGCCTAGGACCGTGAATGCTTGTTTTAAAAGCACATTTTTAGGGTTATTTGGCTATTTGATGGTTACCAAAATTTGGTAATTTTATTAAAATTCCAGTTTATGGGGCGAAATACATCTATTTCACTCGGAGATCATTTTGAGACATTCGTTGATAAGAAAGTTTCGACCGGCAGATTTAAGAACGCGAGTGAGGTCATTAGAGCAGGACTTCGTTTATTGGAAGAGGAAGAGGCTAAGGTAGTTGCTTTGCAAAGGGCTGTAAAAGAGGGTATTGATAGCGGCCTAGCACGGAACTTCGATGCAAAAAAGCATCTTGCCAAACTGAAATCCACAAAGCAGAAGGATGGCAAATGAATTCATTCTTTCAAAGAAAGCCGTTGAGGATTTGTCAGAAATATGGGAGTATACGTTTCAAAATTGGTCCGAGACTCAAGCAGATCGATACTATTTTATGCTCTTGGACCTTTGCCAGGATATCGCCGACAGTAAGGCTGTTACTAAACAGTACTTTGAGATACATTCCGATCTTTTCGGAGCAAGGGCGGGCCAGCATATCATTTTCTTCAGGCCAAATGCAGCTGGGGATATTGAGGTTTTGAGAATTTTGCATAATCGCATGGATTTAAGAAATCAAATGGATGATTAAGACAGGCTAAATATGAATCATCCAAAACTGGTTTTGCAGACCAATCATTTTGATATGCCCTGATTCACATAAGAATTATTGAATCGAACAAACAACAAAACAACTCCATTGAAAAAATTACTGTTACTCCTCGCACTCGGACTGACCACTGAATTTGCTGTTGCCCAGAAAGCTGGAAAGCCCGATAAGTTAGGCATGGTATCATACACGTTTCGCAACAGCTTTGCCAAGAACTTCACGGCCACGTTGGATACTATCAAGTCGTTCGGCATCAATAATATTGAGTTCTCCAATTTATTCGGACAAACACCTGAGAAGATCCGCGCCGAACTGGATGCGAGGGGTATGCATTGCACCAGCTTCGGCACCAGTTACGAAATGGCGCTGACCAAAACGGCAGAGGTGGGCCGCATCGCAAAGGTGTTGGGCGCTGAATTCGTAAGGGTTGCCTGGATCCCCCATACCGGTGATTTCACACTGGAGATGGCGGAAAAAACGATAAAGGATTTCAATACCATCGGCGCCACGTTGCGAAAAGATTTTGGCCTCACCTTTTGCTACCATAATCATGGATACGAGTTCGTGAATCGTGGGAACAATGAAAATTTGTTCGACCTCATCGTGCAAAAAACAAATCCTGAGGATGTGAGTTTTGAAATGGATATTCTTTGGGTTCATATTGCCGATGTAAGTCCTGCTGAGCTGATGAAAAAATATCCCAACCGTTTCAGGCTCATGCACGTGAAGGATTTGAAGAAAGGTGTTCCGCATGGTTCATCCGGCCAAACTGATCCGGCCAATGATGTCACGCTCGGTACTGGTGAGATCGATATTCCCGCAGTGTTGAAAGCAGCGAGAAAATCGAAGGTCAAATACTACTACATAGAAGACGAGAGTCCCATTGCCACGCAGCAGGTCCCTGAAAGCATCAAGTATGTGAAGAAGCTGGGGCTGTAAACCAAATGCAGGCAGCAATAGTTTTGATTTACCGGGAATGTTTTTTATCTTATACAAACTCTTGAACATGACTGCACCTAAAACCGTCCAGTATTTTGGCTATTATTTGTACATCGTGGCCGCTACGCTCGTCTTCGTCCCCAACATTTTGCTCAATATTTTGCAGGTCCCCGAAACTTACGAAGTATGGATCCGCGTTGTGGGGATTCTGGTGGCTGGCCTCGCTGTGTATTATCACCGTATGGGCCAAGCGGGCAGTGAAGAATTTGCAGTTACATCAGTCTATGTCCGCATTTTTGTGCTCGTCAGTTTCGTCGCGCTCTGGGGAGCTGGCATAGGTCCCTGGCAGTTGATCATTTTTGGGGTAGTGGATGCGTTAGCCGCATTATGGACGATGTCCAAGCTCAGGAAAGGTTAGGGGCTGGCAAAAGGTGATGAGCTAGTCAATCATAGTGGAATCGACACTGAATAACATAACAGGTTTGATCAACGCCTTTTTTGCCTTCCACTTTATACACCAATCTGTGTTCTCCCGTGATCCTCCTGGACCAGTAACCTTTTAAATCGTATTTAAGCGGCTCCGGTTTTCCAATGCCGTGAAAAGGAGTCTTCCTGATTTCTTTTAACAGCTCCTTTATTTTATCAACAATGTCACGATCATTTTCAATCCAATACTCGAAATCTTCCCATCCATTTTCAGTAAACACAAAATTCATGTCCTATACATCCAGTTTTCGAGTTTTCCCTTTTGACAACTGATCGATAGAGTCGCTTAACCTTTCCCTGTTTGCTTTTGTTGATAGCAGGTGCCCGGTTTCGGTAAGAGAATTATATTCTTTGATAGAAAGTATTACGACTGCATCATCTTCTGAAGTGCGGGGTACGATGATGGTCTCCAGCGATTTGGAAACACTGTCGAGGTATTTTTTCATATTGTTTCTCAGCTGAGACATCGATACTGCCTGCATAAAGGTGATTTAAAACAAATGTACAAAATTATGTACATTTTTTTGTACGTTCTATTTGATTGATTTTCAGCGTGTCGCGGGCAAACATGGACCGTTTTCAACGTTTTCAATGCTTCTGCTCCATCTGCTCGATGATCTTGCCCACTTCAAGTTCTGTGCTGCGGAGTTTGTTCTGGCAGAAAGTGATCAGCTCGGAGGCGCGTTTTACTTTGGCGGCAAGGACATCTACGGAAACCGTTTCGTTTTCAATTTCCCGTGCGATCTGTTGCAACTCTTTATAGGCTTCCTCATATGTTGTTTGTAGATCCATTGCTTTCTGTTTTCCCTGTTACGGTTGATATGATATCAGTGTGCTTCAGTACAATTGTTATTTCTTCACCTTTCGAGATCTGGTCCGGGTCCGTAATGATCCGCCCGCCCTTTTTCACCAATGCAAATCCTCTTTTCAACGTTTGTTCCGGCGACGCCAAATGGATCATCGTCACAAAATGCCCGAGATAGCCCCGCTGGTTTTTTAGGAACTGGTTCCTGAACGTACTGATGTTGGATACCAGCTGTTCCAGTTCGTGTAAACGGCTTGCGACTATCACCCTCGGTCTGCTCACGATCCGCGACGATAAAGATACCATTTCATTTCTTCGCGCATGGAGGATCTGCCGCGAGTTCTGGGTGACCAGCCGGTTGATCTTCACCATCTCCTGCGCGAAATTCGCCAGGTAGTCGCGGCTCTTATTGACTACGATGCTGTTGATCTGGGTCAATACCCGCTGCCTCTGACTGAAGATCTGCTGGGCCTTGATCACCACGTTTTTTTGGACCGACAATAGGATGTCCTCAAATTGCCGGTTATGGGCAATGATGAATTCCGCCGCCCGTGTGGGCGTCTTGGTTTCGGTATGCGCCATCAAATCCGCAATGGTCTGGTCTTTCTGATGGCCAATGCCCGTGATAATGGGTATGGGAAATTTCGCCAGCGCTCTATTCAGGCTGAAATCGTTGAAGATCAAAAAATCCGTTTCTGCCCCGCCACCCCGGATGATGACAACGGCATCGTAAGCTTCATCCGAATGAAAAACCGCCAGAAGCTGGTCCAGCAATAATTTAGCATTGGCCTCGCCCTGCACCTTGGCGTGGTATTCATCTACTTTGAACATGTACCCGAAACCATTATTCTTCAGCGTATGCATGAAGTCCTGAAAGCCGGCCGATTGTTTGGAACTCACCACCGCGATCTTCTGGATCACCAGGTTCAGGATATGGCCTTTATTCCGGGTGACGATCTGGTCACCCACCTGCCGGATAAAATCGGAACATTCGGTGAGCAGCCTCTTGATGGTTTCCTGCTTTTTCTTTTCCAGCTCGCCCAGGGTAAAACGACTGTCAACATCCAGCAGGCTGAGCTTGATGCCGTGAGTAGAATGAAAACCCACTTTTACCCGTACCAGCACGTGGATGCCGGTGGTGAATTTCTGCCCTGTCTCTTTTTCAAAGACTTCGATGCTGCGCGTACCATCGCCCCAGCCGGTCGCCGGCACCCGCGCTACCAGTTCACCGCTGATATCATCTTTCTCCACCAGGTCAAAGAAATGATACTTCTTCTGGGGGTAGAATTTATGGTCGCTCACATCGGCCAATACCCAAAAACTGTCGCGCTCAAAACGCTGCGCGAGTGTATCACGGATCAGACCGGTTAGATCCGAGAGTTTAATGGGGTTGATATCTGGCATGGATTGAAATTACGAAAATCCGGGGCTGCGGGAAATGGTATAAAACCCGCCAAATGAGCGTTTTTACATCGGATACCCGAAATGCTTATAGCTGGTGGTTCTTGTCGTTCGTTTTTTGAAACTGGTTTTAAAGATAAAATAATCGTAATGCCAACAAAACACAGTAGCTTTCTGTCCTAACATTTTTAATCAAAACAGTTGCTATGTCTATTGTAAAAGTTATTGAAGTCATCGCCCATTCCGAGAAAAGTATTGACGATGCCGTTCGAAATGCGGTCAGTGAGGTATCCAGGACCGTTCGAAACATTGATTCGGTTTATGTGAAAGACATTAAGGCGCATGTGAATAATGGGAAGGTCACTACGTTTGGTGTGATATGCATGCTGAGTTTCAGGGTGGAAGATGAGGTGCCGGCCAAAGCCAAGAAAAAGAAATGAATAGTAAGATGATCGATCCCTGGGGTCGATCATCTTATTTTAGTTTGCCTATATGGCTGATCGGTCTCTCAAACGGGTCAAGTACTTCATCCACCATTTTTGCCAGCTCGCCGCGGGTAATGTAACGGGTAGGCTCGGCATCTTTCCAACCCCAGGCCGCGAAGTTTTTTCTCACCAGCGAAAATAGATCAAGGTCCTGCGGCCCACCAGATTGCATAACTAAGATCGCATCGCGAACGGTGAGGTATTGCCCTTCTGCAGCGCGGGTTACCGGGTAGTATGTTTTAAGGTCTTTTACAAATGCTGCGGCATTCACCAGAGAATCAGGATAGAACCAGGTTCTGTTGGCCCAGTTGGTTGGCGTAGGCTTTCCCTTCAATATGCCCGTTGCGCCTACGCGCTGGATGGATTTGAAATAAGGATGATCGGGCTTTACATCGTTGTACGGCATAACGTATGCGCCTGCGTCAAGTAAACTTTTCTGTACATCTCGGACCTGCACGTTTCGAGGTTCGGTTTTTGACTGAACAGCGAGCGCTGCCAGTGTACCGGCGGCCTGGCCCGTGAGCATTACCACGGGTTGCAGCCTTGTGGTGCCATTGGCGACATTGCTGATGCTGATGCCTTTTTCAGCAACGGTCAGACCTTCCATTTCCTCCGGGATCAAACAACCCAACGGGATATTGAAAGAAGGCACGGGATAAAACTCTAGCTGCTGCGGGGCCTTTAGATTTTTTTTATGATGATGGTCGATCGGATAATCGCCAACAGAAATTCCGGTACGATACAGTTCCTGGTCGAACGGATTGGCGATCTGCGTCATGTTATATCTTACAACGCCCTTCAGTCTGCGACCCTCGCGGTGATAGGGCATCAGCGCAAGACGGTCGCGCGTTGGGAACTCATCGTCTGTTAAACCCAATTGCTTATAACCTAATTGATGTTGGATGAAATAAATGAAACGAAGGGTCTGCTGTTTCGCTTTTTCTAATGCCGCCTCGCGCTGGGCAGGCGTCATTTCAACAATGTTCAGGTATGTATCGTTCCCAAAGTTGGGCCAGTTCAGCATGTATTTGTTATTCGGGAGCCTCGCATAGTCCAGCATTTTACGCGCGTCAACGGAGGGCTTCTTCCTCGTGGCATCTTTATAATAATCCAGGTTTGCACCGTCGAATTCAGCCGGATCATAGCCGCGCGGCTTCACGATGGTGCAATCCCTACCAGCACCATAATCTTTTAAGATGGCCACATAAGTGAGGTCCTGCACAATATCGTTGGTTTCATTCACGCCTACGTTTTCACCTGCCGTTGGTCCGGCTTCCATGCCCAAACTATATGGAACTTTAGCCATGGCCATCGCATCACCGAGTTCAGTGGCGTCTATGGTTTGTGAGGCTTCAATAACCATCGTCTTCCCTTTCTTGTCCCTGAACGTTGCGCCGATTACTTTTCCACCTTTCACAGAAACTGACGTTAACGCATAACCGAATATTACGGTGAGATTCTTTTCTGCTTTCGCCATGGTTTTCAAAATGCTGTCGGCCACCCTCGGTTCAAAATGTGTATTGCTTACCCAGCCCGTCGCTACTTTATCGGGCCCGCCATAACGGGCATAGATTTTCTGACGGAACTCCCGCCACAAACCAGAGGGCAACTCGTGGTTGCCGTCGATCGCCGAAACACCCGCTGCCGAGAGCATTCCGCCCAGCCAGGGTCCTTCTTCCACGATCACTGTTCTTACCCCTGAACGCGCTGCCTGTATTCCAGCGGCAGTTCCGCCTACGCCGCCGCCGATCACCAAAACGTCGTAGCGTTGTGTCTGGCTGAACAGAGCGGTTGTGATTAATATAAGGATGCAGGTGAATGTGGCTTTCATCATGGTAAACAATGTTGTTCAGCAATTTCCGCCAAATGTGCCAGAAATCAATAAATTCGACATCGATAAATTAAGCCCATGAAGTATCTCATTACCTGCCTTTGTTTCGTAATGTCTTTCGTTGCCCCCGCGCAACAACTCACCCGATTTGTTGATCCCTTCCTGGGCACGGGCGGGCATGGCCATGTCTACCCCGGAGCTACTACGCCTTTCGGGATGGTGCAGCTGAGTCCTGATAATGGCGTCAACGGGTGGGACTGGTGCAGCGGGTATCATTATAGCAGCAAGACCATCGCCGGTTTCAGCCATACCCACCTAAGCGGTACCGGCATCGGCGATCTTTGCGATATCTCTGTACTCCCCCTCACCGATACCTCTCAGATCCGCGAGAAATACATCCTCCTTCCGTTTTCACACGCGAATGAAAAAGCAAGTCCGGGTTACTACTCCGTTCAACTCGATAGCAAAGTCAACTGCGAACTCACTACCACGGCCCGCAACGGCTTCCATCGTTATACCTTTCCAGGGAAGCAGGGCTGGTTGCGGTTCGACATGGGTTTTGCCATCAACTGGGACGCGCCTACGGATGCCATGTTGAGTTTGTACGATGATAGCACATTGATCGGATTTCGTTCCTCTACGGGCTGGGCAAAAGGTCAGTCTGTTTTTTTCGCGGCGCGATTTTCGAAGCCCGTGCGGGATAAAATCTTTGTAGGACAAACCAGCACCAACGGCAACGAGATCCGGGGCCCGCTGGCCAAGATGGTACTGAAATTTGATACGGATGATAAGCCCCTGCTGGTCCGCGTCGGCCTTAGCTCAACGGGCACCATGGAGGCCTTGAATGCCTTGAAAGAAACCAACGGCAAAGTGTTTAACGAGGTGGCAAAGCAGGCTGAGAAGCAATGGGAGCAGGAGTTGCAGAAGATCGTGGTGGATTCGTCCGACAGGGTCTTTGCGCAAAAATTTTATACCGCACTTTACAGAACAGCGCTTTCACCCAACCTGTATTCCGACGAAGATGGAAAGTATCGCGTGCATGATAACAAGATCCGAAAGCAACAAGGGAACAAGTACACCGTGTTTTCTAACTGGGATACATTTCGGGCATTAAATCCATTGTTCACCATTACTCAACCTAATAGAGTTCCCGAGTTGATCAATAGTATGTTGTCGTTCTACGACGATAACGGTTTGCTGCCCGTGTGGGACCTGAACACCTGGGAAACCAATACCATGACGGGCTATCACGCCATTCCCATCATAGCGGATGCCATCTTAAAAAATATCCCCGGCTTTGATCATAAGCGGGCCTATGAGGCCATGACGAAAAGTGCGCATCAGCAACAGCGGGGCACGCCGGATTATATCCGATTTGGATACCTGCCGCAGGATAAGCATGGCTGGAGTGTGACCATCACGCTCGAGTATGCATTCGATGATTGGTGCATCGCGCAGGTGGCGAAGAAGATGGGGAAGAAGGCCGACTATGATCACTACTATGGCCGCGCCATGAGCTATAAGAAGTTGTTCGATCCTGCCACGGGCTTCATGCGCGCTAAGGACAGTACCGGCAAATTCATTGAGCCATTTGATCCGTTATTGTCGGAGCACGGCTTCGAAGGCCAATACATTGAAGGCACGGCCTGGCAGCATAGTTTCTTTGTGCCGCACGATGTAGATGGTTTCGCTGCGCTCTACGGCGGCAAGCCGCAGCTGGTGAAGAAATTAGATGAGCTGTTCAATTCGCCATCGGTATTGCACGGAACAAATACTTCGGATGATGTGTCCGGCCTGATCGGGCAGTACGCCCACGGCAACGAACCATCACACCATATCATTTACATGTATACGGCAGCCGGCCATCCCGAAAAAGCAGCGCAGAAGATTCGGGTGGTGGTTGACAGTTTATATAAGACGGGGCCTGATGGCTTGTCGGGCAACGATGACTGCGGGCAGATGAGTGCCTGGCTGGTCTGGTCGGCCTTAGGCATGTACCCCATGAACCCCGCCTCCGGGGCCTATGTGTTCGGCTATCCACTCGTGAACAGCGCCGTGATCCAATTACCAGGCGGTAAGAAAATGACCATTAAAACGAAAGGCAGCCTGGTCAAAGATCCGGGCAAGAAGGGGCACATTAGTAAAATCTTCCTAAACGGCAAAGAAATACCGGTTAAGCAGCTAACTCATCAACAGCTCTTGAACGGGGGTGAGTTGATTTATCAATTGGCTAATTAGCAAATTGACTGATTGGCTCATTCATATATTCTTAAGGATTGAGATATTGTATACTTTTAGAATAAAGAATGAGCTAATGAGCTAATCAGCCAATGAGCCAATACATGAGACCCTTCCTTTTTTTCCTGCTTGTTGCCCTGTCAGCCAATGCCCGCGCGCAGATGCCCGCTATTCCATGGGATAGGTACATGGATGAGCAGAGTTTGCACTGGGACAGCCTGAGCACGAATTTTTATACCGGCATCCAATTGGGTAATGGTCGGCTCGGCGTGCTGATCTATAAAGAGAATAACAAAGCGCTGCGCTTCGACGTAGGCCGTTCAGATGTTACAGATACCCGGCCGCATTATCCCGATTCCATGTTTACAGAGCAACTCGTTTCAAGGCCCCGTCTGCCTATCGGGAAATTCCTGCTGCCAACAAAAGGGGAGATCGTATCGGCCGATATTAAACTCGATATCTATAGAGCCGAAGCATCAGGTACGATCACTACTACGCTGGGAAAAATTTCCATGCATGCGTTTGTTCCAACTGGTGAGCAGGTGATCCATATCAAGGCCGAAGGATCGGGCGGGGAAGATGGCCCTGGCTGGCAATGGGTGCCCGAGAAAAGTGTCACCCCCAGGTTGAGTTCGGGTCGGATTAATGTAGAACAGTATCGGTACACCTATAATCCTGAACCCGTGCAGAAAGATACTGCAGGGGTAAAGATCTCCCGACAAAAGCTCCTGAACGGCGGCGGGTATACCACGGCCTGGCAGCAGAAAGGGAAAGAGCTGACCATTGCAGTGGGTTACGGTGCTGAACCGAATGATGGCTCAGCGGCCGAAGCCATGGACCACCTGAAAAAATATAGCTTGAAAAGGCCCGCGGAGGTGTTCGCCACCCACCAAACATGGTGGCGCAACTATTTCCAAAGAAGCTTCATCGCCGTTCCCGATGCACGGATGCAATCTTATTACTGGCTCCAACTCTATAACCTGGCTTCGGCTACCCGTAGGAGTGAGCCTATGGTGGATCTGATGGGTCCCTGGTTTACCAGTGCTACCCCCTGGCCAGCGATTTGGTGGAATCTAAACACCCAGCTTTCTTATTCAAACATCTTCGTCACCAATCACCTGGAAACCGGATTTTCATTGTTCGATCACCTCAACAGGAATATCAAAAACCTCATCAATAACGTGCCGGAAAAATGGCGTTCAGATGCAGCAGCCATCGGTAGAATATCGGGGTACGATCTGTTCAGCCCGCTCGACCAAAACGATCTCAAAGCAGGCCGCTTTGAACCGGGAGACCTGACCTGGACATTATACTACTACCACCGCTATTTTCTCTATTCGGGCGATACTGTGGAACTGACGAAAAAGATCTATCCACTACTCAAACGTGCAGTGACCTATCTAACCCATCTATTAAAGCTGGGCAGTGACGGGAGATACCATCTTCCTACTTCTCACTCTCCCGAATATGCAGATGCAGCGGATGCCCATTATACACTAACGGCATTGAAGTGGGGGCTGCAAACATTGATGGATACCGACAGTATGCTCGACCGTCATGATACCGAAAGAACGAAGTGGAAATACCTTTTGGATAAACTTCCAGTTTACTATGTGAACGAAACGGGCTACATGATTGGGCAGAATGTGGCGCTCACGTCATCCCATCGTCACTACTCCCATCTGATGATGATCTATCCTTACAAGGAAGTAGACCCGGACAATGCAGCCAGCAGGGCCCTAATGGAAAAATCAATCAAGCACTGGCTTTCTATGCCTTCTGCGCTGGCCGGATATTCGTACACCGGATCTGCTTCCATGTACGCCTACATGCGAAAAGGCGATTCAGCAAGGAACCAGCTGAACCGGTTTTTGAATCGGCATGGTGAGGTGAATGGTTTGTATAAAGAAGCCGGACCTTGTTTTGAATCACCACAGTCATGGGTAACCGCTTTTGCGGAAATGTTACTGCAAAGCCATAATGGTGTGGTTTCCGTTTTCCCCGCCATGCCTTCGTCATGGGCAAATGCAAGCTTCAGGAACCTGAGGGCAGAAGGGGCTTTCCGGGTGAATGCGGTAAGGGCAGGGGGTCAGACTTCCATGATCCGGGTGATCAGTGAAAAAGGCGGGCCATGTATTGTTGAAACCGATATACCCATTTCAGCCATCGAGATGGGGATGAAGCCCAATGCTTCGATATACCATGGCCGAACCAGGATCACCATCGATATGAGACCCGGCGACGAGGTATTGATCCGAAATGCTAAATCACCAAGTATTAATTCGGGACCCGTTGAGCAAACCAGTTTTGCAAATTTTAAATGGGGGCTGAATAAAAAGAACAATTACTCCAACGAGCAGAAGTTCAATTGGTAGTGAACCTGGGCGGCTTGCACGCAACGTTCGCGCTGGCGGGAGCAGCCGGATTAAGGGTTTCAGGAAAAAAAATTAAATTGATCATCGATGATCGGTTTGATATTCTAAAAATCCGACAATTTCCAGTCTATTGATTTAATTTAGAACAGTGAAGTATATGATCTCTTTAAAGTATAAGCAACTGTTGGTGATGGCATCCATCCTGGCAGCCATCGTATGCAGTAATCTTTTCTTCACGAAAAAGCCTGATCCGCCCGGTCCATACGGAACAGACATGGTAGGGTCCAAAGCTTGTCAGTCTTGCCACGCCGATATCTATAAATCCCACATTGAAACGGCCCATTACCGCGATTCGAGGCCGGCAGAAACGAAATACATCAAAGGAAGTTTTCAGGAAGGGAAGAATGTATTCAACTATAATCCGTTCATGAGCGTGGCGATGCTAAAGGACGGGAAGAGATTGGTGCAATCGGCCCAGGTGACTGGAACGGAAGTACAACGCGCTTACTTCGACATCGTAATCGGGTCTGGCAGGAAGGGCCAGAGTTATTTGTCGTGGATGGATAATAGTCTATACCAGCTGCCGATCTCTTACTATGCTGAAACCAACACCTGGTGCAATAGTCCGGGGTTTCCGAAGATGTTTAAATTCGACCGGGGCATTAACCTGGCCTGTTTGGAATGTCATACTACCTATGCGAAAGCCGTTGGGAAAGTGGGGAACGATGATGTCTATGATAAAGCGGCATTGGTGCTGGGTATTGATTGTGAAAGATGCCATGGTGGCGGCGGAAAGCATGTGACTTATCACCTGGCTAATGGAAAAGATACCGTGGGAAGATATATTGTGAATACGGCGCGAATGGAAAGAGGCATTCGGGTAGATGGCTGCGCGCTCTGCCATTCGGGAATAAGAAAAGGCATTGAACCGCCATTTACGTTCCAGTTTGGAGATACGCTGAGTAAATATTCAGTAGGGAATCCGATTTCTGATAAGGCAGATACACTGGATGTGCATGGTAACCAGTTTGGTTTAATGGCCGCAAGTACATGTTATATCAAGTCGGCCGAGATGGACTGTTCTTCCTGCCATAATGTGCACAAGGATGAGTTCAATAAACCCAAGATATTCAATGCCAAATGCATGAACTGCCATGGTGGGAAGGACCAGGTCCATTGCAGCCTGAAACCCGCAGCGGGACTGGTGTTGGAGAACAAATGCATTGATTGCCATATGCCTATCTTATCGTCTAACGCCATCCGTTTAGATGTGAATGGCAAGGAGACCCTGATGCCGGACAGGATCAGGACGCATTACATCAGCATTTATAAGAATTTGAACGGATCTGCCAAACAGTAAGTGAAGATGATCCTGTTTACGCACAAAACCACCACATGAAGAAATGGAGATTTCTCTCTCTCGCTCTGATCCTCGTGATCAGTATGTTAGACCTGGCTGCACAGAAACTTTCTTCCGTGGAAGATCGGATGAATGGGATGAAGAAGTTGCCCGGCTATTTTAATCTCTATTGGGACGATGCCTACGGCAGGATCTATCTCGAGATCGATAAATGGAACCAGGAGTTTCTGTATGCAACATCTTTGCCGGGAGGATTGGGGTCAAATGATATTGGGCTCGACAGGGGCAGGAGCAGTGGGGGCGTTATTGTCAGCTTCAACCGGGTGGGAAGGAAAGTTTTTATGGTACAGCCCAATTATGATTTTCGGGCCGTGACAAATAACGCGCTCGAAAAAGAAGCGGTGGAGGAGTCCTTTGCCAAGTCAACCATCTGGGGTTTCAGCACGGTAGCGGAATCAGGCAACCGGGTGATCGTAGATGCAACGGCTTTCTTCCTGCGCGATGCAGTGGGCGCTGCACTGCAGATCAAGAGAATGCAGCAGGGCAGTTTCATGGTAGACAGTTCAAGGTCGGCCATCTATCTTCCTACTACTAAAAATTTTCCACTGAATACAGAAGTGGAGGCAACAATTACGCTCGTCAATAACGACGGTGTGGTAGGCAATTATGTGCAGTCTGTGACGCCCACACCAAACTCGATCACGCTGCGCATGCATCATTCTTTTGTACAGTTACCGGATGATGGCTACAAGGTGAGGGTTTTTGATCCCCGTTCCAGTTTCATACCCATAATGTATCAAGATTACAGTACGCCGGTGCCGGAACCCATTCAAAAATTGCTGGTCACCAGGCATAGGCTGCAAAAAAAGGACCCTTTGGCCGCGAGATCTGAAGCGGTTAAACCGATCGTGTATTATCTCGATAATGGAACACCGGAACCCATACGTTCTGCCTTGCTGGAAGGCGCCAGCTGGTGGAACCAGGCTTTTGAAGCGGCAGGGTATATCAATGCCTTTCAGGTGAAGCTTTTGCCGGATACGGCAGACCCCATGGATATCAGGTATAACATGATCAATTGGGTGCACCGGTCCACCCGCGGATGGAGTTATGGCATGTCGGTTGTGGATCCGCGTACGGGAGAGATCATCAAGGGGCAGGTGAGTTTGGGCTCCCTGCGCGTTCGGCAGGATTACCTGATCGCACAGGGTCTGTTGGCTCCTTTTGAGAACGGCATGCCGGCAGACGATAAGATGGAAAAGATGGCATTGGACAGACTGCAGCAATTATCGGCACACGAAGTAGGACATACCCTGGGTCTGATGCACAATTATGCATCCAGCGTGAATGACCGGGCCAGTGTGATGGACTATCCGCATCCTATGGTGCGTTTGGGATCCGACGGTAAGATCGATATGAGTCGGGCTTACGACAACAAGATTGGCGAGTGGGATAACATTGCGATCAACTGGGGCTACCGTGAGTTTGCTTCAGAAGCAGAACAGAAGCTGGGGCTTGATAAAATATTAGACGATGCCGTTGCGAAAGGAATGCAATTCATCAGCGACCAGGATGCACGCGCCGCAGGAGGCATGCATCCCACAGCGCATTTATGGGATAACGGAAAAGAGCCGGTATCGGAATTAAAGGAGGTGATCCGTGTGAGAGCGAAAGCACTCGAACAGTTTGGCACCAACAGCGTGAGGCCCGGCGTTCCCATGGCCATGTTGGAAGATGTATTGGTGCCTATATACTTTTACCACAGGTACCAGGTAGAGGCAGCTTGTAAACTGGTGGGTGGGCAAGACTATACGTACGCGTTGAACGGAAAGGCCTTCAAGCCCATCTCCCCATTGCCCATACAAACACAGCAACAAGCACTGGATGTTATACTGCGCACACTGGAACCCGAGTTTCTGAAAGTACCGGATCATATTGTAAAACTCATCCCGCCTCGTCCCGAAGGGTATGCTTATGGCAATGAATTGTTTCGTAAAAACACCGGTCTTTCGTTCGATCCCCTGGCACCCGCTGAAACAGCGGCTGATCTGCCTTTATCATTCCTCTATCATCGGGAAAGATTGAGCAGAATGGCGCAAGACACTGGCGTGGGCATGAAGCTGAGCGAGATGAATAAACAGATCATCAAGGCTACCTGGAAAGCGCCACGGCGTAAGGGATTTGCTGCATTGGTACAGCAGCAGACCGAACAGGTATTGCTAACTTATTTATTAGCTTCTTCCGTAGACGATCGGTCTTCGTTTGCCGTCCGCGCCGTGATGCGCAAAACATTAGATGATCTTAAAGCGTATATCGATACGCAAAAGAAAATTGCAGTGGATGAACAGCTCGCAGGTCATTATGCATTGGCACTGGAGCGGATGAAAGCACCGGATAAAGCCAGGCCAACGTTACATGCCCCTATACCACCAGGTGCTCCAATTGGTTGTATGGAATAACTTATTCAATCAGGCTTCATGAAAAAACGTTTTTTAATTATGCTTACAGTGGCCTCAGCTATTGGAATTAATGCAGCGGGGCAATATCCCAAGGCATTGAAAGTGGAACAGGCAGATAACTTTTTTGGCACTCAAGTCAGTGATCCCTACCGCTGGATGGAGAACGAGAACAGTGATACGCTGAGGTCGTGGATCAACGAAGAGAATGCCGTTACCGAGAAGTTTTTGTCGGCCATCCCCTATCGGAAGGCCATCAGGAAAAGACTGGAGGAGTTATTCAATTACCCGAAGTACAGCGCGCCTTCTAAAAGGGGATCGTTTTATGTTTTCAGTAAGAACAATGGGTTGCAGAACCAGTCAGTGTTGTATCGTCAAAAAGGCCTAACAGGCGAACCTGAACTGTTGTTGGATCCCAATACCTTGTCAACGGACGGCACCGTGGCACTGGCGGGAGTCAGCTTTCCCTTGTCTGGCAAATACATGGGGTATACGGTTTCCCGCTCGGGGAGCGACTGGCAGGAAGCGCAGGTCATGAACGTGGCGGACGGCAAGTTGCTGGAAGACCGATTGGTGGATCTGAAATTTACCGGGTTGGACTGGAAGGGAGAAGAAGGATTTTATTATTGCCGATATCCCAAGCCCGATGAATCCAAGAAGCTGACCAACCAGAACGAGCACATGAAGGCCTATTTCCACAAGCTGGGCGACAAGCAGGAAAATGATCAACTGATCTACGAGGATCCTGCCCACCCAAAGAGATTTTTCAGTGCCGGCATTACCGAGGATGAACGCTTTCTGATCATCTCCAGTTCGGAAGGCACGAGTGGATCTGAGTTGTTGTATAAAGACCTTAAAGATCCTTCACAAAAAACGTTCAACGTGTTGTTACCGGGCTTTGAACATCAACACAGTTTTATTGATAATACCGGTGATCAATTGCTGGTGCTGACCAATGTCAACGCACCTAATTTCCGGTTGGTGCTCATCGATCCAAAAACTCCTGCCGCTAATTGGAAAGATATTATTCCTGAACAGAAAGACGTGTTGCTTTCAGTAGGCACGGCAGGTGGATATCTGTTTGCCCAATATTTGAAAGATGCTTATTCTCTCGTGAAACAGTTTGATTATTCGGGGAAGTTGGTGAGAACCATTTCGTTGCCGGGCATAGGTACAGCTTCTGGATTTTCAGGTATGAAAACAGACACAGAGCTTTTCTACACCTATACATCCTTCAACTATCCGCCTACGATTTTCAGGTACGATATTCAATCGGGCAAGTCCACGGAGTTTAGGAGACCCGAAGTGAAGTTCGATCCAACAGCCTATGAAGTGAAGCAGGAATTCTTTACATCGAAAGATGGGGCGAAGGTTCCGATGTTTATCACCTATAAGAAGGGCTTGAAACGCGATGGCAACAATACGGCGCTCTTGTATGGCTATGGCGGCTTCAACTCGCCGATGACGCCGGGCTTCAGCGTGTCCAATATATTTTTCCTGGAACAGGGCGGCATTTATGTAGCCGTTAATCTGAGGGGTGGAAACGAGTATGGGGAAGCATGGCATAAGGCAGGCATGCTGATGAACAAGCAGAACGTATTCAACGATATGATCGCCGCGGCGGAATGGATGGTGGCGAATAAATACAGCAAGCCTTCACGCCTGGCGTTGCGCGGCGGAAGTAATGGCGGGCTATTGGTAGGCGCGGTGGTGAACCAGCGGCCCGACTTGTTTGCTGTTTCGATACCGCAGGTAGGCGTGATGGATATGCTGAGGTATCATCGGTTCACGATTGGATACGCCTGGGCAACGGAGTATGGGAACGCGGATAAATCGGAACCCGAGTTTAAGAATCTCTATGCCTACTCGCCCTTGCATAATATTAAGTCGGGCACTTGTTATCCGGCCACCCTGGTCACCACAGCGGATCATGACGACCGGGTAGTGCCGGCACATTCATTCAAGTACACAGCAGCCCTGCAGGCCGCGCAAGGTTGTGAGAAGCCGGTGTTGATTCGCATTGAAACCAAGGCGGGTCATGGCGCAGGGAAACCCATCAGTAAAGTATTGGATGAAGCGGC
>JBBAJO010000042.1:0-17683 GCA_040404005.1 Chitinophagaceae bacterium
ACATCTGAGCAGCGATGAGGGGCTTAATATCATCGGCGCCCTGTTTCCGGGCGGGGCTACTGTTTTTGCAGGCGTGAATGAGCATTTAGGGTGGGCGCATACGGTGAACATGATGGATAAGATCGATGTGTTCCAGTTGAAGATGAATAAAACGAATGATCAGTACGAATTCGACGGTAACTGGCTGCCCCTGGAGAAAAGAAAAGTAAAGCTTCGGGTAAAAGGCATTCCTGTCCCCATCGGTAAATCAGTGTACTGGAGTAAATATGGGGCAACGGTAAAAACGGACCAGGGTGTATTTTCCATCCGGCTTACGGCGAATCAGGATGTGAAAGCCGTGGAACAATGGTGGCTGATGAATAAGGCCAGAAACTTCAGCGAATTTTATGAAGCCATTTCCATGCAGGGCTTACCCATGATGAACATTGTGTATGCGGACCGGTATGATACGATCTTTTATGTCAGCGGGGGCAAAATGCCGGTGAGGAACAACAACAACATTTACAAATGGTCGTCTACCGTTCCCGGCAATACTTCATCTACCCTTTGGGAAAAATTTCATACGCTCGCGGAGTTGCCGCAGTTGCTGAATCCCGCGCCGGGTTATGTATACAATACGAACCACTCTCCTTTTCTTGCCACTGCGCCGGGGTCCAATCCAGATCCCTCAAAATATGATATTACCAGTGGGTATGAAACCTACCATAATAACAGGAGCTACAGGCTTCAGCAAATGATCGGGCAATTTGATAAAGTGGATTATCCGTCATTTAAAAAGATGAAGTATGACAAGCAACTTCCCACGCCCCTGCAATATCCCGTCAACACAGATACCCTTTTTTTACTGGACCCTGCAGAGGATACTGCAACCGGAGCGATACTGAAAAGTTTGCAAACATGGGATCGTATAGCGGATACCTCCAGTGAAGGCGCAGCAGTTTTTTTACAGCTTTATCATATGATCAACGAAAGGCGTCAGGGCAGCGGAGGAAACGTCCTGTACAAAAAAGATATCTATGAAATGCTAACGCAAATCAGCAGCTACCAGCGTAAATATTTCGGGAAAATCGGTGTAACCCTCGGGGAATTGCAGAGACATTCGAGGGGAAACAAAGACTATCCATCGTGGGGATTACCAGATGTGCTGATGGCCATGCATAGCAAGCCGCAGGCAGATGGAAGGTACAGGGTGATGGCAGGAGAGTCTTTCATCCAGTTGGTCAGGTTTCCAAAAAACGCCCTGCCCATCATAGAGTCTATCAACTGTTACGGGGCATCGTCCAAGCCCGGCAGCAGGCATTATAACGACCAGATGGAACTTTACCTCCAGGAAAAGCCCAGGTTGGTGAGTTTAGACAAACAAACTGTATTGAAAAATGCGGAGCGGGTGTATAACCCACCCTCCGTAAAATAGGTGTTGATCCGTTCTAATAAAACATACCCCCGATTCGGGGGTATGCAACACAACGTATGTTTTCTATAGATCGTCCGTTCATTGGGCAGAACCTGGTGCGCCGTCGTTACCGTGCCTGGCCTCATTGCTGCGGGAATTTTCTCCACCTTTTCTTCCGATATCGCTCATGTGCTGCCTGTCACGGCTTACCGCTTCCCCGCCTTTGCGTCCGATCTGGGACATGTGCTGCCTGTCCTGGCTGACCGTTTGGCCACCCTTCCTTCCAATCGCTGCCATGTGCTCACGGTTTTTACTTACCGCTTCTCCGCCTTTTCTGGCGACTTCTGCCCTTGTTTTAGGATCTGCAGATGCTAATCCCCTGTTTGATGTTTTTGCGTCCCGGGCTGGCCTGTTTTGATTCTCATTATTCTCCATAACCATTGATTTGTTATAGCCGCTAAAAGAACAATGCCACGACCAGATTTGGGTAAATTCCACAATTACTGCCTGATTGTTGTGGAATTCAGCCTTATCGTTGCGGGATCTATGGATAAGCCGCCACAGTTGGGCGCTCAAATACCTGAAAAGGGAGACCCGAACTGGGGAAATACCCAATTTTATTTTGTTCGTCATTTGGCTAATGCCTATTTTTGCCCCCCTCAAACGGCGGGGTAGCTCAGGTGGTTAGAGCGTTGGATTCATAACCCAAAGGTCTCGGGTTCAACTCCCGATCCCGCTACGAAAAGGGACAAATCAGGTGAATACCTTTTGTCCCTTTTTTATTTTCCACCGCATATCTGCCATGATAATAGCCTGAGTTCTGCTAACTTTCCCCCTGATTACCATTCCACCCGGTCAGCGATAAATTCTCATCATGTTAAGATCACTCGTTTTGTTCATTCTTTGTTTGTCCCTATTCCCGGTTACGTTTGCCCAAACACCTTTTTCAGATCCCGTATCCATGGTGAATCCCCTGATGGGTACAGAGTCATCCTACAGCATGTCCAATGGCAATACCTACCCGGCCATAGGCCGACCCTGGGGCATGAACTACTGGTCACCGCAGACAGGCAAAATGGGCGACGGGTGGATGTACACCTATACAGCGGAGAAGATCAGGGGCTTTAAACAGACGCACCAGCCATCTCCCTGGATGAACGACTACGGGCAGTTCTCTATCATGCCCGTGGTAGGGAAAATGGCCTTCCGGGAAGATGCGCGCTCTAGCCTGTTCAGCCACAAAACTGAAAAGGCGCATCCCCATTATTATAAAGTTTACCTGGCAGAATACGATGTAACGGCGGAACTGACTGCAACGGACCGGGCTGCACAGTTTCAATTCACTTACCCTGCCAGTGACAGTTCATTCATAGTTGTTGACGCGTTCAACAAGGGCTCTCATATTCGGATCATTCCTTCAGAAAATAAAGTGACAGGATATACCACCCGAAACAGCGGCGGTGTGGCAGGAAATTTCCGGAACTATTTCGTGCTGATTTTCGACAAAAAATTTAATCTCCAACAGGTATGGCGCGACAGTACGTTGCTTCAAAACGAGCTGGACATTACCGCCGATCATGCCGGAGCCATTCTGGGTTTCAAGACGCGGAAAGGCGAGCAGATCGGTGTGAAAGCAGCGTCTTCTTTCATCAGCCTGGAGCAAGCGGAACTCAATTTAAAAACAGAAGTGGGCAGCAGCAGTTTTGGCCAAACCGTAGCCGCTTCCAGGAATGAATGGAACAGGGTATTGGGCCGGGTTTCTGTGAGCGGCGGGTCAGAAACACAGTTGAAAACCTTTTATTCCTGCCTCTACCGAACGGTCTGCTTTCCGCAAAAACACTACGAACTGGACAAAGACGGCAAAGCAGTTCACTACAGCCCTTACAATGGTAAAGTATTGCCCGGCTATCTCTATGCAGGCACCGGTTTCTGGGACACCTTCAGAGCCCTGTACCCCCTGCTCAATCTATTGTATCCTTCCGTTAACAGGGAAATGCAGGAAGGACTGATCAACGCTTATAAAGAAGGCGGATTCCTACCAGAATGGTCCAGCCCCGGGTACCGCGACGTGATGGTGGGAAATAATTCGGCCTCGGTAGTGGCAGACGCCTATCTGAAAGGTTTGCGCGGTTATGAAATCAATGTCCTCTACGAAGCGTTGCTGCATGGCGCAAACAATGAGGGTCCGAATGCCACCGGCAGAAAAGGGGTCAAGTACTACAACGAGTTGGGATATGTTCCCTACGATGTTGGCATCAATGAAAACGTAGCAAGATCATTGGAATACGCCTACGATGACTTCACCATATGGAAATTGGCCAAAGCGCTGAAACGGCCTGCCGCCGAGATCAGCTTGTATGAAAAGCGAATGCTCAATTACAAAAACCTTTTTGATCCGCAAACCAGGCTAATGCGCGGCAAACTCAAGAACGGCAGTTTTCAGTCTCCCTTTAACCCTGCAAAATGGGGCGATGCATTTACAGAAGGAAACAGCTGGCATTACAGCTGGAGCGTTTTTCACGATGTAGCAGGGTTGATTGGCCTGATGGGCGGGGAAGATATGTTCAACAACA
The DNA here is from genome assembly GCA_040404005.1 of Chitinophagaceae bacterium. Lineage (GTDB taxonomy): Bacteria > Bacteroidota > Bacteroidia > Chitinophagales > Chitinophagaceae > Pollutibacter. The sequence continues at coordinate 3,967 of JBBAJO010000042.1, forward strand.
TGTTGGATTCTGTTTTCACGATGTCACCCGTATTCGACGACAGTTACTACGGTTTCCCCATTCACGAGATCAGGGAGATGCAGGTGATCAATATGGGGCAGTACGCCCATGGCAATCAGCCCATCCAGCATCTGATTTATTTGTACAACTACGCCGGGCAGCCCTGGAAGACGCAGTATTGGTCAAGGGAAGTGATGGATCGCCTGTATAATCCCAATCCTGATGGCTACTGCGGCGACGAGGACAATGGACAAACCTCGGCCTGGTATATTTTCTCCGCGCTCGGCTTCTATCCCGTTTGTCCGGGTACCGATCAATATGTACTGGGCGCTCCCCTGTTTAAACAGGCTCGCATCAGTTTGGAAAACGGCAAAACCATTACGATCAGCGCCCCTGAAAACGCAAAAGATAAAAAATACGTTTCCACCCTACATGTCAACAATGCGCTGTATACCAAAAACCACATCAGTCATTTTGATCTGCTACAAGGATCTGCATTGCAATTCAACATGAGTGCAACGCCGGATAAAAAAAGAGGAACTTCGAAAAAGGATTATCCCTATTCATATTCAACAGAAAAGTAAACAAATGTCAACCAGAAGAAAATTCATTCAGCAGACAGGAATACTTTCAGGAGGACTTCTCCTGAATAGGAATGCTTTTGCCAGTAATCATGCGCCATTCAACATATGTATGCGCCCGAAGGTGGAAGATCGAAATTTTGTAAGCCCTGCGGTAGAGCAAACCATCTTAACATTAAAGAAGCAGATCGCCGACCCCGAACTGGCATGCCTTTTTGAGAATTGCTTCCCCAACACCCTTGACACCACTGTGGATTTTGAAATGATCGACGGGAAACCGGATACGTTTGTGATCACCGGCGATATTGATGCCATGTGGCTAAGAGACAGCACGGCCCAGGTCTGGCCTTATTTGCCGCTCGTGAAAGAAGATGGAAAATTGAAGCAGTTGGTGGAAGGCGTGATCAACCGTCAGAAGAAATGTATTATCCTCGACAGATATACGAATGCATTCTACAAGGATCTCACAAAAAAAAGCGAGTGGAGCAGTGATATCACGGAAATGAAACCCGGTATCCATGAACGCAAATGGGAGATCGACTCTTTGTGTTATCCGATCAGACTGGCCTACCATTACTGGAAGATCACTGGCGATACGGCGCCGTTCGACAATCAATGGGAAGAAACGATCAGGCTCACGCTGAAGACATTTAAAGAACAACAACGGAAAGACGGCGACGGCCCATATAGTTTCCAGCGTACTACCTCATGGGCAACCGACGGAGTGCCCCTGTCAGGTTACGGATACCCGGTGAAGCCGGTGGGACTCATCTGTTCCATATTCAGGCCGAGTGACGATGCAACGCTGTTTCCCTTCCTGATCCCGTCAAACTTTTTCGCCGTAGTGTCTTTAGAGCAGGCTGCAGAAATGCTCAACAAGATCAGGTCAAACGCAACCCTTGCCACAGAATGCGTCAACCTCGCAAAAGAAGTTAACGACGCACTTCGCCTGCATGGTGTTTTTGAGCACAAAAAATACGGTAAAATATATCCTTTTGAAGTGAATGGATTTGGAAGCGTACATCTGATGGATGACGCAAACGTACCCAGCCTGTTGTCCCTACCCTATCTGAATGCAGTGAAGAAGAATGATGCGGTATATGCCAACACGAGGAAATATATATTGTCTGAAGACAACCCGTTCTTCTTTAAGGGCAAGGCTGCCGAAGGGATCGGCGGACCGCACGCGGGGATGTTCATGATCTGGCCGCTGAGTATTACCATGCGGGGCCTGACCTCCACTGACGCAAAAGAAGTGAGGAACTGTTTACATCTCCTCAAGACTACCCATGCAGGAACGGGGTTCATGCACGAAGCCTTTCATAAAGATGATGCATCCAAGTTCACGCGCAAATGGTTTGCCTGGGCCAATACGTTATTTGGGGAATTTGTACTGCACACCAGTAAAACCTTCCCGGCGATTTTGTCTGAAAAGGATATTTGATCTCAATAAAAAAAACCCTTGCCATTCAGCTCAACACAATATTTCCAAAGTATTCACCTGTTTCTTTACCGTGTATAGAATGCTACACATTACCGGTGGAGAGGGAATTGAATATGAACCGTATCTCTAAACAATCAATGGCAAGCATATGCGGGTAATCATACTGGGTGGCGGTTTTGGAGGAATGAAAGCCGCGATGGGTCTGGACAACAAGAAAGACATTGATGTATTACTGATCGACAGATTCAACTACCACCAATTCCAACCGCTCTTCTACCAGGTGGCTACTGCCGGCCTGGATGCAAGCAATATTTCTTTCCCGCTCAGGAAGGCATTTCATCACAGCAAGAATGTGAGGATCCGAATGGCAGAGGTGATTGAAATTGCCCCCGACAGAAAGATGGTTGTGACGTCCTCCGGCGAGTATCCTTATGATCGGCTCATCATCGCAATGGGTGCTGATACAAACTTTTTCGGAAATGAACAGATAGCGAGATATGCCTGGCCGATGAAGTCGACCGTTGAAGCCTTAAAACTTCGCCACCACATCATCCAGAATTTTGAGCATGCTTTGGAAGAAAAAGATGAAGATCGTTTGAAAGAAATGCTTACAGTTGTAATAGTGGGTGGTGGACCTACGGGGGTAGAACTGGCAGGCGCTATTGCAGAGATGAAGAACTCGGTACTACCAAAAGATTACCCGGAGCTGGATTTTTCCAAAATGAAAATATTCCTGATAGAAGGAATGGACAGGGTACTCTCGGTGATGTCTGATCAATCATCAGCAAGATCCGCTCGATACCTGGAAGAATTGGGCGTTAAGGTGATCACGAATGCCATGGTGCAGGACTATGATGGGGAAGCGCTTAGCTTTAAAGATGGAAAGAAAATATATGCCGGCACGGTGATCTGGGCAGCAGGTATCAAAGGGAATATACCGTATGGCATTCCTGACTCATCGGTTCTCAAAGGAAATCGGATCATCGTAAATGAATATAACGAGGTTAAAGATTTCCCCGGTGTGTACGCTATTGGTGATGTGGCTTACATGGAAACGAAAGAGTATCCCCGGGGGCATCCCCAGGTTGCGCCCGTTGCGCTGGAGCAGGGTAAACTGCTCTGCAAGAACCTGATCCGTCAAATGAATGACCAACCGTTAACACCATTTGTCTATCATGATAAAGGCGCGATGGCTACTGTTGGCCGACACAAGGCGGTAGCAGATATCCCCAAACCCGCCCTGCATTTAGGCGGCTTTCTCGCCTGGTTCGCCTGGATGGCCCTGCACCTGTTTCAAATCGTTGGCGTAAAGAATCGCATATTCGTATTCGTGAACTGGATCTACCACTATTTCACCTTTGATCAATCACTCAGGCTGATCTTTCGTGAGTTCAACACACCCGCCGATCTGCTGCGTGAGCGAAGATCACCGGAAGACAAAAAGCCTTCTGCTGGTTCTTCCCAGGACGTACACTGGCGATCATCACCATGAATAAATAGACATTTTCATACGTTAAACAGGATACATCGGGGCTGGTTTCAACCAGCCCTTTTTATTATGAGAAGTGAAAACACCACTTTGAGTCATAAAAAAATATGCAAAGCGTTCAAGGAAACGTTCATAGCCTTTTTTGACGATAAAATTCTGAAGCTGAGTGCATTACTATCTTGCTATACGGTTTTCTGCTGCTGGTATCCCTTGTAGTAAACGCTTTCCTCGATCTATTATCTGAGAAGCTGTCAACTATTATATCCAATGGTTTGGTAGTCGCTTTTATAGTGATCAACAACCTGTTGATACTCGCGATCACCAGTAGTCTATTTCACGGTATATACAGATTTTTGCCTGATGCCCGGGTGCACTGGAAAGACCTGGTGGTTGGTTCTATGTTCACCTCCATTTTGTTTATGATAGGAAAATACCTCATCACCCTTTATATCAGCAAATCCACGTTTACTATTACCTATGGAGCGGCGGCCTCTATCATCATTATGCTCGTCTGGGTTTATTATTCCGCAGCCATTCTTTATCTTGGAGCAGAATTCACAAAACAATATGCGATCCATGCAGGCAAAGGGATAACACCTAAAGAAGATGCATTTATGGTGCACCAGGAAGAATTCCCCATCAACGAACTGCAGGGCACATCCCTAAAATCCTAATAATGAGATCAAAAATCCTGGTTATTCTGAACATCGTCAGCTTCATAGGAACCATGGTGGTGAACACCCTGGCCAACTCGCTTCCCATCAATGGCAAAAATACGGGCGAGTTATCGGCGCTTTATCCCAACGAGTTTGTACCCGCCGGATACACTTTCTCGATATGGCTTGTGATCTATCTGGCGCTGAGTGGTTTTGTCATCTACCAGGCAGGCGGCTTCACCAACGCAACAAAGCAGCGGATGGTGGAAAAGCTGGGGGTTTTATTTATACTTACGAATCTCTTCAACATGGGTTGGATACTCTTGTGGCATTATGAACAGGTGGGTGCGTCTGTGGTGATAATGCTTGCCTTCCTCGTAACGCTCATCACCATTCACCTTCGTTTCAACATACCCGACCGATCAGCAGGCACCGGAGAAAAGCTCTGGTTTCAAATCCCGTTTTCCATTTATCTCGGCTGGATCATGATCGCTACCATTGCCAACATAACGGCATGGCTGGTAAACTTAAACTGGAGGGGCGGATTTTTGTCGGAACCCGCCTGGGCCATTATCATGATCAGTATTGCCGCCCTCCTTTGTATAATGATCTTATGGAAGAGGGGGAACTATGTGATCCCGATGATAGCCATCTGGAGTATTGCCGGCATCATAGTAAAGCAAAGACGGATCAATGGATGGAACGACGTGGTGCTCGCCGGCTCGATAGCCTGTTCGCTACTGTTGCTCGCTATGATTGTTTCCGCCCGCCGGAAGGCAGAAAAATTGCAGTTGGGATAGTGGGCGTCTAAAAGTCCCTGTCTGAACATGAGACCATGTACCATCTTTAACATTGCCATTGCCGTTTTGTCCGTGATCATGATCCTTGCAGGAGCAGTCACACTAAGCAGCACCGATACGGGTTACTGGATCTTATACAGCGGTCTTTTACTTGCAGCAATTTTTCCCTGGAGGAATTTACGAGGTCTACCAATTGATCGGTCCAGTCATTGGCGGCCGACTGTATCCGCTGTCTCAATTCAGTTCCTTTTTCAGGAGCCATTAATAAACCAATGACTGCGCCTGCGGCGGCAGCACCAATAACCGACAATAAAAATTTTGATGTTGCATTCATTTTACAAAGTTTTATATGAATAATACGTTTAGCTTATAAAATTTCCATGCCATTTACGATGGGTATTGCCTTCCTCAATAAACTGTGGGTTGATTTTTGCATTAGTAGTAACTTTCAGCACTGATGTTTGATTCCGAAAACATGATATTGATCATAGATGATGAGATAGACCTTTGTATCCTTATGAAGAACTACCTGATACAAAAAGATTTCAGGGTCTACTATGCCAATTCTTTGAAGGAAGGCATGAAGATGATGGAAGAATTAATGCCTGATATTCTTTTCTTAGACAACAATTTGCCCGACGGTACGGGATGGTCGAAGTCTTCTTTCTTTTTTTCCATCAATCCAAATCTCAGTCTTTACCTCATGAGCGGGTACCAGCCTGCTTTACCGGATTTACCGCGGCAGTCCTATCAGGTGATCCATAAGCCCATTTCTTTTTCCGACCTGGATTTCCTTGAAGTAAAGAAGAATTAGTAGCCGAGTAGTTGTCCCAATCTTACGCCAATTTTTTCGGCATTGGGCAGCATGGCTTTTTCCAACAGCATGTTCATAGGCACAGCAGGAAGATCGATGGAGCCCATCACTTCCACCGGGGCGTCCAGCCATTGAAAGCAATGTTTTGAAATTCTGTACCCCAGGGCTTCCGCAAAGGAATTTGTTTGCTGCTCTTCCGTCAGCACCATGCATTTGCCATGCTTTTTCACAACGGTAAACACCAGGTCTTCATCGAGGGGATAGAGCGTACGCAAGTCAACAATTTCTATTTGTCCGGGAAAAGATTTCGCTGCTTGCATGGCCCAATACACTCCCATGCCGTACGTGATGATCGCGCAGGAACTGCCCCGGGATGAGAGATCATGATTGGCGGAGAGAACGATGTCAGCCTTACCGAGCGGAAGGATATAATCGCGCGATGGTTCTGGTCTTTTTGCCCCCTCGGTTCCCGGAACTTTACTCCAATAGAGGCCTTTATGTTCAAGCATCACTACGGGATTGGGCTCCATGAAAGCAGCCTTCATCAGGCCCTTCATATCGGCAGCATTTGAAGGATACACCACCTTGATCCCTTTGATAGAAAGAAGGGTGGTTTCAATGCTACCGCTGTGGTAAGGTCCGCCGCCACCGTATGCGCCAATGGGAACCCTGATCAGTGTTTGCACAGGATACTTCCCCATGGATAGGTAACAGGATTTTGAGATCTCGGTCACCAGTTGATTAAACCCCGGATAGATATAATCAGCAAATTGTATTTCGACGATGGGCTTTACACCTACGGCGCTCATGCCCGAGGTAGAACCGATGATATACGCTTCCTGTATGGCTGTGTTGAACACCCGATGATCCCCGAACTGTTCTGCCAGTGTGGCTGCTTCCCGGAACACACCGCCCAATCTTCGGCCCACGTCCTGCCCGTATAACACAGTTTCGGGATAGTCTTCCATGATCTCACGAAGTGCAAATAAAGCGGCATCTACGACAAGCAATTTTTCTGCGCCCCGGGGTTCACGTTCTCCGCTTTCGAGCGTGACCGGTGTGGGCGCAAAAACATGATCCGCTACTTGTTCCGGATCGGGATCAGGTGCAGCTACGGCTTTTTGAAAATCAGCCAGCACTTCTGATCGCGCCTGATGTTCGATCTGCAGGATCTCATCTTCCAAAAAACCAACGCTCATCAGATGTTGCCGGAGTAATGGACCGGGATCACGGAGTGCATCGTTGGCCAGATCTTCTGGTGTGCGGTAAAACTCTTTTCGCACACCGCTGGTGTGGTGACCCAGCAAAGGGACCTGGGCCTGGACGAGCATGGGTGACCTGGTTTTGCGCACAAAATCAACGGACTCCTGCATACACTGAAAAGCAGCAGGGAAATCTGTTCCGTCGATCTTGATGCGTGAGAGCCCGGGGAAACCGAGGGCATAGGTATATGCATCCATGGCCCTTGCTTCGCTGGCGGTAACACTGATGCCCCACTGATTATCCTGAACAAGAAAAATAATCGGCAATTTTTTAAGCACTGCAAATTGAAAAGCCTCACTCACTTCCCCCTCGGTGATGCTGGCATCTCCAAGTGAGCAAACCACCACGGGCTTTTCACCTTGTTTACCGTTAATCAAAAGTGGTGAAGAAATCCGTTCGAGAAATTGTATGCCCTGCGCTATACCGGTAGTGGGGATCACCTGCATACCCGTTGCGCTGCTTTGCTGGATGATCCGGGGCTTATCGGGAGCGGTGGAAGATGGGTGCGCATAGTAGGCGCGGCCGCCTGTAAAGGGGTCGTCTCTCTTTGCGAGTAACTGGAGCATCAGTTCGTAAGGCGAATAGCCGAGACCGAGCAATAGGGACTCGTCGCGGTAATAAGGGCTAACATAATCGCATGGCAGAAGATTAAACGCCGTGGCGAGTTGTATGGCTTCATGGCCTCTCGATGTGGAATGGACATATTTGCATACCTGCCTGTTATCCTCATAGGTTTCCGCCATGAAACGGGCCAGACACATGAGCTGATACGCCTTAAACAATTTATCGTTGAGCAACCCTTTATCAGGTTATTTAATAGTGAGTTCGAAGAGGCTTTCATCTTCAATGAATCCTTCGAGGTCATCCCCTACCACGCACTCGCCCACACCGGCAGGTGTTCCTGTGAAAACCAGATCGCCGATGTTGAGGGAAAAGTAATTTGAAATATGGGAAATGATCTGGTCAAAACTAAAGATCATGTTAGCCGTATTTCCCTGCTGCACCAGCTCTTTATTCTTGTACAGGCAAAAATTAATATCCTTCCTGTTCAATTCCGGCTTGATCTCGATCCACTTTCCCACCACGGCAGAATTGTCCCACGCTTTAGCTTTTTCCCAGGGCAGGCCTTTTTCTTTCATTTGGTTCTGAATATCGCGGGCCGTGAAATCTATGCCTGCGGTAATCCCGTTGTAATAATTTGAAGCATGCTTCTCCTGGATATATTTCCCGTTCTTGGAGATCCTCAAAACAACTTCGCATTCGTAATGCAGTTCGTTGGTGAATTCCGGATAATAAAAAGGAGTGTGGGCTTGAAGCAGTGCGCTTTTGGGCTTCATGAAGATGACCGGTTCATCGGGTACATCGTTGCCCAGTTCTTTTGCATGGGCTACATAATTTCGCCCTACACAGAAAATTTTCATTGTTCAATAAGGTTTAAAGATTGAAGGGCCGATGGGAGGCCATTGGCGCCGGAATTAAGTTTGGGTTTTAGCAAGGAGACTGGAAATGACGTTAAGCAAGGCTAAAATAATCAAACAAATGGGAATATCAACTACTGAAATCCATTTTATTTACCTCGTTCATAGCGGGCTCCAACCCCCTTAGAACGTAGGTTTCAACGAGTTCAGCGGATTTTTCCACCTTTTTTTTCACTACAGGAATTTCTGCTTCTTCCCACTTCCCCAAAACATATTCCACTTGCCGGCCCTTGGGGTAGGTTGCCCCTATTCCAAACCGTAGTCTGGCGTAGTTGACAGAGCCGAGCGATTCCTGAATGCTTTTCAGGCCATTATGTCCGCCATCGCTTCCGGCGGGCCGTAATCTTAGTTTGGAGAGGGGTATGGCCAGGTCGTCCACGATCACGAGCAGGTTCTCGGGCGCAATATTTTCTTTATCAAGCCAGTACTTAACTGCTCGCCCACTGAGATTCATAAAGGTTGCAGGTTTTATAAGAACCAGCATTTTCCCCTTGATTTTACAATGCGACACATCAGCGAGCCTTCCTGTTTGGAACATGGCGGAATGTTTTTGCGCGAGGAAGTCAACCACTTGAAAACCAATGTTGTGGCGGGTTCCATCATACTCAGAACCGATATTCCCCAAACCAACGATTAAAAATTTATCCATAAACCCGCGCAAAAATAGACTACATATCGAAAATGGGGCAGGGAAACTTGACGTTAAGATAATTAATACTAACTTTAAATTAACCATAGTTTATCATATGACCGAATCGCGGTTTGTCGAATTGAAATCCTCTGTCTTATCCTTTATGGAGCAAAACCTGGAACCCAACCTGACTTATCACAACCTGGCACATACCAAGGACGTGATAAAACAGGTGGAAAGAATTGCCATTGGAGAGGAGGTTGCTGAGCAAAATGATATCTTACTTCTGAAGATAGCGGCCCTGTTTCACGACACGGGCTTTCTTGAAACCTATATGCACCATGAGGAGAAGAGCGTGGAGATCATGAAACGCCATCTTGTTGAGGGGGATCTGACAGAACTGGAGATTGAAAGGGTAAAGGGTATGATCATGGCCACCAAGATTCCCCAGTCGCCCAACGATTCACTCGAAGAGATCATTTGTGATGCGGATGTGGACTATCTGGGCCGGGAAGATTTTGAAAAGATCAGCAATAGTTTGAAAGATGAGTTCTTATTCTACGGCGTAATTAAATCGGAGGCCGACTGGGATCCGCTTCAGATCAGGTTTTTTGAAATGCACGCCTACTTTACTGAAACCTGCAAAACAGATCGGGCTGCCAAGAAAAAACTCCACCTCGATCAACTTAAAGCAAAATAACCCCAGATCTAACTATTCAACACATCCATGCTGACAAAGAAGTTCTGGCTGCGATTGCTGAATGTAGACCGGGGTGAATGGTGGGTGGTTAAGAATCTGATGCTCCTCCAGTTTCTTCAGGGAGCAGGGATAGCGTTTTTTTTCACGGCCTCTTTTGCGGGCTTTTTAGAAAGATTTCCGGTCACTGAATTACCCTGGGTAATGATCGCCGCCGCGTTCATGCTCTGGTTTACGGGCTTCATCTATACAAAAGCAGAACACGCATTATCATTTCCCAAGCTCATCATCGGCGTAACGGTGCTGATGGCCTCCAGCTTCATTTTTTTCAGGCTCATCGGCTACTCCTCCACTACGGGCACCTACCTGTATTGGATGCTGGCATGGTTCCATGCGCTTTACTTGCTGAACAATCTCCAATTCTGGGGTATCGCCACCATCATATTTGACCTGCGCCAGAGCAAAAGATTGTTTGGCCTGATCAGTTCGGGCGACATCCCGGCGAAGTTTGTGGGCTATACCCTGGCCTCCTTCATCGTACCCTATACCGGCACCTTGAATATGCTGTACCTGGGCGCGGGGTGTTTGCTGGGTTCGATCCCCTTTATCATAAAGATCATCAATACGGGCAAACTGCATATTGATCACGACCACCATAAAGATCACCACCACGAAGCGCGCCATGTGGTTAACCATGGCACCAACAAGATCCTTTCGTTATTGAAAAACTTTTTGAACAACACCTTCATCAGGGACATTGCATTCATTTCGATGCTGGCCTTCGTGTGTGTGTTGTTTGTTGACTATGGGTTTTATTCGGAGGTGAAAGAAGCTGTTACGGACGATGTGGATCTTGCTAAATTCATTGCATCGTTCATGGCCATACTGAGGGTGTCTGCCCTGCTGGCTAAAATGATATTCACCGGAAGGATTACCAATTCTTTAGGCATCAGGCAAACGCTATTGATCATGCCTACGATGCTGATCATGCTGATCATCACCATCATTGTCACGCAATGGTTCACCACCAACCAGAAGATCCTGTTTTACCTGTTTGGGGCAACGGCCATCCTGGTAGACGTTTCAAGAACCGTGTTCAACTCCCCGGTGCTGTTGACCCTCATGCAGCCATTGCCCACCCATGAACGGCTACGGGCCCATAACATAGTAAAGGGCATTATGGATCCATTTGCATTCCTGATCACAGGCGTTTTGTTGTTATTTCTGTTTTGGGTTCAGGACGGGTTCAGTCTGATCACCATGTGTTACCTGGTACTCGGCATTTGTTGCCTCTGGATCCCGGGGATCTTTGTGGTGAACAAACAATATGTAAACATCCTGGTGCAGACCATCAGTTCCAGGTATTTCAGCCAGGAAGAATTTAGCTTGAAAGATGAGGCCATTCTTCAGGCCATACGGGAAAAAATCTCGTCGGGTAATGATCTGGAGGTGATCAGCATTTTAAAAATGTTGCAAAGTAAGAAAGACCCTGTAGCAGAGGACCTGTTGGGTCAGTTGTTGAACCACCCTTCCGAGCAAGTGCGGTTTGAAACGCTTCGGCTGATTGCTGGCGCTCAGCCGGAATCAGTAAAAACCAAACTGGTAGAACTGGCCAGCGCGCAGGAGCATTCCGAGATGCGGACGGAGGCCATCAAAACGCTCAGTAAGATCTCGTTACTAGCGGGTGAGGTGCAGGACTATCTTGTAGACGAACACCAGCATATCCGTAAGGCGGCGTTGTGCGGGATGTTGATGAACCAGGAAGCCTATATCCGCGACATAGCGCAGGAGCAGATCGAAAAGCTGATCAGGAGTAACAGTAAGCACGACAGGTTCTTTGCCATTCATATTCTGGAGGAGGTGAAAGACAGTTACGACCATCCCATGACACACCGGTTGATCACAGATGGGGATATGCAGGTACAGGCGATGGCGATCAAAGCCATAGGCAAAGCATCGTCTGCCAGATCGCTGAAAGCGTTGATGGAGGTACTTACTGATCATGCAAAGCACGGACTGGTTGCCCTTCAGAACGCCGGAGAATCTGCGGTGGATGTGATACGTGAAGCACTGAAGCAGGAGCGATTCAATCAATGGCACGAAAAGTTCTTTTTGATCCTTGGTCGCATTGGGGGCAAGAAAGCACAGGACGTGCTGGCATCTCAACTGTCGAAGGACCCTGCCTATCTGGCACCGGTGATCAAAGCGTTGTACAGAACAAAATACCAGGCTGATGAAGATGCGCTAAAACGCATGGAGGTATTAGCAAAGCAATACCTGGTGTACGGTGTAGAGATGTTGAATATGCAGAAACTGATACGGGAACGTGGCGGGTATGATATTCTCGAGCGATCCCTTGAGTTGGAGATCCAGGAGATCCGGGACTTGTTGTTGAGTTTATTTGCCTGTATGTTTGACAGGATAAAAATGAACCAGGCCCGGAAGGGGTTGGATAGCCAGAATAATGAGAACATGGCCAACGCCATGGAATTGATCGAACTGACGGTGAAGCGCGATATTGGGCGACATTTCAACCACATGTTCGAGACCACCAGTTTGCAGCACCGTTGTGATTCCCTGAGGATACTTCTAAAAGACATTGACTTCAGCAAGGTAGACCATATCATCATGAAGGTGTTGAAAGAAAAGCCAATACAGTATCAGAACTGGACCAAAGCCTGTTCCCTGTACATTACTAAAAAGTATTCTTTTACGATCGACCCCAATCTGATCAGCCGCTATTCCGAGGCTGAAAACAAAATGGTGAGGGAAACAGCCCGGTTTGCACTGGCAAAACCTTAATTTTAACCCATGAGTTCTTCCGGATTAGAAAGGCTATTGTTGATAGAGAAGGTGTTAATCTTGAAATCCCTGCCTATTTTCCATGATACCCCTGAGAGTATATTAGCGGAGTTGGCGCCGCTGATGCATGAGATCGAGTATGAAAAGAACATTCTAATCTTTGAGGAAGGTTCCATCGGTGATTGCATGTACATTATCCATAAGGGTGATGTGAAAATTCACAAGGGAAATATTGCTTTGGCGACCTTGAAAGACAAGGAAGTTTTTGGTGAATTGTCCCTTCTAGACGCCGAAACCCGGTCGGCCTCTGCCACTACGAGCTCGAATTCCATCCTTTTTCGCATAGATCAGGACCCTTTTTACGAATTAATTGAGTTCAGGCCAGAGGTAGCCAGGGGCTTTATCAAAATGCTCTGCAAGCGGCTAAGGGCTCAGAATGAACGTGCTGTTCAGGTAATAAGTCAATAACTGCCCGGTTTTGCGCATAACTGCTCAGAAAATACCCGTTTTGGGTCTAATCAGTTGTTTCATTTCAATAGCCTCGCTACTTAGACACTATCGGCGTAAAGATCCTGATCGCTGTCTTCTTCTTTATCTAAGAGCACATCCATTACTTCACTGTCATGTATGTTAGCCATGGTGGCGTGATAACCTGTTATCAGTTTGGTCTCGCTGTCGGCTTTGATATGGTTCTTATATCCAAAAAAAATCTTGCCATGATGGGTAACCCATGGCGCATCTGTATCTTTCTGGTGCAGTTTATTCACATCCCAGTCCCCAGGAATATTGCCTTCCTTAAGCTCCTTGTTTTCATCACGGGTGTTGCGCTGAATGAGCACTTCCACTATAGATGCATCCACCAGCTTACCGTGGTGAACAATGATACCATTTTTGTCCAACTGCTTATCCAGTAGACGAAAAAGCTTGTCTATCATCCCGCCTGAGGTGAGTTTATCCCTAAACAACCAAATTGTTTTTGCATCCGGAACAGGTTGATTGATCCCCAATCCCAGGAAGCGCATAAAACGTAAACGATCGAGAATGGCGTACTCGGTGTTATCA
>JBBAJO010000043.1:0-14479 GCA_040404005.1 Chitinophagaceae bacterium
CCAAGGCGGGTCATGGCGCAGGGAAACCCATCAGTAAAGTATTGGATGAAGCGGCAGACATCTGGAGTTTTGTGATGTTCAATACGGGGATGGTGTTTAAATAAACGCAATATATTCAAATAACCCTCCATGAGTTTGGATGTAAAAACGGCATCAATTCCTACCGGTGCTCATAACAGCGAGGGGTAAACAACCGCACCGCAACGTGAAGCCGCCCTTCAGAGAGAAGATAAATAACGGCCATATTAACAATAGGTTCGTTAATTTTATGATGGCAAATTTATTGTAATTGAAAATGGCAGCTACTGGAAATAATGATTTTAAACGAACTCCAATTCTTGGAGAAGGTATTTATTTTGCTGACGACGTTGCCGCTATACTTGGTTTAAAATATCACAAAGTTCACCATTTGATGAACACGTTTTGGAACTGCAACACATTTGGCGGCAATAGAAATAAGGCGATTAATTTCTTTGGGTTAATTGAGTTTTATACATACTACCATTTGAGAGAAAACGGATTTTCAGCACAGCACATAAAATCATTTCATCGTCAGCTTGCAAAGACACTACAGACCGAGTATCCGTTTGCGTCAATTAGAGTTGCTGATCGAGATAAGACATCTAGTTCAAGTAAAATTTGGTATGAGTACTTAGGCGAGATCATGCGGGATGATCGAGTGGCTCAGCCTTCAATCAGCTCATTTATTAAGCCATTTATTAACCATATTGAATATGGAGAAGACTTGATTGCAAAAAGATTTTTCCCATTAGGCAAATCAAAACATGTTGTAGTTGATCCAAACCATCAATTTGGCCAACCCGTTATTAATGGTACGAACCTGCAAACACAAACCGTTTTTTCTTTATTTAGCGCCGGGGAAAGCAAAGTCAATATATGCATGCTCTACGATATCAATGAGAAGGATGTCGATGAGGCCATACAGTTTCATGAGTCAAAAGCAGCATAATGACTTTCGTGTTCGATGAGAATTTCTCAAAAAATTTGGCAAAAGGACTTGATTTACTGGAGAAAAGTAATACTTCCAGCAAGCTTCCTGTACATGTAATTTCTGCAGAAGACTTAATGGGAAGACGCGGCGCCACTGATCAGGAGATCATTTTAGCAGCAGGGCCCGAAGCGATTGTTTTCACTAAAGACAAAGACTTTAGGCAGATCAAGCTTTATGGGAAAATTATAGAACAAACTGGCGTCAAGATATTGTTCTTTAAATCATCGAGTAAATTGATTTTTTATTGGGATATCTTAATTGCTATTGTCAAAGACTGGGAGAATATTAAAGAGTGCTTGAATCAGGATGTTCCGCCATATGTTTTTGAATTTGATATTCGAAAAGGGATAAAGCAATGTCATTTTTAGACCATTATGACTTCGCTTTCTCTAGATCTACCTGATCTCGTTACCCCGAAATTTTAGTTATTCATCTCACGCTCGACAATTCAAACGCCTTAACATTGTCATTCATCCTATTGATGTTGTAACGGGAGATTACCCAATTCATGGGATATGGAATGGTATCCGTCTCTGGATGGACAGGCAAATTAATCGGACGCAGCTCCTTCTTCCTACTGAACGGGCTTTCGCGCTGGTATTTCTCCAGTTTCTTGTTGGAGAAAGTGGTCTGCATACCGTAAGTATTGAGGATCGTTAGAAGCGGCGCAGCGAGATCATTCACAAGGGGATGTAGGGTTTTAAATGTCGATGATGCATTGCCGTTAGAGATATAGATCACCTGGAACTCGATCTTGTCTCTAAAAGCATGTAGGCTGCTAAGGGGATCCTTCAATGCTTTCTCCATGTATTCGAGGATCTCCAGGGTGATGCCTGCGCCGCTGTTATCAAAGTATCCCCCATCTACAAAATATCTTCCATTGATTTCGCCTGCCGGGGAAATGTATGGGAAGCGCGCGCCGAGCACCACGGCCGTACTCAATTTCATCATCGTATCTTTTTTCTGCTCTGCCAAACTCATCACGTCGATCCGGCCTGATTTCAAAGAGTCAATAGCGACCGTGCTGATCACGCCGGGTATGCCTGTCTCGAGGTTGGTGGTATTGATCATCAACATCGGCAGCCGCCCTGTAGTATCCACTAGCGAATGAAAGCTTTTTGAAAATGTATTGCCGATGGACTCACTGTAAGAAAGTTTTTCCATGGATTCTTCCAGTGCGGCGGTCCGGTCTTGCAACGGTAGAAAAGGAACCAGGTGTTTGATGATGTCAAAGCTCAGGAATCGCGCAAGACTGTAGGTTAGAAAATCTCCGGAGAAAAAATTCGCCACTTCCTCGCCATAGCTGGTCCTTACCCGCGTGCTGTCTTGGATCAACGCATAGAAGGCGGCGTTACCAACAGAACCGCCTGAGGCGCCGGCGAGACTAAGCATATGATCGGAAAATGGGTCGGATGTGTTGCGCGTACTGTCTTGCAATTTGGATAGGATGGATGATACCCAGTAACCCGATTTTGATGCGCCGCCATCGGCGGTGATGAGGTAGATTTTGTATTTGTTGCTATCCGATGCCTGGGCTATTTTTTCCGATCGATAGGCAAACCATGTATGGATGTACTTATCGATAGGTTGTCTGTCCAACCTCACTTCCGTGCTCGGCAGAAACTGCACCTGGTAGGGCGATGTGAACCAAATGCCAAACAGGATGGCCAGTACCAAGATGACTAGCCCGAAACGAACTTTCCAGATCATGGCCCAGAATCTTAAAAAATAGATGGCGCCAACCCATAGTCCGAAGCCCAGCAGCACCACCCCGAAAGATCCGAACTGCATGGCGAAGCGTGGGTTCAGCACAATCAGCAAAAACAGCGAGGCTGTAGCAAGGGCTAATACGCGGTATATTTTTTCGAACTTGATTGGAGCTCCCGCATGCTTATTGATGAATCTTCTTCTCCATATCACGAGATAAACAAATCCGATCTGTAGGATAAAGAAGGTGACCGATAATCTGAACCACGCGATCTTATGGGTAAGATTTTCGATCTGCGGGAAGAACCAGTACTGTAGTATTAAAAAAAGCAAGTATGCGATGCCCATAGCGGCAGCGATGCCGATGGATGACTTTGTACGGGCAGTGAAGACGCGGGTCAATACAAAATAGAACAGGTTATGAAAGGCGAATACCAACACCAGTTGCAGAAAATTAAAGGAGCTGATGGTGGGAAGGTTGAGCGCGGCGATTTGAAGACCTACCGCCACATTGTACCCCAGCATACGAGGGACGTGACTGTATACACCCGCTTTGCTTACGGGAACTCTTTTTGTATACTCTTCTTCCACATTGCGTGAACTGAACCACGAGAAGATCATCCAGAGTATGACGCTCAAGCCAGTAGCGATGGCGCGGATCGGAGCTTCAACCGATTGCATCAGGATATCCTGCCCGATGGAAAACCCTACGATGATATAGTAGTAGATAATTTGGAAGATGATACTTGGCGAGAAGATATAAATGGCCCGGAAAAGATCAGCGATAAATCCTTTTAGGGGCTGTGGTTTTTCCGTTGTGGTTGAGGATTGGACAGGCATCCTTTAAAGTACGAATGACAGTTGGGAAAAGCAAATGATCTTGTAACTGATTGTAGCTCCTGGTGTGCTGCACCGCAGGCTAACCTTTCCGTCTTGAGTGCCCATTTCTGGGCAGGCCGTTACCATGGTCGCCGGTAAAGATGATGATGGTATGTTGGAGGATACCTGTTTTTCCAGGGCATCCAGGATCCTGCCGGTCAGCACGATAAACCATCTGAACAACATGGCAAACATTTTTGAGGATGGGAAATGACCTTCGAAGGTTTATCGTTAAGATAAGTCGTTTTAGGTTTGTAAGAAATGTTCTTTAGGGGTAGGGCGCGGATCCTTATTTCTTCCGGGTCTTGGTGGCCACTTCTTCTTCTTCTTCATAGTAGTATTCGCCGGTAGGTGTAGCCGCGCGATTTTTTTTGATGAAGAACATGCCGTCGAATACATTGAACCATTGGCCGATCATATCGTATTCGTAGCCCCACCCGCGCATGGTGAACTCTTTGCCCGCCGCGGGATAACTGCGGATGGCCTTGAAATTGGTCAAGGCGTAGTTGAATTTCGCGGAGCTGAGGGCGCCTGTGTACCAGTCGTGCCGCGACATGGGCTCGATCTTAAAGGGTTGTCCATTGCGCTGGTAGGGTGATCCCGAAGTGCCATCGGCAGAAGTGAATCCGAGGATAAACACATCGTCTTTCATGAGGCTATAGATCTCATGCCCCATGGTGGTGTTATTCTTTTTGCGGTAGTTGGAGATATCTACCTGCAGCAGGTCATTATTCTTTGTGATGTGCTGGTTGGTTGACCAAACGATGATCTTCTGGTCCTTGTATTTGCGGGTGGCCAGCCAGTGCAAGTTGCTGGCCATTTGTTTTTCGTGCATCGTACCGTCCATCACGATCTTGAGGAAGTTGTAGCCTACGGGCACTTTGCGGTTGAGCCAGCAGTTCGAGGCATTGCCCATCATGCTGGAGAAGCTTTGCGACCACATGCCTGAAGGGTCGAGATCAGGTCTGGCTTTCAGCCCGGCCATGGCGCGCTCTGTATTTCGGTATAGGAAATGGATGGCTGAATCGGGCATCCGCTTGGTGCTATCGTAGTCGTTCGCCTTCATCAGGGTGTGGATGTAATTCTGCGCAGTAGGTTTGTCGTACCCCAGCGCTTCCAGCAAGGGTTCTGCCCGATACATAAAGTGGAGTGCCCCGGGTTTATAGAATATCTGGCAGTCGAACCCCGTGATCGCAAGTGGATTCCTTCCTTTGGAGTGTTGGGTGATGTACTGCGACATATCCTGGAACTCTTCGGTTTCGCGCCATACGTCCCATACGGCCAGCAGGGCGGAGTCGCCGCGTTGGTGGTTGTCCCAAAGCATGTTGGTG
Organism: Chitinophagaceae bacterium; assembly: GCA_040404005.1. Lineage (GTDB taxonomy): Bacteria > Bacteroidota > Bacteroidia > Chitinophagales > Chitinophagaceae > Pollutibacter. Next base: position 4,930 of record JBBAJO010000043.1, read on the forward strand.
CTATAGAAATCGGATTCAAAAGCCAGCACGTTAAAACCCATTTTCTCATGCAGGTATCGAACGATACGTGCCTTGGCGCGAAAGGTTTCACCGTCGCCATTATCCATTTCACCGAGTATCACGATGCGGCTGTTCCCAATGGCAGCGGCCAGGGCCGGCAGGTCGGTATCATTGGTATCCGCGATTGAAATGGAGTTGATGGAGCTGGTGTATTTTTTCAGGAGCTCGGCCCGGTCCTGCGCATGGAGTTGCAGGCATAGGCAAAGCGCAATCAGTAAAAGGGAGAATCTAGTCATGGTCTATAGGAGCCTTTGTGTGGGTTATCATGTATAAACTGGCTGGGGCTCAGATTATTGCGTGGCCGGCGAGATTTAGTTGGTCCCATGTTTTGGTGCCCTTTTAGAATGTATTTTTAGTGCAGGATCAGCCCCTTCCTTTTTGCGATCATTCGGTTTAATGCCTGGATATTTGCAAAATAAAGGCCATCTTCCTTAATGATGATCTTGTGTGTAACTAATTCAGCGATATCCCGAGCAAGGGTTTTTGCAGAGATTGTGGAATAAGCGGCAGCGAGGGGAATGGACAAGGTCGGAATTTCTCCCGGTGTAAACTTTTTGTCAATGGGTAATGAAAGGGCAAGGCCCCGTCTTCTCTTGAATACTTCCCTGTTTTTCATGTCAATGGCATTGAAGGTATCATACACAAACTTTTGCCACGCAAGCAGTAGCTGGCTGGCCTGAATGGTTTCAAGTGTCTGTTGAAGGCCATCCCTGAATCCCAGAAGTGCATAGTCCATAAAGCCTGAAAGACTACTATGTTCAAATGCTTTTTCGAGTTGACGATAATACTCCGGGCGTGTGGCATTATAATGATTCGAAAGAATGTGCAAAGCAATGTCAGGGCTTCCACCGCGGGAGAGAATGTAAAATTCAATTAAACGCCCCGTTCGTCCGTTGCCATCGCCGAAAGGATGTATCCATTCGAGATAAACATGAGCGACAATGGCTTGAATGATGATATTGTGAAAGGGCTGGTTGCCAGAGTCAAACTTGAATTCGGTTCTCAACCATTCACAGTATTTTTCCATGAGGGGCATAACATCCCGATGGTCAGGGCAACGATAGGTTCCAACTACAACATCATTTTCCCTGAATCTGCCGGGTACTGCATTAAAATGATCGCCAAGATTTTTACCGATCATTTTGTGAAATTGCTGAAGCAGCTCTATTGTGATCAACTGTTCTTTCTGTTCGTATACCGTTTCATTTAGAATCTCATTAAAGGCTGCCATGATGTTTTGAACCTCGATTTCCATGTACTCCTTGCTAGGTGGCAGTTTTTCACCCTGTCTGATTTTTTCGATCTCCAGTTCAGAAAGGGTGTTTCCTTCTATGGCGGTTGTTGACTGAGCACCCTTGATTAAAGCCACCCGCATGAGTTCCTTATAGTAGTCTGGCAGGATGGGGGTGTTATTGATAGCTTTGATCAGGGCCACACATTGGCCGAGGATCATGGCGGTATGTTCTGAAAGATCCCATTGCTTCCGGAAGACAAGATGGGGGTAATCCCTATAAAAATGCATAAGGCAAATATATGGACAAACTGTTAGACATTAGGGTGGACAGAAAAATGTCTAAATATAGTCAATAAAAATCTTAAGTAATTGATAATCAATAATTTATAATGACAATTTGTACGACAAAAAATAGTATTTATATACTTATAATGCTTCCATAAAGGGCAATAAAATCTGAAACTCTGTTCCCTCGCCCTCTTTGCTGTAGAACCTGATCTCACCGCCATGGGCTTTGATGATATCGTGGCTAAGGGAGAGTCCCAGCCCCGTGCTTTACCTGTAGTATGATGTGTTTCAAGGCGAAGGCCGTATCCAGATTGTCGTTTCGCTTATACCCATTGGCAACAGCGTTAAGATCCTGCAGGTTCTTGTCGGAGAAGTCGACTTTGAAAATCTGTTCTAAACCCCTGTAGAAACGGAGGCTGTCGTACGGTTTAGCAGGGTCAAGAAAGTACCGGATGGAGTCCATGGGATCGGCTTGCGCTTTCAAGCTGTTGAATGAGCAGCTTAGGCAGAGGAAAAGCAGAATGATTTTTGAAATCGCTTGTGTTGTACGACAATTCATGAATTAAGATAAAGAATTAGTTCATGAGCCAATCAGCTGATTCTTATAATGACATTACCCGTCTTCATTCCCTTGTCTACATAGCGATAGGCTTCTACAATCTGCTCGAGTGGGTACACGCGGTCGATCACCGGTTTCAGCGCACCATTTTCAATGAGTTTTTTGATGAACAGTACGGTTTGTTTTGACTCTTTTGGAAGGGGGAAGATGACTTTTTTATCACTGAACATGGTCAACAGGGGCAGATAGGTGTTGTTCCAATTCGGTCCGAGGTCGGTAGAGAAATACAGGCCTCCAGGCTTAAGAAGTTTTTTGCATGCGCCGAAGGAACTTTTGCCTACGGCATCAAAAACAAAATCGAAGGTTTTGCCGATGGCAATAAAATCTTCGCGGGTATAATCAACCACCTCATCTGCGCCGAGTGTTTTTGCGAGTTGAAGGTGTTTGGTATCTGTAACCGCCGTGACCATTGCGCCGAAATGCTTCGCGAGTTGAATGCCGGAACTGGAGATCGAACCACTGGCCCCGTTGATCAGGATGGAATGATGATGATTGAGTTTGATCTTTTCCAGGTAGTTCATCGCCAGCCATGGACCTTCCAGCAGGGCAACGCATTCTCGCATCGACAGGTTGACGGGTTTTAGGGTGATCGGCTCACTCGCCTTCATGCATTTGTATTCTGCGTGGGCACCCCATTTTTTCTGATCGATGCCAAATACCTCATCTCCGAGCTTGAATTCCTGTACACCGGCGCCAACCTCTTCCACGATGCCCGAGAATTCATTACCCCAAATAGTGTCCTTGGGTTTGGTAAGGCCTGAAAACAGCCTGACCGCATAGGGTTTGCCCAGCCGAAATCCGCAGTCGGTCCGATTGATGGTGGAAGCGTGGACGCGAACCAGAACTTCCCCCGGTTTGGGTGCAGGCTTAGGGACTTCCCTGACCGAGACAACCTCAGGCGGGCCGTAGTGGGTGTGGCATGCAGCGCGCATGTTTGGGTATTTTACCTAAGGTAGACGGAAGCCAGCGAGGATTTGCCTGAATCGTTGTGAGCGGTCATAACTGTTTGTCAATGGAGCAGGTGGGTGTACAATAAAAAAGCCCCTGATAGAACAGAGGCTTAGTTTTTGGGGTGCTTAACTGGCTAACAATAATAGACGTTGTTGTTCAGGTACTTTCTGATTGACCTTATTGAAACTGTGTTTTTTTCCAGGTATTGCGCGCCCTGCTGCACATGTAATTTGCTGATGTCAGTTGACCAGCTGGCCATCATCGCTTCATCTCCGGCTTGGTATGCGTGGCGGCTGTTGGGCCATGTAACATCTTTCAGGTCCGGGTTGGCGGTAGCTGCGCTGTTCAAGGTGAGGCAAAGGGCTAGAGCGGATAAGATCAATTTGTTCAAGTTTGATTATTGCAGGCAAAGGTAAATAGCTGAATGTAGTTATCCCAGACGTTCGTCGGGGCAAACGGGCGATTCATCGAAACGATTGGCTCATTCGCTCATTGGCTGATTGGCTCATTGCGCGTATCTTCAAACATCCCCATTCGAACGCCAAAAGCCAACCAATGAAAAGAATAGCTCTTATCATCATGACCGTTCATCTGACAGTATGTTTGCACGCACAACAGCCCTTGACAAAAGACCAGCAGGAAGTGCAGCAGGCTATTATTGGTTTTTTTGAAGCATTGTCGAACAGGGATTCCATTAGTTTAAGAAATCACTCAACAGCTGATGTGGCACTATTCGAATACGGAAGTATCTGGAATTTGGATACACTTATAAGAAAGGCAATAACATTAAATACCTCGACTGATTTCAAACGGAAGAATACGTTTGATTTTAACAGCACTAAAGTCAATAAGAACACTGCCTGGGTATCTTACTATCTCCGCTCGGATATAACAGGTAATGGCCGACAATCCGTTTTGCAATGGTTGGAGTCGATCGTTGCTGTCAGGGAGAAGAAGACATGGAAGATCGCCTCGCTGCATTCAACGTTGATAAAGCGTAGTTAAAAATTCCAGATGTTTGATGAATACAATAATTGGCCATGAATGTAAGATCACGATGTAATTTGATGATTTCAGTAATTTAAATATCTCTAATGAAGAATCAAACACTACGCAAATTCACTCTTGCCTTCAAGGAAGACGTTGCACTTGAAGCAGTAAAGAATCAGCAAAACCTTCCTGTAGGCTAAATTGCCTACGCTTGACTTAATGGGTGTATATTATATGAAAGAAAAATACTGATGAAAACATTTGTCAACATAATTCTGGGGTATTTTTTGATCATGCCGCCTGATGCGGCGCATGCACAACAGATAAAGCGGATCAATATATTGTTTTTGATGAGCGACCAGCATCGGGGCGATTTTATTGGTGCAGCAGGGGCTGATTTTGTGAAGACTCCAAATATTGACCGGCTTGCAAAAGAAGGAGTGCTTTTCAGCCGGGCATATGCATCCATACCAAGTTGCTTTCCGGCCCGTACCAGTATACTTACAGGCATGAGTCCCTGGAAACACGGTCAATTGGGATATAATCCAATACCTGTATATCCAGTGGAAGGTCCTGCACTCTTCACCAATGCTGGCTATAGAACGCATGCGGTGGGGAAGAACCATTTTTCGCCCATGCGTAGTAAACATGGCTAACAATCTGTTGAACTGGAGGAAGGATGGTATAGCACGCAGAAAGATCATGAGAAATGTGATTACCAGCAATGGTTTGAACGAGTGGCCCCGGGGTCAGATATGAATGCATCCGGATTGAATTATAACGATCTGCGTGGCGGGAGGTATTTCCCATATAACGATACACTTCATCCCAGTTATTGAACAGCAGGGCGGGCCATTGATTTTTTGAACAATTATAAAGGAGATGATCCCTGGTTGCTGAAGGTCAGTTTTCAAAGACCTCACCCGCCATTCGATCCTCCTAAAAGGTGGGCCGATAGTTTGCAGAACTCGAAAATACCAATGCCGGCAGTAGGTACCTGGGCCGAGGTGAAATATGGAAACAGGACATATAACATGGAGGAAAAAAATAATGCCGCCAGCGGCGTATTCCCCGATTCTGATGTGATGGAATCGCGCCGTTCATATATAGCGGCCCTGGGTTATGTTGATGAGCAATTGGGCCGTGTGTTAGATGTACTGCAAAAAATAGGAGAACTCGAAAACACGATCATTATTTATACTGCAGATCATGGCGACATGTTAGGGGACCATCATCTCTGGCGCAAATGCCGGCCCCAGGAAGGATCTGTGCGGATACCCATGATCCTGCGTTGGCCATCTTCTTTAGGTATAAAAGCAAAGCGGGGACAGGTACGCTCAGAACTGGTTGAACTGCGTGATGTGTTCCCGACATTTCTGGATGGCGCAGGACTTGGTATTCCTTCGGTTATGGATGGACGAAGTATGCTGGATATAGTAAAGGGAAAGCCCTGGCGAACGCAGTTAGATCTGGAGCATGCCCAGATCTATGATCCGGATAACGGCTGGGTTGCCCTCACGGATGCGAGATACAAATACATATATTATCTGCCAACGGGCCAGGAGCAGTTATTCGATCTGAAAAAAGATCCGCAGGAAAAGAACGACCTCGCCCAAGCCTCCAATCGAGATGAAAAACGCCTCGACAGCTGGCGGTCCCGGATGATCGCACATCTTAGCATCCGCGGTGAGCAATGGGTGAAAGATGGTAAGCTCGTAGTTCAACCCAAGCCAATTTATTATGGCATCAACTTTCCAGGAAATTGAGGCGGAGGGCAAAAAGTTTAGGAACAGTATATTAGCTGCATGAACATGGAAAACCTGCCAGCCCATCTTGATAATGTCGACCCCGCTGAATGGATGCGGTTGTATGAACTGGTGAGATCGATCTATGAGGATAAACAATTCGGGCAGATAAAAGAGACACAGAAGAGAACTGAAGGCTACCTTGAATTTCCACATTGGGAATACACCGAGAAGATCGCTGATTTTAACAGGATGGTGTACGATATGGAAATCGTGATCGGGTTCGACTGGTTGGAGTGGAAAGAGGGACAGGCCATGTTGAAAAATCCGAACCAGGAGTATACCCAACTGGATGGCATGGCACTGTGTAAGCTCATTACACTGATTGTCCGCGCCGAGCGTTTTTATGAAGGATATCTGAATAACTGCTTTGAGAACGGATCGGTGCTTAAGATCGTTACTTCCCTTTACCAGCAATACGTTAAATAGCTGATCGTTTTGCGGCAGCCGAGTCCACTAAAGCTCGAGATGCGCTGGTGGCTGATCAATTCAACATCATTTCACGAGGGAAATACCAGGGAAAGGGAAATTGCATTTGATTAAGTTCGAAGAATAAATTAGTTCTCGCAAAGTTACCAAATTAGGTAACTTTGTAAATATGGAAGTGATCAATGCCAACGATACATATAATCAATTCAATCAAGATCGATGTATATGCCCGAGAGCATATGCCTCCTCATTTTCATGCCTTATATGCTGAGCATGAAATGTTGGTCGAAATTGCCACGCTGGCAACCTATGCGGGCTGGTTACCTCCAAAGCAACATAGGTTAATCATACAGTGGGCTCAAATGCCAGGCATCAAAGATTTCTTACTTGATAATTTTAAAAGTTTGAATTCTAATATTCGAAAATGAAAAAGGTGATCAAATTGCCCCGAATACTGAAAATCCAGTCCATAAAGGGATTAGAGATCTATTGTGTATTCAATAACGGCGAAACCCGTGTCATAGATTTTGCCAGGTTGTTCAGAGCGTGGAAAGTTGGTAAGAAGGATCCCGAGTACACACTTTTTGATGAGAAGGAGTTCAAAAAAGTTACACTCAGAAATCAAACCCTTTCATGGAAAAATGTTGCCATAGAGCTGGTTGATATCAATGGGAAGAAGTTCCTGCAACCCTATGAATTGAGTCCTGATGTCGTATACGAACACAGCCTCCCGGTTGATCAACCCGCAAACCGTTTTCATTTCGGGAGTGTAATCAGAGAAGCCAGGCATGAGAAGGGATTGTCGCAGCAGGAACTTGCCGAGTTAAGCGGCACAAGTAAAACCTATATTTCAAGAATCGAGAATGACCTGATCGAGCCGGAACTTTCAACCCTGTACAAGATCGTGGAGATCGGCTTGGGGAAGAAAGTCAGGGTGGAGATCATTTAGCTTAGGGTGGGGCATGATCGTATCAAATGATACTATTGAAGTAACTCATTAGGCGTAATCTAACTAGCGAAACTTAACCGCTACATCATTCTGCTGTGCTTTGCCCGCCGTGCTTCGTCCGTTCTCAATAATGGTTTTTAGGTCTTGGGTAAGTTTGGAAACGATGGATGTGTTTTTGGAAGCGAGGTTGATTGTTTCTCCGGGATCGGCTTCCAGATCGTAGAGTTGAAGAGGTTGAAGGTTTTCTTTTAATGCTTGTTTTTCGGTTGGGGCGGACCAGCCGCCGCTTCCCGCGGCGAAGATGAGTTTCCATTTTCCCTGGCGTATGGCAAACTTTCCATCGATCGAGTGGTGGATGGTGTTTTTGCGCGCAAATCCTTTTTTATTCAATAGAAGTGGGAGCATGCTGTAACTGTCTTCACCCACATCCACCGGAAGGGGTTTTCCCATCAATTCAGCAGTAGTTGCAACAAGATCGGTCAGGCAAATGGTTTTGGAAGATGATGAACCCGCCGCTACTTTAGCCGGCCACTTTACAATGAATGGGACACGATGGCCGCCTTCCCAGATATCCGCTTTTGCACCGCGGAAGGGTCCGCTTGGTTGATGCTGCTTTGCGGCCAGTTCAGCGAAACCCGCTGATGGAGAACATCCATTATCGCTCGTGAAAATGATCATGGTGTTCTGGTCAATGCCGGCTTGTTTAACTGCCTCAAGTATACCACCCACCAGCGCATCCGTCATCATCACAAAATCACCGTATTCATTAATGCCTGATTTGCCGGCATACTCCGATGATGCGAGTATCGGCGTATGTGGCGATGTCAGGGGGATATACAGAAAGAATGGCTTGCTGGCGGCAGCCTGTTCTTTGATGTACGCGACCGATCTGGATGCGATCTGCGGTAATACGTCTTCATGCTTGAAATCGTTCCCGATCGGACCTTTTCGCCAAAAGGCCTTCCCTGTTTTTTCAGCAATGGTGTCGATGCTTGTTGCGGTAATTTTATTGTTCTCGATCCATAAGTAGGGAGGAATATCCAGTGAGGCGGTGATGCCGTAGAAATAGTCGAAGCCGATGGTAGCAGGACCGGCGGTCAGTGGAGCGCTGAGATCGATCCTTTGATTCGGGCCTGCCGGTTCTTGGCCAGGTTGCGTCGGCCAACCGAGTCCAAGATGCCATTTTCCCACACAGGCTGTAGCATAGCCGTTATCTTTCAGATATCCTGCAACCGTCATTCTTTCATTTGGGATCAGGGGTTCATCGTAACTCCATAGTACGCCTGATTGCAACCTTGTTCTCCAGGCATACCTGCCGGTTAAAATACCATATCGTGTAGGTGAACAAACCGATGAACCGCTATGTGCATCGGTAAACATCATGCCTTCCTGCGCCATGCCGTCGATGACAGGTGTTTTGATTTTTGATGACGCATTGTAGCAACTGAGGTCGCCATAGCCCAGGTCGTCTGCCAGAATATAGATGATATTGGGTTTGCTCAACTGGGCCTGAACAGCGTGGCTGCAAGTAATTAGTAAGATGAAAAGGAAAACGGTTCGCATCATGAGTTCCAAAAGTTAGTGAAACTTCCGGTATTTATTTTACGATGGCTTCTGCCAGGGAACTCTTCCGCCTTCCTGGATATGTTGCATGAGCATCCCGTTGAGCTTTTTAAAAATCTCCGGCTGCTTTTTGATCACATCATTTTTTTCCATCGGGTCATCGTTCAGGTTGTACAATTCCATGGGTTGAAAGGGACTGTTCTGCGACAGCTTCCACGGACCCTGCCGGATGGCATGATAAGCTTTGCCACCATAGGGGCCGCCTTCGCGGCGGGTGAAGTAGAGGACACGATCTGCTTCCTGTTTTTCATTGCTCATCAGGGTATTCAAAAAACTCCGCCCTTCGATGCGGTGATTGATGTTCACGCCGGTCAGTTCTGCCAGTGTTGGGAAAATATCCATGGTCAGGTTGATCTGGGTGGATACGGCACCTGATTTTATTTTTGCGGGCCAACTAACGATAGCGGGTATGCGAAGACCGCCTTCGTACATGGATTGCTTGCCATCTCTTAAGGGGCCGTTATTGGCACCGGTGGGTAAGTGGCCGCCGTTGTCGCTGGTGAAGATGATGAGCGTGTTTTCGTATTGCCCCGATTCTTTCAGGGCACTGATCACGCTGCCAATGGCATCGTCTGTTTGTTCAATGAATGCCACCAGTTTCG
>JBBAJO010000043.1:14579-17157 GCA_040404005.1 Chitinophagaceae bacterium
CTGATCACGCTGCCAATGGCATCGTCTGTTTGTTCAATGAATGCCACCAGTTTCGCCCTGGTGTCCGAGATGCCCGGCTCACGCTTTTTAACTCTTTCGATATAGGCCTCAGGTGGCTGCACGGGAAAATGCGGTGCATTGTAGGAGAGGAACAGGAAGAAGGGCGTTTTTTGTTTTGCCCGTTCACGGATATATTCGACCGACCAATCCGTGAATACATCGGTCGCATGACCCGCGGGGTCGATGCTGTCTTGATTCAGGCGCATATAGTTCTTGCCGAATCGTCTTTTGTTGGTATAGTCGTCCATCATATCCTCCAGCCAACCGTGAAAAAGATCAAAGCCTTTATCGTTAGGAAGATTGGGGGATTCGAGGCCGAGGTTCCACTTGCCAATGAGCGCAGTATGATAGCCCGCCTTTTTGAGCATGGCAGGCATCAGTTGGGCGGAAGGATCGAGGTAACCCCAGTTGTCTTGGGGGTTGGAGCGGATCAGTCCGGGTACACCCACACGGTCAGGGTAGCGGCCCGTCATCAGTGAAGCGCGGGTGGGTGAGCAGACGGGTGAGTTGGCGTAGAAATAGTCGAAACGCATGCCTGATTTGGCGAGCTGGTCGATCTGCGGGGTGCGAATATCCTTCGTGCCGTAGTAGGATACGTCGTGGTAGCCCAGGTCGTCGGTGAGGATGAGCAGGATGTTTGGTTTAGGTGGTTGTGCGGTGGCCTTGAAGCAGAAAAACATGATCAGATAAAGGAGATGCCTCATGGAAAGATGGATTGGGGGGAAAGTTAGGCCAAAGCGCCTGATAACTTGATAGCTAACAAAATAGACAGCTAAAGGTTTACAATTTTTCTATAAATGTAAAAATATAGCTTTACATTTGATGAGATAAAGCAAGTTATAACTTGCCAAAAAACAAGAAATATGGCAGCAAGAAGCTTAGAATTTCAGCAGCTAAACGGGAAAATGAAATCGTATTCATTGTTGCAGGGAATTCCTGTTCCTCCTACCGGGTGGGTGAAAGCACTTCGTTTTGCATTGGGAATGAGTGCTGAACAATTAGGGAGAAAGCTTGGAGTTACCCGGCAGGCAGTTATGGATATTGAGAAAAGAGAACGTGAGGGAGCTGTCACAGTAAAAGCTTTAAAAGAAGTCGCCAAGGCGCTCGATATGCAATTTGTATATGGATTTGTTCCATTGGACGGAAGCCTTGAAAATCTGATTGATCGAAAGGCCCGTGAGATGGCTACTGAAATCGTCATGCGTACCTCGGTTTCCATGCAGCTTGAAGGTCAGGAGAATTCAAAGGAACGCATCGAGAAAGCCATTCACGAAAGGTCCAGTTCTATAAAGAATGAAATGCCTAAGTCATTATGGGATTAAGTCTCCATCATAGTGACGGCCAGACGCCTCTTGACGAAGACGAAAAGGAAGGCTTATTGATTCCAACAATCTCAACACATGGGGAGTTGGATGAGTTTGAGCAGCAGAATATTGAGCAGGCATTGTTGTGGGATAAAAGCAGAAGACCAAAAGCTAATATGATTCTTTCGGAGAAATACATTAGATCTGTGCATAAGCGTATGTACAATAATGTGTGGAAATGGGCGGGGACATTTCGTAAAACCGACAAAGATATTGGGATAGAGAAATGGCAAATTCCAACTGCCTTAAGAGGTTTGTTAGATGACACTGCCTATTGGATAGAACACAAGGTGTATGGTCCGGAGGAAGTAGCCATTCGATTTAAACACAGACTAGTGTCCATCCATTGCTTCCCTAATGGTAATGGCAGGCATAGCCGTTTAATGGCTGATATCATTATTGAGAAATTATATGGGTTACCCGTTTTCACCTGGGGCGCAGGACATGAAAACATTAATGGCAGTAACCGGATACGTTACTTAGCTGCGTTAAAGGCTGCAGATCGGGGAGATATTCATCCATTGATTCATTTTGCGAGATCATAAAACAGCATGTCTATTATTTGATAGGCAAAAGAATATGGAACGCTGTTCCTTCACCCTCCTTGCTCTCGACGTTGATCTCCCCGCCATGGGCTTTGATGATGTCGTAGCTCAGGCTTAGCCCGAGGCCCGTTCCCTCGCCCGTGGGTTTGGTGGTGAAGAAGGGTTGGAAGATCTTGTTTCGGTTGGTCTCTGGAATGCCCAGCCCGTTGTCGCGCACCGAAACAATTAGCTCATTGGCTGATTGGCTCATTGACTTATTCTTTAGTGCTGTGCTTACTGTCACTTCGGGGATGTATCCTTCCCCTGCGGTTTTCTTCTTCTCGTTCACTGCATAGAACGCATTACTGATCAGGTTCAGTAATACGCGGCCGATGTCCTGTGGTACTACATTCACGGTGCCGATGTTGGGATCAAATTCAGTTTTGAACTGGGCGTTGAAGGATTTGTCTTTGGCTTTCAGCCCATGGTAAGCAAGGCGGAGGTATTCGTCTGTAAGGGCGTTGATGTCGGTCAATTCTTTTACGCCCGTCCCGGTTCGGTTGTGCTGCAGCATACCTTTCACGATGGCATCAGCGCGTTTACCGTGATGGAGGATTTTGTCCTCATTCT
>JBBAJO010000044.1:0-16896 GCA_040404005.1 Chitinophagaceae bacterium
CCTTCCACCAGCACCACCGCCTTGTTATTCAGGATTTCCATGAAACCACCCTGGATCTTGTAAACGGTATTATTATTGCCGGTTTTATCATTCAATACTTTCATACTTCCAGCACCCAAAGCACTTACGAGTGGCGAATGCTTCTCAAGGATCTCAAATGATCCGCTGATGCCAGGCAGCTGAATTCCATACACGGTTCCAGAGAACAACTTCTTCTCAGGCGTCAATATTTCAAGCTCCATGATTAGTTAATTTTCTTTCATTGACTACATTCCCCACATTCATCACATGCAACACATTCTATTTCGCTGCTTCCATCAGCTTTTTACCCTTTTCAATCGCATCTTCAATAGTACCCACCAGATTGAACGCTGCTTCCGGATACTCATCCACTTCGCCGTCCATGATCATATTGAAACCGCGGATAGTATCTTCAATGCTAACGAACACACCCTTCAGACCAGTGAACTGCTCTGCTACGTGGAACGGCTGACTAAGGAAACGCTGTACCCTGCGTGCACGTGATACGATCAGCTTATCCTCTTCACTCAACTCGTCCATACCGAGGATAGCAATGATATCCTGCAATTCCTTATAACGCTGGAGTATTCCTTTCACCCTGTTGGCTGTATTGTAATGTGCATCGCCCACGATCTTAGGCGTCAGGATACGAGATGTTGAATCCAATGGATCCACCGCAGGGTAGATACCAAGGTCAGCGATCTTACGACTCAATACCGTGGTAGCATCAAGGTGAGCGAACGTGGTTGCTGGCGCCGGATCAGTAAGGTCATCCGCTGGTACGTACACCGCCTGAACGGATGTGATCGAACCATTGCGGGTTGAGGTGATCCTCTCCTGCATCAGTCCCATTTCAGTGGCCAGGGTAGGCTGATAACCCACCGCTGAAGGCATACGCCCCAGAAGTGCTGATACTTCAGAACCTGCCTGTGTGAAACGGAAGATATTATCTACGAAAAACAGAATGTCTTTTCCTTTACCAGTGCCATCGCCATCACGGAAATATTCCGCTACGGTCAAACCACTTAGGGCTACACGAGCACGGGCTCCGGGAGGTTCGTTCATCTGGCCAAACACGAAAGTAGCTTTAGAATCTTTCAAACCTTCCATGTCTACCTTGTTCAGATCCCAACCGCCTTCTTCCATGCTATGCTTGAAATCATCGCCGTACTTCATGATGCCGGCTTCGATCATTTCACGTAACAGATCGTTTCCTTCACGGGTACGCTCACCCACACCGGCAAAAACCGACAAACCACCGTAACCCTTGGCGATGTTGTTGATCAACTCCTGGATCAATACCGTTTTACCCACACCGGCACCACCGAACAAACCGATCTTACCACCTTTTGCGTATGGCTCGATCAGGTCAATGACCTTAATACCCGTGAAAAGTACTTCAGAAGCCGTACTCAGGTTCTCAAACAACGGGGGTTTCGCATGAATCGGACGTCCGCCTTGCTTCGACACCTGCGGTAAACCATCAATGGCATCACCGGTTACGTTAAACAAACGACCATTGATCGCGTCACCTACCGGCATCGCGATCGCAATACCTGTGTCCAATACTTCCATTCCGCGGGTAAGACCCTCTGTACCGTCCATCGCTATGCAACGAACACTGTCTTCCCCCAGATGCTGCTGAACTTCCATCACCAGCTTTTCGCCATTTGGACGGCGAATTTCTAGCGCGTTGTAAATTTCCGGTAACTGTCCGCTGAACTGCACGTCGAGTACAGCCCCGATGATTTGCTTGATTTTACCCGTACTGGCCATATTAAAAAATTAATTAATGCGAGGGTGAATAATTGCCGCAAAGGTAGGGGAATTTAATGTGATAATCTACAAAGGAACAAGGCGAAAACTGAGGTTTTTTCAGCCCTGTTCTGTAACCTTTACATGCCAGGTGCAAGGGAATGAAACTATCCCCTTTTAGCTTAATTTTCCTGCGTAAATTTTAACCATGAACGAAGACATAACTCCGGGTATCCCCCCACAAAATTCCCCGGAACAAGAGGTAAAATCCGGGAAAAAGAAGAAAAAAGACAAAAAGAAAAAAGAATATGTGCCGGATGAAACAACATTCTTCGCCTACACCCGCACCCTGCTCGCCTGGGTGAGGACCTCCACCAGCCTGCTGACCTTTGGTTTTGCCATTTACAAACTATTGGAACAACATGCTGCTACGCCCGGCGAACACCCCCTGCTGCAGTTATTTAACCCGAGATCCGTTGGGGTAATCATGATCTTCTCTGGTTTCCTGGGGCTGCTAATAGCGGTTATCGGATATATCGGTTTTTGCAGGAAACACAACAGAACCCCTGCCCAGATCTATCTGAACCCCGCAATGCTACAGTCGTACGTCATCCTGGCCCTCTGCATGCTCATCCTTGTTGGTGCCGCTATTGGTGGGCGACATTGATCTAATTATGTTTAAACTTGGCAGGTGCCTTGTGAAACTCAATTTGAACTGCGAATTTCAATATATTCAACAAATGATTGAATCCAATAGCACATGTTCTATTTTCAACCCATGCAGAAACTCGTTATCGTTACGCCTGCGCTGTACCATGAAGGTGCCCTTGTAAAAGCGGAGATCTACCCCAGCGAAAGAACCTTTTTTAAAATTAAAAACGGTGAACTGCAAGCGCAGGCCAATAGTTTCAGCATGCTGCTCGACACGGGATCGAATATTTCGGCGCTCGACAGGCAACTCATCGACATGCTGCAGCTTCCTTCGTACAACGAAAAGGCATATGTGGATGGAGCAGGCGGTCTTACCAGCCTTCATCGCTACCGGTGCGTTTTGTATCTGGATATATTCGGCCATAAAGCCCTCCCGCTGGATATCCTCGAAGGACGCTTCGAAAATAGTCCGTACGACGGCGTGATCGGCAGGGATGTGCTGCAATTTTGCCAAATGAACTACGACGGACCTGCCAATTCCTTTAAACTGTCAGCCCCCAATTTTTAGCCGCATTTTCGAATCAGAAACAAAACGTTCTCCATTAACCTTGAATAGCCATAAAAATTTTTGCTAACTTAAGTTATGATCCTTCATACCATTGCTTACCAGGTGGCCGACAGTATCGATCTGCGCTTATTCAAACCCGCTTTCCCGTTTGATATTTATTACGAAGACTCAGACGAGGTATTCTATGAAATGCCCGAAGGAAAATTCATTTACGTATTCAAATACGGTATTGTCAGCTTCCTTAATTACGACGAGATCAAAATCGCTGAGTTCCTGCTCTTCATTACATCCTTCTGCAAAAACAGGTTCACAGAAACACTCACAGAGGAGCTCATTATTGAAACCGGCACCCGCGAAAATAAGTTTGGCTTCAATAAGGTTGAAATTCAACACGCAAAACCAGACGCACTAAGACTGGTCATGTTGCATGTATCGCAATCGGTTGCGCTGGATTACTATTCAGAACAAACCAATAAACTCCTGGAAGAAACCCACGCCCATACCCTGATCCTTGAACAAAAAGGCAAACTCGACATTTCAGGCAGAAACCTGAAAAGGTTCATTGGGAAAACCCTGAACCTGAAAAACAGGATCGCGGAAAACCTTTATATATTCGACTCACCAGATCTCACCTGGGAAGATGAATACCTTACTAAACTGGATACCGGCCTTAAAAACACTTTTGACCTGCAGGTACGGTTCCGAAACGTGGAAGAAGGCCTCATTATCGTAAAGGAAAATCTGGAGCTTTTTCGCGATATCATGCAACACCGAAAAAGTACCGCCCTCGAATGGGTGATCATTGCCCTTATCCTCGTTGAAGTGATCAACCTGGCCGTAGAAAAAATCTTTCCACAATAACACCGCGCCCAACAGTTCGTTTTTTTCACAAATTTTCGTGGTGAAAACACCATGGCACAGCAGTTCAAACACACCAATTTTGAGCTATGGCATATCTGCCATTGTTAATTCCAACATCAGCATACAATTTTGTTTCGCCTATGAGGTCAAAAGATGAAATTTCGATCCTAGTGGGCAAAAGGATTAGGAGCCTGAGATTGAAGAAGAATCTTTCCATTGAGGATCTGGCCATGGAATCTGGCATGGACTACTCCCAGATCAGCAGGATAGAGCGCGGAAAAATCAATACCAGCTTTTATCATATTTATTTGATCACGAGTGTTCTGAAGATCAGCTTACACGATGTTTTTGAGGAAATTATCTAACATGCTTTTTACCGTCCTATTGCTTCGTCTTTTGCTAACCAAAGATAAACACCATCGCAGAGGCCCCTTAATCGGGGTCTCTTTTTTTCATTAGCCGCGGTATTTTGTCGAAATACTACTGAAGATACCAGGCGGCTTTCCCCCGCGCCAGTTTCTTCACGTTGAACCCTTTATCCCCGGCCATATCATAACCCATGGATAAATTACTCAATAACAAGAGGGAGAATTTTTCCTGCGGACAGTTCACCACCGCTCCACCTGTGTGGCTATCGTATTCGCTGATTTTTTTCCCGGTCAAATCCCTTACAAACCATCCTAACCCGACTTCCGAACTCCCTGAAGAATCAGCCGGCCTTTTGTTCTTATACATTTCTCTGGCGTCATCATGAGCTCTAGGGACTCTATGCTGATGATCTTTCCATCTAACATCGCCATTTTCAACTGCATAACTTCTCCCGTAGCAGAGATCAGGCCCACGAAAGCATTTGCATCCAAAGCCTGTATAAGTTCCAGCATAAACAGATCCTCGAGTTGCTCTTTTACGGTATACCTGAGCAGGGATGGATAACAAATCTTTGATACATGAATAATCGCTCTTCGAAATACCGGAAGTGTGGCCGAGCAGATGCCTGAACAGGATCGGGCTGTGGGTTGAAGGAACGCCGAAGATGTACTTTGAAATAGATGAATCCAGAGATACCTTACCCTGCTCAACCAGTTGCATCAGGGCCTAAGCCGTAATTGGCTTTGAATTAGATGCAAGCTCGAGTCCGGCGCTTGTTTGATACCCGCCGCTTTGGAGGCAGTTTTTGGCCCGCATCGGGCTCCTGTTGCTCCAAGGATGCAGAGCCTAAAAAAAAGCCACAAATCAGGATACACCTCATAATGATCAAATTCTTAAAAAGCCATGACCACCAATGCCGCCATCGTGGCTCCTACCAGTGGCCCCACGATGGGTACCCAGGCATACCCCCAGTTGCTCGAACCTTTACCTTTAATGGGAAGAATGGCATGCATACATCTCGGCCCCAGATCCCTTGCAGGATTAATGGCATACCCTGTTGGTCCACCCAGGCATAATCCTATACCCAGAACAATCAGGGACACAGGCAACGCATCCAGCGATCCAATACCTGATTGCGGCTTCACAATAGCAAAAACGGCCATCATGAACACAAAGCTGGCTATCACTTCTGTCAGACAATTATAAAAGGGATCCGGTATAGTAGCTCCGGTGCAAAATATTCCAAGATGATCTGACTCAGTGGCGTCAAAATGTTTTTTGTACGACAGCCACATCAGGAAGGAACCGATGCAGGCACCGAGCAATTGCGCGGCCACATACATTGGCACATCAGACCAGTTGAACTTTCCTGCCACAGCCATCGCTACGGTCACGGCCGGATTCAGGTGGGCTCCGCTGACAGGGCCGGCAAAAATGACACCCACATATACAGCTATCGCCCATCCAAAACTAATCACGATCCACCCACTCTTATTTCCCAATGTTTTATTTAATACCACATTGGCGACCACCCCATTGCCAAGGGTAATGAGTAATGCCGTACCAACAACTTCGGCCATGAAAGGAGTCATACTAATTGTGTTTAGGTCAAGATAATCAGAATTGACGAATTAGTCGCGCGAGAGCATATAATTGGATGCCAGGCTTTCAAATGCATTCACCTGCTCCTCCACCCAGCCATCACCTTTATCCATTTCAGTTGCCATCAGTTCGGCCACTACCCTGGCGACCTCAACCGCGGCCCTGGCATCCAAAAACAACAGGCGTATTCTTCGGGCCAGTACGTCTTCCACCGTCATCGCCATTTCATTACGCACTGCCCAGACCACTTCCGCCTTTATGAACGGATACGCAGGATGCAACCGCTTTCCTAATTCCGCATCACGCTTAACATACTCCCTGATCCTCTTTGCATCCACCCCGTAGAAATACAGATGGTCATTCACATCAACCGTCTCTACCCAGCCATGAATCTTAAGATCTTCGGTTACACATGCCCGGCTCTCTAACTTGCCCACAAAAATGGCATTCCGGAGGGCATCCATGGCCATCTTTCGATAGGTGGTCCATTTGCCGCCGATGATGGTAATGAGGCCTGTATTAGAAACCAGTATGGTATGATCACGGGATATCAAAGCCGTTGTTGTAGTTCCGGCAGATTTGACCAGTGGCCTTAGTCCTGCAAATACACTTAATACATCACTGCGTTGAATAACGGAAGAAGAATACCTGTTAAAATGACTGATGATAAAACGGATCTCTTCTTCCAGTGCCACAGGCTCATCATTCACATCTTCAACGGGCGTGTCCGTTGTACCCAATACCAGTTTACCATTCCATGGCACGGCAAACAACACCCGGTCATCATCGGTTTTGGGAATCATCAGCGCCGTACCTCCCGGAAAAAACTTTCGGTCAACGACAAGGTGAACACCCTGCGAAGGGGATACCATGGGCAACGACTCCTCGTTGTCCATGGCTATCAGGTCATCAGCAAATACACCTGTGGCATTGATCACCACCTTGGCCCTGACCTCAAAACTCTCCCTCGAAAGATGATCGAAAACAACCGCTCCTTTAACCTTCTTATTCTCCCTTATCAATTTTTCCACTTCCACATAATTCACCAAACAGCCTCCCTGCTCATGGGCTGTCTCGGCCATACTGATGGCAAGCCTCGCATCATCGAACTGGCCATCAACATATTCGATCCCCCCGTTCAAACCTTTTGCCCTGATCATCGGCATCTGGGTCAACACCTGTTTTTTCCCAAGCATTTTAACGCTCCCGAGTTGTAGTTTGCCCGCCAGGAGGTCATACAATCCAAGACCGACGCCGTAATAAAATTTCTCCCAAAGTGAAAAAGTGGGAACAATAAACGACTGGCGTCTTGTGAGGTGTGGCGCATTTTTCAATAACATTCCCCTTTCCCGTAAAGCCTCCCGCACCAGCTTGATGTTTCCCTGGGCCAGATACCTGACACCACCATGAACCAACTTGGTTGATCTGCTGGAGGTACCCTTCGCAAAATCATCTTTATCTACTAACGCCACCGAATACCCGCGAGATGCAGCATCGACAGCAATGCCAAGACCGGTTGCACCACCCCCTACAACGAGGATGTCCCATTCTTTGCTTTCCCTAAGCCGAACCATGTTATCCTTCCTGTTCATCTATTCTGCTCCTTTCTCCTTTGGATGTATGCTTAACACACTGTATCCGCTTTGCTGCTTCTCCAGCCTCACCTGTGTATAGATCCGCTCTTTCAATGACTCCACATGCGAAATGATCCCAACGGTTTTGTTCTGCTCAGCCTGCAACTGTTCAAGCGTGGTGATCGCCTGTTCCAGCGTTTCTGAATCGAGCGTGCCAAATCCTTCATCCACAAAAAGGCTGTCTATCCGGATATCGCGGGACGCCAGATCAGACAAACCCAGTGCAAGCGCAAGACTGATGATGAAGGTTTCGCCACCCGAAAGGGTTTTGACAGATCGACGCTCATGACCCATAAAGGTATCTGTTACCACCAGATCATCATCCTCATCCTCCTCCGGCATCGACAACTCATACCGTGAGTGTAATTTCTTTAAGCGCAGATTACAGTACCTCAGTAAATGTTGTAAGGTCAACTTTTGTGCAAACTCATTGAACTTGTTCCCAGTAGCATCACCAATCAATGCATTCAGAAGTTCCCAAGGACGCATCAATGCCTTCATATCAGCGATCTCCTTCCCACCAACCTCGATCTCATTACAATACTGCTGATCCGTTCTGATAAGATGCTTCAGATCTTCCTCCTCCTTTCTCAAACTCAACAACAACAACTTTATCTCATCGATCCTTACTGCCCCGCTTGCAAGGTCAAAGAGTGGATCGTCTTTACCCTGCTGCTCCAAAAACTTTTGCTCATCGGACTTCAACAACTCAACGGCCGTTTGTAGCTCCGTAGCAATGGAATGTTGCTGTTCCACCAAACTCAAATAATCCTTCTCATCCATCACTGCACGTAAGGCAGCCTCCGGTCCCTCATAACCCAATTCTTTAATAGGGTGCGCGATCCTATACAACACCTCCCTGCAAGCGTGGTCCGACTTACTAAGCTGCGTTCTAAAATTACCTGTCTGTTGTAAAATTTCTTCCCGTATACGGATGGCCTGATCAAGTGCAGCTCTCTTCTGCCTGCAATCCTGCTGGATGTCAGTCCCCTTGTACAAGAGGTCGATGGCTTTCTCCTGTACAACAATTTCATGGCATTTCTGATCAAACGCCCTCATCCCATCCAGCGCCTGGATAAACAAGGGCCTGGCAGATAAGAACGTCTGGTATACGACCAATTTTTCCAGATCAGCCTTGTATTTCAACAACAACTGGTCAATCACTTCCAGATTTTCCAGATCCTGCAGGCCCGTTCTGATTGAAAAAGCCTTCAACTGCTCATCCAATTGCTTCGACTTCTGCCAGGCATCCTCCATTCTCTCCTTTACGAAACCCAACTCTTTTGCTGCATCATTGCACCGAAGCATGATGTCCTGCGCATCATTACGCGCCTTGACGAGGGCAGCCTGCGAAGCCAGATACTTTGTTTCCGCTTTGCCCAGATCCTTCGCATACTGGTGCACGTAAGGATGATGTTCGGATCCGCATAATGGACAAGGCAGACCTTCAGTTAATTGGCTTCGGTATTCTTCAAAACTCTGCTCCGAAAGTATCATCCGACGTTCCTCTTCTGCTGTTTTGAACCCCTGCTCATGGGCAATTAGTTGCAGCCTGGATTCCTCAAGGTCACCCTGCAGATTCCCATACTGTTTATCAATCAGCGTATGCCTTACGGTTAGTTCTGAATATAAAGCAGATTGCTCCTTCAACTCTTTCACCTCCACCGCCGCTATCTCCAGGTCCCTGATCATGCCCTGCAATTCACTTCTCTTCTCCTCCACATTGTCTTCCCCTACACCCTCTGTGGTTACATAAGCCTCGAACTTTGCCACTGCAGTGTCCATCCTAAACTGCAGTTTTGAAATCAGCATATCATTATCTCCCTCATCCCTGAATTGCTTCTGTTCCATCTTCAAAAAGGGCGAAGTAAAAACCTGTTTCAACTGCTGCAAAAACTGCCCCGCTTCAATATCCGCCTGTTTCTTTTTCGTTTGCAATGCCATTACCTTCTCCCTGAATGCTTCCAAAAGATCTATGTAATCATTCTCGGAGACCTCCTCCTTCAGCCATTCAGAAAGTTGCTTTAAACGACCCATAACCACGGCGTTAGCAGATGACTGACTTTTTTCAAGTACCCCTATCTCTTTTGCAGCTTCAGCTGCAAGACCTGTCTGCCTGCCAAATTCTTTCAAATCATCTTTATAGGGCAAAAGACTTTTGTAAACATGTATCCCATCTTCATGGCGCGCATTGAAGGCCATGAGTTGTTCACCCAGTAAATCCTTTGTGGCCTTGCGCTTATCTACCTGACCCTTTAACTCATCCAGATGTCTCCTGATTTCAATCTTTCTCCCAAGAGCAACGGCCTCTTCACTGATGGTTGATATCTGTAGCCCGACTTTGACCAGGTCAGACTGAAGGGCCAGTTTTTGCTCTTCACCCAGCAGTTTCTCCTGAATCCTGTTAAAATAGCTGACCCGGTGCCCGAGCAATTCCTGCTGGCTCTTGAATTTTTCATAAGCCTTCTTGCCTATTCGCCGGAAACCGCTGGTGCGGGTAATTTCCTCAAGGAGTTTTGCACGGTCATTTTTATCCGATCTTAAGAATTTTGCAAACTCACCCTGGCAAAGTATGATCGACTTCACAAATTGCTCGTAACTGAGGCCGATATTCTCCTCATTCAGTTTGATCACCTCCTTATTCTTGTCAGCCAGCGGAGTTTCCGCTTCGTTGGTAACAGACATTCTCGGATTATCGAAATTCAGGCTGCCGCGTTTCTTCCTCACTGACCAACGGGAAATAAAAATGCCGTCGCTGCACGAGTACTTAACTTCTGCAAAGCAGTCTGTTTCGTTTTTTGTGATGATGAGTCCTCCCTTCCGGATCGCTTCTGCTGAAATATTCTTCAGCCTCGGCACTTCTCCGAACAACGCCAGCGTAATACAATCAAGTAAAGTAGTTTTACCCGATCCCGTTGCCCCGATGATGGCAAACAACCCGGAGTCTTTCAGAGGGGACCTGGTAAAATCCACCACGGTTTCACCCCTGAGTGAATTTATATTCTTACATGTAATGGTTAAGATCTTCATGCTTCGTCCTCTTCTTCGTCTGTTTCCTGTAATTGAATAAATGCCTGCATGATCATGTGCTTATCCGCATCAGAGAAGTTCCCGCTTTCCATCATCTTGTTCAACACCAGCATCGGACTCACTTCTTCTAATCTTGTCTCCGCATCTACCATTCCAGTGATATCCATTTCCGGTCTGCTCCTGATGATCCTGTAGTTCAGCACTTCGATCCCATCATGCTCGAAATCGGCAACATACTTTGATACATCGCCGTGCAGGGCAGGATTGGCGCCATCTTCCGTGATCTCCAACTCGGCATACACTTTTGCTGCACCCGTGTTTTCGAAATTTTCCAAATCCGACTGCAATGATATAAAGCTTCCCTTCATCAGGATCAACTTCCGGAATACCGGCACTTCATGATCAGTCTGAATGATCGCCCTTCCTGTCACTTCCAGTTCAATTACTATCTTCTTATCCGATTTCTCAGAGAAACTTAACGCGATGGGCGAACCTGAATACCGGATATGTTTTAGTCCGGCGATAAACTGGGGCCGGTGAATATGACCTAATGCGATATAGTCAAATGTGGCGGGGAAATCGGCTGCGGTAACTGCCGACTGATTCCCTACCTGTATCTCCCGCTCGCTTTCAGAAACTGCTGCCCCAGCGGCAAACAAATGCCCCATGGCGATCAATGGCAGATCGTATTTCCCGATGCAGATATCCGACAACTCCTGGTAACATTTTCCGATCGCTTCCCTTACCTGCCTTACCCTGTCTTCAATCTCCTGACCCATGGTGAACCGGTGGATATCCGCTTCGCGCAGGAAAGGAACGGCACAGATCACTGCCGGGTCATCTCCCCCCAATGAAATGATCGCATCTTCCAAATTGTCCGGCAGTTTCCCTATAACGTGTACCTGCAACAGGTCGAGGATGTCTTTTGGCGCATTTAAAATTCCAGGGGAATCATGATTGCCTCCTGTAATGATCACCCGGCATTTGATGCCGATCAGCTGGCGTAAAAAATCATAGTACATCGCCCGGGCCTCGTTGGAAGGATTGGCCTGGTCAAAAACATCGCCGGATATCAGCAACACCTCGATCTTTCTCTCCGTGATCAGGTTGACCAGCCATTGAAAGAATTGTTTATGCTCATCAATAAGGTCCCTTTTATATAACCTGACTCCAAGATGCCAGTCAGCCGTGTGCAGTATTTTCACAAAAGCAGTTTGTATGCAAATGTATGGCTCCCTTTCTGCCTATCCGGCGTCTGTTTCGCTTATTTCTCCCCACGCGATGGCCGCTTTTACAGCCCTGTTCCATCCTTTCACCAGTTTATCCCGATATTCATCCGCCATCCCGGGCTCATAGCTTTTGTCTGCCACCCAATAGTTCTGAATTTCCCCGGTCGACTTCCAAAAACCTATCGCCAGGCCGGCCAGGTATGCTGCTCCCAACGCCGTTGTTTCAATGATCTCCGGCCTGATCACTTTCACGTTCATGATATCACTTTGGAACTGCATCAGCAGGTTGTTCACGGTTGCGCCGCCGTCCACCCTCAACTCACGGATAGGGATACCCGAATCTGCCTCCATTGCCTTTAACACATCGCGCGTTTGAAAAGCAATGCTGTCGAGCGCAGCGCGGGCAATATGAGAAGTGTTGCTTCCCCTTGTCAGCCCTACAATGGTTCCCCTCGCATGCTGCTCCCAGTAAGGTGCACCGAGGCCTGCGAATGCAGGTACTACATACACTCCTTCACTATCGGGCACAATGCGCGCCAACGCCTCGATATCAGTGGATTTCTGAATGATGCGCAAACCATCGCGCAGCCATTGCACAAGGGCGCCCGCGATGAAGACTGACCCTTCCAGTGCGTAGGTAGTTCTCCCATTGATCTTCCAGCCAATGGTGGTCAGCAAGTTATTTCTGGAGATCACAGGTACCTCGCCCGTATTCATTAACATAAAACAGCCTGTTCCATAGGTGTTTTTAACCATTCCGGGGCTATGGCAAAGCTGCCCGAACAGAGCAGCCTGCTGGTCGCCTGCCATTCCGGCAATGGGAATATTCGCGGCAGATAGTATATTCTGGGTGAGGCCATAGACTTCACTATTCGATAGAACAGAAGGCAACATCAGCCTGGGGATATCAAAGACCTGCAGCAGTTCCTCGTCCCATTCCTGTGTTCCCAGATTAAGCAGCATGGTGCGCGAGGCATTGGACACATCTGTAGCGTGAACCTGGCCCTGGGTCAGGTTCCAAAGCAGCCAGCTGTCGACCGTTCCGAAGGCCAGTTTGCCTTCTTCCGCCATTTTTCGAGCGTCATCCACGCGGTCCAGGATCCACCGGATCTTGGTAGCAGAAAAATAGGCATCGATCACCAGACCGGTTTTCTCACGGATGATTGACTCAAGCCCTCTTGCCTTCAGTTCATCACAGAAAGACGCCGTTCTCCTGTCTTGCCACACAATCGCATTGTAAATAGGCTTGCCGGTAGTTCTGTCCCATACCACCGTGGTTTCCCGCTGATTGGTGATGCCTATCGCCGCGATATCCTTCACCGTCAGTCCCGCCTTGGAGATCGCCTCCGCGGCAACCCCGAGCTGCGTACTCCAGATCTCGTTGGGATCGTGCTCTACCCAGCCCGGCTGGGGAAAGATCTGCCTGAATTCTTTTTGTGCCATGCTGATGATCTTACCGGCATGGTTAAACACAATAGCGCGGGACGATGTAGTACCCTGATCGAAGGAAAGGATGAAATCTGGCATAGAAAAAATTGGCGGATGATCGAATTGGCGGATCGGCGGATTGAATTTAAATATATTAATCCGTTAATCCGCAAATCCGTCAATCCGCCAATTATACTAACTTGCCCCCAGTCTATGGAGAAGTTTATCGTATCAGCGAGGAAATACCGGCCCCAGAACTTTTCAACGGTAGTGGGACAATCGCACATCACCACCACCCTGAAAAATGCCATACGCAATAACCAGCTGGCGCATGCCTTTTTGTTTTGCGGCCCAAGGGGCGTTGGCAAAACAACCTGCGCCCGGATCCTCGCCAAAACGATCAACTGCGAAACTCCCCAGGCCGATGGCGAGGCTTGTAATACTTGCGTCTCCTGCGTTTCGTTCAACAATGGCAGCTCCCTGAACATCCACGAACTGGATGCAGCCAGCAACAACTCAGTGGAAGACATCAGAAACCTGACAGACCAGGTGAGGTTCACACCACAAGCCGGTAAATACAAGGTTTACATCATTGACGAGGTTCACATGCTCAGCGCATCAGCTTTCAACGCTTTCCTGAAGACCCTGGAAGAACCCCCGCCCTACGCGATCTTCATCCTCGCCACCACGGAAAAACACAAGATCCTTCCAACCATACTTTCGCGCTGCCAGATTTTTGATTTCAAAAGAATTACCACCCAGGATACCGTTGAGCACCTTAACGAGATCTGCGAGAAAGAAGAGATCAAGGCTGAAAAAGCAGCGCTGCATGTGATCGCCCAGAAAAGTGAGGGCTGCATGCGGGATGCGCTGAGTATCCTTGACAAGATCGCCAGCTTCACCAACCACCAGCTCAGTTATGCCAATACGCTGGAACACCTGAATATTCTTGACGAAGACTATTATTTCAGGTTACTGGAATATATGCAGCAGCAGAAACTCGCAGAGTCCATGCTGCTGTTTGAAGACATCAACAGAAAAGGTTTTGAAGGGGAAATGGTGCTGAACGGGTACGCCGAATTTCTTCGGAATCTGCTGGTCAGCCGGGATGCCAAAACAGCCGAGCTCCTCGAAGCCATTGACAGCTTCCGCGACAAATACATCGCCGCAGCAAAACAGGTATCGCTTTCCTGGCTGATTTCCGCACTTCAAATACTCAATGAAGCCGAAATGAGCTATAAGCTGGCCAGAAATAAGAGACTGCATGTAGAACTGGCGCTGATCAAACTCACCTATTTGCACCAGGCTATTGAGCTGGCAGATGAAGGAGGTTCTAAAAAAAAAATTGACAGCGTAAAGCCCATAGCCTTCAGGGCACTGCCCCTGATAGAGGTTAAAGCGGCCGCGTCGGCCAATGCTCCGGAAAAAAAGACGGTAACGCCGGTAGCGCCACCCGGGCCGTTACTGGAGATCGAAGAACCTGAAGAAATGCCCAACCCGCTTCCAAAACAGGTTAAGTCAGAAGAAACCCCTCGCACCAATATGACCCTGGCCAACCTGCGGAAAAAGATCGCCAACCAGCAACGCCTCGTAGAAGAGCAGACCATGCTGAACGAAGAACTGCTGCACCAGGCCTGGGGGCAGTACGTGGAGATCCTACACGAGCAAAAAAATCCTTCCGCAGCTACCAATTTCAGGTTGGCCGCCCTCAGGGTGGTAGATGGTGACACGTTCGAGATCGTAACTGAAAGCGTCATACAGCAAAAGTTCATCGAAGTGGAGCGCGGCGGCCTCATAGAGCATATGCAGCGATTTTTTAACAACCGGCAGCTTAAATACAACCTCCTCCTGGAGGAAAAAAAGGACCTGGACGGGCCAGTGGAAAAACCTATGTCGTCCCGCGAACAGTACCTCAGAATGATCGAAATGTATCCCCTGATCAAGGAGCTGAGAGACAGGCTGGAGCTGGATTTGGACTATTAAGCAATTGACGGATCGGCGCATTGGCGAATTGGCGAATTATGCTATCTGTCCCCAATTCGTCAATCCGTTAATCCGTTAATTCGCCAATTGGGTATAATGACTTATTTTCGACCTCCAAAACTTAAATGTCCTTCATATGGCTGAAGTGATCAGAATGCCTCTTTTGAGTGATACGATGACAGAAGGAAAGATCGTCAAGTGGAACAAGAAAGTGGGCGATAAGGTAAAAAGCGACGATGTACTGGCAGATGTGGAAACCGATAAGGCTACCATGGAAGTGGTGGGCTATGCAGACGGAACCCTGTTATACCTTGGCGTACCCGAAGGCAAGGCCGCTCAGGTGAACGAAATTATTGCGATAGTTGGAAAGGAAGGTGAAGATATACAGTCATTACTCGATACACCAGCCGCCAGCGCACCCGCCGCTGCTGCTGCGTCAACCGCTGCGCCTGCACCGGAGCCAGCGGCCCCGGCAGCGTCTGCCCCCTCAGTCACCCCTGAACAACTGGGCGTAACAGTGATCAGGATGCCTTTACTGAGTGATACCATGACTGAAGGCAAGATCATTAAATGGAATAAACAGGTAGGTGACCCCGTTAAAGCGGATGATGCCATTGCCGATGTGGAAACGGACAAAGCAACTATGGACGTGGTTGGCTATGTAGATGGAACCCTGCTATACACCGGGGTGAAAGAAGGAGAGGCCGCTAAAGTCAACGAGATCATCGCGATTGTAGGAAAAGCAGGCACGGATATCAAGCCACTTCTCGCTTCATTAACGCAGCCACAGGCGGCACCGGTAGCTCAAACTGCAGCGGCAGCCCCAACTTCAGCTGCAGCGCCTGCTGAAGCAGCCACTGCAGAGATGGCAGAAGCAACTACCAGCTCCAATGGCAGGGTCAAAGCTTCTCCGCTCGCCAAAAAAATGGCCCAGGAAAAAGGGATTGACATCAATAAGGTTCATGGCTCAGGGGATGGTGGAAGGATCGTGAAGAAAGATGTCGACGGCTTTGTGCCATCGGCTGCACCTGCTGTCGCTACTGCCGCTGCGCCTAAAGTCGCTGCATTCGCAGCCACCGGCCAGGAAGGATTTGTGGATACCCAGCTAACGTCCATGCGCAAAACCATCGCGCGCCGATTAGGCGAAAGCATGTTCACGGCGCCTCATTTCTACCTGACCATGGAGATCAATATGGATAATGCCATGGCAGCAAGGGCGCAGATGAACGAAGTCAGTCCCGTGAAGATCTCTTTCCAGGATATGACCATTAAAGCCTGTGCGATGGCGCTTCGCCAGCACCCCGCTGTAAACAGCAGCTGGATGGGCGAATTTATCAGAACTTATCGGCATATACATATCGGATCAGCGATCGCGCTGCCGGAGGGACTGATCGTACCTGTGATCCGTCACGCAGATCAAAAATCATTATCGCAGATCGCATCTGATGCAAAAGATCTCTATGCAAAAGCAAGGGACAAGAAAATTCAGCCGGCTGAATTCACCGGCAATACATTCACCATCTCCAATTTGGGTATGATGGACATTGATGAGTTTACAGCGATCATCAATCCCCCTGACAGCTGCATACTCGCTGTTGGCAGGATCAAGGAAACCGTTGTCAGGAAAGAGGATGGCTTTGGAGTGACCAACGTGATGAAAGTAACCCTTAGCTGCGATCACCGCAGCGTTGATGGCGCAGTAGGAGCAGCTTTCCTGCAAACCCTGAAGAAATTTATGGAAAACCCGGTCACCATGCTGGTTTGA
>JBBAJO010000045.1:0-14499 GCA_040404005.1 Chitinophagaceae bacterium
TCAATTCAATCCGTCAATCCGCCAATCCGCCAATCCGCCAATCCGTCAATTGATTATTGCGGCCTCGCAAACTGGGAATTGATTGTATTCATGCCGAGCAACTGATCGTACCTCCCGCCCAGTTCACGGTAATAGACCAGAACGGTATAGCTGTTCTCAGTTTCCCAGGTGTTGCCTTCTGTCTGATCGGTATCAAACACCCCGCTACGAGGATCTCGTAGGGCATAACAGTAATCGTAATAGCCCTGCTTCAACACGATATCGGTTTCATACACCCGCTTACTCTCGTTAAATATCATTTTTGCCCCTTCGTTCTTCCCGAATCCGGATATTTCTCCAAACAAATACAGGT
The DNA here is from genome assembly GCA_040404005.1 of Chitinophagaceae bacterium. Lineage (GTDB taxonomy): Bacteria > Bacteroidota > Bacteroidia > Chitinophagales > Chitinophagaceae > Pollutibacter. The sequence continues at coordinate 353 of JBBAJO010000045.1, forward strand.
CTTTATTCCGGTAGGGTGACCCTCCGGGCGGAATAAAAGTAAAATGCACCGTGGAAAAATCGGCCTCCCAAAGTGGATTGATCTTCTCAACCGTTTCATTGATATACATTCCATTCATATCGTTGAAATAGAAATAGGATGATCCAACCCTGGGCTTTTCATCCTGGACAAATACCGTGAAACTGCTATCGGTATTCTGCTGTCGGCTGACCCTGTCGCCCAGTAATCTGAAACTTCTCAAATTTGCCCATCGCCATTCACGCACAGCGGGAAAAAGCATTTCCTGCTCGTTAATGAATTCCAGCAGATCAGGCTTTAAGAAGGTAGGCTGAATCCCTTTCAACGCGTTATCCCACCGATAGTTCTGCAGTATGAACAGTTTTACCTGCTGCTGCGGATAGCGGGTTTCAAAACCTTTTGTACTTACCTGCACGAGTAACCGATGGTGGGTCCTGAAAAATTGTTGTGCGAATGGCTGCTGAACCTGCGCTGCAATACCAAAACGCGGGTCTACTACCAACAGTTTCCGGGTGAAGGCCAGTTTAGAAGTATCGCCGTTCACAAAAACCTTCAGCACATAGTTCCCGCTTTTCGTGGGCATGATATTACGGTCCGGCAGGGTCACCTGGTAATGCGTGTAACGGCTGATCATAGCCGATGACACCCGGTAGGTATTGATGCGCTGCTGGGTAAATCCCTTGACATAATCGAAATAACTCATCTGCGCCGGTGTCCAGTCCGCATTCCTTAATTCGAGGGTATAAAAATAATATTTAACCCCACCCTCCATATCGTCGAAATGAAGTTCCATTTTATTATCGCTGTTGAGTTGGATGATGGGGAACGACAACTGGTTGCCAAACTGGTGGAACTTCACCGCATTGATATTTTTCATGTAGATCATGTCGGGCTCACGCTGGGCCCGTGCCTGCGTAACCGAAAGGAAAAACAATAAAGACACTGTCCAACTGCGCATGAAAAATGGTTTATCTTCACAAAATACTAAAACCATTGTTCTGAATCTTCCGTTTTTCATAGCAAAACGAATTGCCTTCAACCGGCAACAGTCGTTTTCACGTTTCATTATCAGATTATCGATAGCCGCTACCGCCCTCAGCGTAGCTGCCATGATATTGTCCCTCTCCTTTGTAAACGGGTTCCAGAAAGTGGTGAGTGAAAAGGTGTTCAGCTTTTGGGGACATATTCGCGTTCAGCATTTTGAACTATTTAAAGTGAGCATCGCGGAGGAATATCCCATCAGGAAAAACGACACTTCCGAAATGGTCATTGCAGCTGATAACAGGGTGAGCTACATGCAGGCCTTTGCCACCAAATCTGCCATTTTGAAGTCGTCCGAGACCATCGAGGGAATCCTCTTCAAAGGCGTTGAAAAAGACTATCATTTCGAAGGCATTGAACAATTCCGTATGAGGGGTACATGGCCCCGGCCCCTTGACAGCGGCTATTCCACAGAGATCATGATCTCGGAATACCATGCCCGTCAACTGAAGCTGGATATAGGCAAAGAACTGCTGATCTACTTCATCCAGCCCGGTCAGGAGAGCCCTAGGACCAGGAAATTGAAAGTCTCAGGGATCTACAAAACCGGGATCGAGATCTACGATAAGACCTACGTAATGGGTGATATCGGACTGATCAGGAGGCTGAACGACTGGGACAACCGAACGATCGGCGGATATGAGGTTTTTTTGAAGGATTACAGCCAGATGGCTGAGATCAGTGAAAGCATGTATAAAGCCTTACCTGCCGGTTGGGACAGTAGAACCATGAAGGAGATTTATCCGGAGATCTTCGACTGGCTTAACCTACAGGATATCAATAAGTATATACTCATTACCGTGATGACCATTGTTGCAGTGATCAACCTGATCACCTGCCTGATCATCCTTGTGCTCGAAAGAACCAGGATGATCGGTGTTTTGAAAGCGCTGGGATCCGGCGACTGGAAGGTACAGCAGATCTTCATGCAACAGGGGGCCTATATTGCCTTGACCGGAGTAATGCTGGGGTTGGCCATAGGACTGGGACTTAGCTACCTCCAGTTAAAAACCGGATTCATCACACTAAATGAAGAAGCTTATTACATGTCAGTGGCCCCTGTCGAGATCATCTGGTGGCAAGTGGCAGCAGTAACGGCCGGCACCTTTATCGTTTGTTTTTTGATTCTGCTCATCCCTTCCTGGATTACGAGGAAGATCAGCCCCACAAAAGTTATCCAATTCAGTTAGTGAGTTCGTACAGCAGGATGCCTGTTGCTACCGCTGCGTTCAAAGACTCTGCGTGACCCGCACACGGTATCAGTATCTTATGGGTGGCATGTGAAATGATCTTTTGCCTGACTCCCTGCGATTCATTGCCTATTACCAGCAAGGCATCTTTCCAATGATCCTCAGCACTAAGTGGCCGGCCGGCAAGGCTGGATGCCAGGATCGGCACCGAAATATCCTGTTCGAAAAAAATATCCAGATCCTCGTACAAGAGATTCATCCTGAAAATACTGCCCATAGAAGCTTGCACAGCCTTTGGGTTATAACAGTCAGCAGTACCCGAACCACAGATGATGTGTTGAACCCCAAACCAGTCTGCTGTTCTGATGATGGTACCAAGGTTACCCGGATCCTGGATCCCGTCCAACACCAGGTTTATCCCTTTCCATTCCAGAGGCAGGCGAGGCGTGGGTTTCCTGAGAACAACCAACACATCTGAAGGGGTTTGAAGGGAAGATATCTTTTCCATTTCCACCTCGGTGATCCTCGTCCCTTTTTCATGCAAAAGCCCGAGGTCTCCGTCGAAGTTGCTGAACCAATCCGGGCAGGCGTATATATGTTCAATATGATCGGGGGACAGTCCGATAGCCTCTTTTGCCATCTTTGGTCCTTCTACGATAAATTGACCGTGCTCTTCCCTGAATTTTTTATGGAATAAAGATTGAATATATTTGACCTGCGTTTTACTCAGCATTGGTGATCTTTTTTATGCCCCCTATCCATATTAAACATCTGAAACTTTCTATCATTTTTGCATTAGGGGTATGCTTGATTGTGATCAGCTCCTGCACCATTGTGAAGAAATATCCGAAGAACACACCCTTTGTTTTCGAAAATACAGTAAATATAAAAGGGGACATTGAAAAGGTAAAAAAGGCAGATCTTAAAACTGACCTTGATAAACAAATCGAGGACAGCGCAAGGGTGATTGCCAATTCCAAACTTCCCTGGCCCATAGCACCCTGGATCATTCCCGTGCCAGTCATCAGCAACCCCTTCATATTTGATACGATACATGTCAAGCAGTCAACAGTAAACATGCAGAACCTGATGGTGAGCAGGGGCTTCCGCAGGGCTCAAGTGGGGTACGACAGTTCCCTGAAAAAATCTGGCGACCAGGCCAGGGTTTCCGTGAACTATAAAGTGGACGCCGGCAAATTGTACCGTATCGATTCCGTGGCTTATAACATCAGTGATACCAGCCTGCTCGCCCTGCTAACGGAACACAACACCAATTCTTTGCTTAAAAAGGGGAATGCTTTTGATTATGGCGCAGTGGATGAGGAATTGAACCGCATGGTAACCCTGTTCCGCAATCATGGTTACTATAAGATCTCCCGTGAAGATTTTTTTGTGGAAGCAGATTCAGGATTTGCCGCGCTGATCGACCCTACACTTGATCCTTTCGAATACATACGCAGACTCGCAGATATAGAGGAGAAAAGAAAAGAAAACCCACTGGTCGACCTGTATATCCGTTGCTACCCGATCAAAGATTCAACCCGGTTCAGCCAATATACAATTGGCAACTTCACGGTATACCCCGATGCACCGAACGAATTCGAAATGTCGACCGCTGATACCACCGAAACTCATATTAATGGTTTCAAGATCATTTCATTCTACAATACCTTCAGACCCTCATTCATCACACAGTTCATAGAACTGAAGCCCGGGAATTATTTCAGCCAGGATGCGTTCTCAAGGACACTGAATAACCTCAACCGTTTGGGTGCCTGGCAGAATATCAACATCATACCAAGGACAAACGACAGCCTCCGGACGATCGATTATTTCCTGCGACTCAGTCCTGCAAAAAAGCAATTCTTCTCAATCGATCTGGAAGGTAGCAGCATGTTAAACTCAAACCAGCTGAACCTGGTAGGCGCAGGAAAGATAGGCTTGGCTACCAACTTCAGGTTGAGGAACAGAAATATCGGCCGGCGAGCCATCCAGCTTGAAAATTCGTTGCGAACGGGTATAGAGTTCAATGATTTCAGCAAGATATTGTCCACCGAGGTCACGCTTGGCAACCGCTTTACCATTCCCTGGCTGATGACTCCGTTCAGTCCCGGCTTTGAAAAGAAGTTCTTAAGCGCTAAAACGGTGGTCACCCTGGACTTCTCTTATATCAATCGTTTCCAGTATTATGAGCTGAGGTCTATCAATACATTTTTTGGATACGAGTGGAAGCCTAAGCCAAGGGTCACCTGGCAGTTCAAACCATTCAATGTTGAGTTGACGAGGATCAGGCAGGATAGTCTTTTCAAGGACGCCATTAAAGACAATCCGCTGATCGTTTATGCTTACAACAATGGTCTCGTCATTGGAAACAATGTGAGTTACAGCAGAACTTTCAATGGGCGGAATCCGCGAAATCTGAATATGATCCGGTTTTATGGAGAAGAATCAGGTCTGTTGGTCGGCACCCTTTTTAAGAACCAGACCGCCAGTGGGAAAGTATTGGGTGACCTGTTTAAGTTCATCAAGTTTGACGTGGATTACAGACACTACATCAATCATAAAAAGAACAGCTGGGTCTTCCGGGGCTATGCCGGTTATGGTTTATCCTTCAACACCGAGTCCAGGCGAGGCGAGATCACCCTCCCCTTTTTCAAAAGTTTCTCCGCTGGTGGCCCAAACAGCATGAGGGGTTGGCAAATCAGAAAATTGGGGATAGGATCCAATACCTATTTTGATACCCTTGCGGGAGGTTCGTTCAGTGATAAGTATGCCGATATCCAGATGGAAGCAAATATTGAGCACCGTTTTGATATGTTCCGGTTGTTCGGATTCTGGTTCCGCGGCGCGCTGTTCACTGACATCGGAAATATCTGGTTCAGAAATGATATCAATGGAGACCTGCCTGGTGCGGAGTTCGCCTTTTCCAAATTGTACAATGATCTCGCCATATCTTCCGGCGCAGGTATCAGGATGGACTTTACTTATTTCCTGTTGCGTTTTGACTGGGGCTTCCCGATCAAGGATCCGAGGTATGGGCCCGACAAGGGCAGCAGCTCGCCCTTTTACTCTGAAAAAAAATACGGTTGGTTCGTGGAGAACAAATGGAACAAGCCTACGTTCCAGTTTGCGATCGGTTATCCGTTTTAGCTTTGCGGCAGAGATACCGCCTGGGCACCTCTTCTTCCTTCAGGCTCTGGTGTACAGACCGCTATGTTCGAATCTGGTGATCCTTTGCTGCTCGTCAATCTATTTTCTCTTCTTCTTTCAACTTGCTGATACTCGCCTCGAATTCGGGAACGGATACCGCATCCGTTAACAGGAACTCCCCTATTCGCGTTCTGCATAAAGACGACAAATGACCTCCGCAATGAAGGACTGCGCCAAAATCATTGGCCAGACTTCGTATATACGTGCCCGTTGAACACACCACTTTGAAGTGCACCTTGGGAAGCTCGATGGAGGTAATTAAAAACTCCGATATGGTGACCTTCCGGGGTTCCATTTTGATCTCCTTTCCCTTTCGGGCCATGACATATGCCGGCACACCGTCTTTCTTGATGGCGGAATGAACTGGCGGCACCTGTTCAATATCTCCCGTAAAGGGAATCGTGGCAGCATGGATCATCTCGGGGGTAAGGTGGCTGAAATCCATGAATTGCTCCGGCTCTGATTCCAAATCAAACGTTGGTGTCACCGAACCCAGCGTTATACTGCCCGTATACTCTTTTTCGCGGGCCATATATTCATTGATCTTTTTGGTGAACTTTCCGGTACATACGATGAGTAGTCCGGTAGCCAGCGGATCAAGGGTGCCGGCATGCCCTACTTTACTGATCTTAGTTTGCACCCTCACCTTCTTCACCACATCAAAGGATGTCCATCTCAGCGGCTTATCCATAAGAAGTACTTTCCCTGCTGCAAATTCGTCATGCCAATTCATCTAATGCTTTATTCGTTTAAATGTCAAAAATAAACTTTTACATTTGAAACTTTTCCAGCATGACACTCATACAGCATAAAGACGAGACGATCAGGTTCCGGCAACAGGTTGAAAATGCCCGGCAATATGTGATCCCATTCATTGAAAAAGAACTTAAGATCACCGCTGAAACCAGGATATTGGATATTGGGTGCGGCGACGGCGGGGTATTGTTGCCTTTATTGGAGCGGGGCTGTCAGTGCACGGGGATTGAACTGGATCGTCAGAAATCAGAGTATGCTAAAAACTTCCTGTCGGATTTTGTTGGGTCAGGCCAGGCTGAGATCGTGAACCAGAATATCTATGAGGAACAGGCGCTGGCACGATATGCGGGAGCGTTCGATCTGATTATCCTCAAAGATGTGGTAGAGCATATTCCTGGACAGGAAAAATTCATTCCTTATCTCAAAAAATTCCTCAGGCCCGGCGGTTATGTGTACTTCGGATTTCCGCCCTGGTACATGCCGCATGGAGGCCATCAGCAGGTGTGCAAGAACAAGTTCCTTACGGTACTTCCCTGGTTTCATTTGTTACCAAGGCCCTTGTATAAAGGCTTGCTGAAGCTTTCGGGGGAATACGACGAAGTGATCGGTGAGCTGCTTGAAATCAAAGACACTGGTATTTCTATAGAACGATTTGAACGGATCGTCCGCCAAAGCGGTTATACGATACCGTTAAAAACGTTTTATCTGGTCAATCCCATTTACCAGTATAAGTTTGGCATCAAACCCCGTGAACAGTTCTCATTCATCGGCAAAATTCCATACCTGAGAGATTTTGTAACCACCTGCGTGTACTATCTCATAAAATCATAAATCGCAATTCATACATTCATCACATTCTCACATTCATTCCCCACATTCATCACATTCACCGCATTTATCACATTGCTCTGACTCTCCGCCTAATACGCTAATGCAAACAGCACTCTCTGCTTGCTTGGGTTTCCGGAAAATACACATTTACCTTCTTCCAACTGGCCATCCAGGGGAATACATCTGATGGTAGCCTTGGTCTCGTCTTTGATCTTTTCTTCTGTTTCTCCAGTCCCATCCCAATGAGCAGCAACAAAGCCGCCTTTGTTATTAAGTACCTCTTTAAAATCTTCCCAACTGTCAACAGGAGTAATATGTGAATCGCGAAAAGCCTTTGCTTTCTCGAACATATCGACCTGTATGGTTTCAAGCAAGTTGGTCATGTAGGAGGCGATGCCATCGAAACTTACCGTTGATTTTTCCTTTGTATCCCTTCTCGCAACTTCTGCAACATTTTGTTCCAGATCCCTTGTGCCAATGGCGAGCCTGACCGGCACCCCTTTGAGTTCATGTTCCGCAAATTTCCAACCTGGTCTGGCGTTCTCGGAATCATCATACTTCACCCGGATGCCTGCTTTTTTAAGGTCTGCAACCAGTGCGAGCACTTTATCGTCGATCAACTTCTTCTGGTCCTCCCCTTTGTATATGGGTACGATCACCACCTGAACCGGCGCAAGCCTTGGTGGGATCACCAGGCCCTGGTCGTCGCTATGGGCCATGATCAGCGCTCCGATCAGCCGGGTTGAAACACCCCATGAAGTAGCCCATACGAATTCCTGCTTGTTATCCTTGCTCAGGTATTTTACATCAAATGCTTTCGCAAAATTTTGTCCCAGGAAATGCGACGTGCCAGCTTGCAGTGCCTTGCCATCCTGCATCAATGCCTCGATACAGTAGGTTTCAAGCGCACCGGCAAATCGCTCGTTGGGCGTTTTTATCCCTTTGATCACCGGCACGGCCATATAGTTCTCAACGAAGTCAGCATAAACGTGGAGCATTTTTACAGCTTCGTCAACTGCCTCTTCAGCAGTTGCATGGGCGGTATGTCCTTCCTGCCAGAGAAACTCGGCAGTGCGAAGAAAGAGTCTGGTTCTCATCTCCCAGCGAACCACGTTGGCCCATTGGTTGATCAGCAGGGGAAGGTCGCGGTATGACTTGATCCAGTCGCGGTAAGCATTCCAGATGATCGCTTCGCTGGTAGGCCTGATGATCAGTTCTTCTTCAAGTTTTGAATCGGGATCGACCATTAATTTACCTTTATTGGCAGGATCCGCCTTGAGACGGTAATGGGTCACTACCGCACATTCTTTGGCAAAACCTTCCGCATGGCCCTCTTCTTTTTCCAGAAAACTGCGGGGCACAAACAAAGGGAAATAAGCATTCACATGTCCGGTTTCCTTGAACATACCATCCAGCTGATCACGCATATTCTCCCACAAAGCATACCCATATGGCTTGATGACCATACACCCCCTGACCGCAGAATAATCAGCTAATCCGCCCTTGAGAACCAGGTCGTTATACCATTGTGAGTAATCCTGTTCCCTGGACGTGATTTCCTTGCTCATCTATTTTGCTTTTTTTAACTAAAACCCGCCTCTTTGTTACTGAATTTTAACAGCGGCAATGCCGCAAATGTAGTAACTTCGTTATCAAATTAAGTAAACCCATTTGCCATGAAACAAAGAATTTTACTCCTCTTCGTTTTGGTTACCGTTCTGGGAAGTTGTACAACCATGTATAGGTCAGGTCAGACTCCTGACGATGTATATTTCTCTCCGGGCAGAGATGTACCCGCATATGTGGATGCTGACAATCGACGTGAAGATCGGTATGTGGGGGAAGATGAGTTTCTGGATGACAGATATCTTCGGATGAAATCCATGAACCGGAACCGTTGGTCGGCGTTTGACGACGACTTCATGTACTGGAATGATTTCCGTTGGAACAACCAGGCTTATTTCAATACACTTCGCCCCTGGGGCTTCAATAACTTCGGTTTTGGCATGAATCCGATGATGGGCTTTGGCATGAATCCGATGATGGGCTTTGGTAATGGATTCCACAGCGGTTTCTACAATCCTTTCTTCCCTGGCTTTTACGGCGCTCCCGTGGTAGTGGTTGCCAGACCTGTCAATCCAAGGGCTTATGTGCCAAGAAGTGGTAACCTGGGAACATATCGGCCAAACTATAGCACTTTTAGCACGGATCCCAAAACAGGTAATCGTACCTATAACTTGTCCGGAGCAAGATCTACGATCAACAACCGGTTAGGTGGAAGTTATTACACCAATCCGTCTAACAGATCATCCAGGACCTATACCAATAGCAACGAGTCAAGATCGTACGATGCACCTTCAAGGTCATTCGATAATTCTAACAGTGGTGGTATGCGAAGCGGTGGAAGCAGCAGCGGTGGCAACAGTGGTGGCAGCAGTGGTGGAAGTGCTCCCGTAAGGTCTTTCCCAAGAGGTGGTAATTAAAATCAGAATTTAGATTAGCTGATGTGTTCGTAACACATCAGCTTTTTTATATGCCTGCTTCACTTTTATCTCACAACCCATGATCAAAAGAATTTTACTCACAGGATTCATCTTTTTTTCATTATACAGCACTGCCCAAGAGCCAGCCGATGCACTGCGCTATTCCAGATTCGCTCCAATAGGTACAGCCCGTAGTATGGCCATCGGCGGCGCGCTTACCGCATTAGGCGGAGACATAAGCTCTACCCATGTGAACCCGGCAGGTATTGCGCTTTTCAAGACCAATGAATTTGTCCTTAGCCCAGGATTCAATTTTTCCAATAATAAATCGAACTACCTTGGCAGCTCCGACAAGGCAAAGGAATCTGCATTTAACTTCGGGACATCAGGCTTTGTCATTGCGAGCCCTTCATCAGGTAGGTCAAACTGGAAGAATTTTTCTTATGCCGTTACAGCGAACAGGACTGCGAATTTCAATAATCGGGTGACCTATAACGGCACCAATAACCAGTCATCTTATTCGGAAAAATACCTTGAGGAATTGATCGGCGACCAGGTAACCAATCCTAACGAAGCAGCGACCGACTATCCGTTCGGTTCCAGCCTGGCGATCAACACCTATTTAGTTGAACCAGACCTCAACGCGGCTGGTGACGCTACCGGCTACTTCTCCCTGTCGACACCCCAAACAGGTTTGAAACAGGAACAGGTTATTGAAACAACCGGCGGCGTATCAACGATCAGTTTTGCTGCGAGTGGAAATCTGAACGACAAATTCTACCTCGGGGGCAGTCTGAATTGGGATATCCTGAGATATAGGAGAACGCAGATGTTCAAAGAGTCGGATGCCACAAACAATACCTCAAATGATTTCGCTTTTTTTACCGTGGAAGATGTTCTCGAAACAGAAGGTACTGGCCTGAATCTAAAGCTTGGGATGATCTTTAAACCTGTTGAATATCTGCGGCTCGGTGTAGCCGTTCACACGCCGAGTTGGTTCGAGATGAGTGACCGCTATAACACCACCATCACCACTGACCTTGAAGGCTATGCGGGGCCTGGTACGCTGAAGCAAAGCAGCTCTGATATCCTTGGACAGTTTGGGGAATATGTATACAATTTCTCAAATCCCTGGAGGTTCATGGGTGGCGTGGCTTATGTGATCCGTGAAGTGCAGGATGTGACCAAGCAACGAGGCTTTATCTCTGCAGATATCGAGTATACCACGTACACCTCTCCCCGGTTCAGTGATCCAAACGACCTTTCCGGAAACTATTTTGACGAACTGAACAATACCATCAGCGATATTTATAAAAGTTCCATCAATGTCAGATTGGGTGGTGAACTGAAGTTCAATACCATAATGGTCAGGGGCGGATTCGGCTACTTCGGCAACCCTTACAAAGACCCCGATATAAACGGACAAAGAATGAATATCAGCGGCGGTCTGGGATACAGGAATAAGGGAAAATTTATCGATCTCACCTATATGCACCAGATCCTGAATGATGGCTTCTATCCATACCGGTTGAACGATAATTTCTTTGCGCCTGTAGACATGAGAGGCAGCACCGGAAACATCATGCTCACGGTTGGTTTCAAATTCTAGTTTGTCGAAGAAAATTCTTGCTCAGGTTGGATACAGTGCTGGTCAGGCAGGTTACGCGTTGAACTTTCTTAACAGATCCTCATAGTCGAACCACTCGATGCTGCTGTCCCGGGCGAACCAAGTCATCTGCCGCTTGGCGTAATTGCGGGTATGTTGCCTGATCTTTTCAACCGCTTCATCCAGGGAGTACTTCCCGTCGAGATGATCAAAAATCTCCTGATAGCCTACGGTCTGTAAGGCCTTAAGGTGCCTGAAGGGATATAGTGAACGCGCTTCCTGCAGTAAGCCTTCCGACATCATCGTGTCCACCCTCGCATTGATTCTTTGGTAAAGCGTTTCCCGCGGCCACTGAACACCGAATTTTTGAATGAGGAAAGGCCTGTTTTTTTTGACCCGGGCCCTAAAATCGAGAATGGAGCTTCCGGAACTGAGTTTGACTTCCAGCGCCCGCATCAGCCTTACCCGGTTTGCCGTTTCTTTTGACTGGCTCATGAAAACAGGATCTACTTCGGTTAGCCATTGCTGTAAGCCCGATACCCCATGCTCCCTGGAGCAGGCCTCTACCCTTTCTTTAACGGCGGGATCTACGGCTGGAATATGGTCAATACCCTCACAAAAAACTTTCACATACAAGCCTGTTCCGCCAGTTACTACGGCAACGTCATTCACGCCGAAAATCTCTTCTGCGGCCTGCAATGCCGTTTGCTCAAAAACCGCGGCGTCAACGGCCTCATGAATAGAGTGGCTGTTTATGAAATAATGCCTGACCTGACCTAACTCGTTGGACGAAGGCTTTGCCACGCCGATATTCATCTCTCTGTAACACTGGCGGGAATCTGCGGATATGATTTGAGTATGACAGGTAGATGCAGCAGCTAATGACAGGGATGTTTTACCTGAAGCCGTTGGCCCAACGATAAGCAGTGCTTTTTTTGATGATGGGGACATCAGAATGCTTCTTCGCCTTCGGCGCTGGCAGTATGATCCTCATCAGGTTCGTCGGACGGACCTTCACCTTCTTCACCAAATCCTTCTTCCGCGGCCGATAGATCATATTTTTCTTCTACGTCCACGAACTTATCACCCAGAATGCTCCTGGTCCCGTATTGGCTGGGGGCAATTCCTTCCGACCTGACGGCCAGCGGATAGGTAAGCTTTGCATTTTCTTCTTTGCTGACACTGATCAGCTCTACCAGAAAGGTCCAGTTACGGACAAAATCATAGACGTACACGAACTTTTGATTCGGGTCCCTGATCTCGGTCCCAATGGGGGTTTCCGTCATAAGCAAGGGATCTGCCTTGTATTCTTTTTCGTACTTCTCCAGGCTGATCTCTCGCCCCCTTTGCCATTTATCGTTACTCCTGAAAAAAGTAGCCTTGTGGATGCTGTCGAACTCAAAACTCTTCAGGATGGTGTGGTGCAAATCTGAAAAATGCTGTACATGACGTATGGCGATATCGCGGTATACGCTATCATCTTCCTCAAAATATACCCTGAACTTTAATATGGCCATGTAGCTGGTATTAGGGGTTGAAGTTAATTATTTTTCGATGAAGAAACCGGCTCCAGGCCAAGTGCTTTCGCTTTGGCCACCATAAAACGGTAGGCATCATCGAAATCATTGCTGATCTCGCCATCCAAAATGGCGTCCTTGATAGAATTTTTGATCTCGCCAACTGCGCGGCAGGGCGCAATGCCGAAAGTGGCCATGATCTCCTCACCCGTGATCGGCGGCTGCCAGTTTCTGATCCTGTCCTTCTCCTCTACCTCCTTCAATTTTTCCCTGACCATCTCAAAATTGGCCAGGTATCTTTTCACCTTGACCTTATTTTTTGAGGTGATGTCTGCCTCACAAAGCATCATCAGCTTTTCCAGGTCTTCATCTGCATCGAACAGCAATCGCCTAAGGGCCGAATCCGTGATGTTGTCTTTGGTAAGACTGATCGGCCTTAAATGGAGTTCAACCAGTTTTTTGACCAGCTTCATCTTTTCGTTCTGGGGGAGTTTGAGTTTTGAAAAGATCTTGGGCACCATCCTGCCACCCACTACTTCGTGGCCATGAAAAGTCCACCCGTGACCTTCTTCAAACCGTTTTGTTGCCGGCTTGCCAATATCGTGCAGTATCGCGGCCCACCGAAGCCAGAGGTCATCTGTATGGGCAGATATATTATCAAGCACCTGAAGGGTATGATAGAAATTATCTTTATGCCCCATCCCGTCTATATACTCAGCCCCGATCAGGTCAACCATCTGGGGAAAGATCAATTTAAGCAGGCCGGACCGGTATAACAGGTCAAATCCGATGGAGGGTGTTTCAGCCAGGATGATCTTGTTTAGTTCTTCGGTTATGCGTTCCTGTGATACGATGGATATCCTTGGCGCATGGGCTGCGATACCCTTCCAGGTAGTCTCCTCAATGGTAAAGTTCAGTTGCGTGGCAAAGCGGATCGCGCGCATCATCCTGAGAGGATCATCGCTGAAGGTTTGTCCGGGTTCAAGGGGTGTTCTGATGATCTTATTTTTAAGGTCATCCAGGCCGTTGAAAGGATCGATCAGTTCTCCGAAATGGCCGGTCAGCGAAACGGCCATGGCATTGATGGTAAAGTCGCGCCGCAGCTGATCCTCCTCCATAGTGCCCGGCAGCACGTCCGGGTTTCTCGACTCGGCTCGATAGCTCTCCTTGCGGGCGCCCACAAATTCAATGTCCATGTTTTCGAAAGGAATATGTGCCGTTCCGAAGTTCTTGAAAAAGGATACCGGCGGATGGGGAGTCAACCGACCTGCAACCGCGTGGGCGAGTGCGATCCCGTCGCCACTGCAAACCATATCTGCATCTTTGGTTGGCCGGCCGAGGAGTTTATCGCGCACAAAGCCGCCGATCACGAAGCAGTCCATCTCAAGGGAAGATGCCGCTTCCGCGATCTTTTTAAAAATATACAACTCCTTCTCGGTACACTGGATCTGCATGGCGCGAAGGTAAGAATTAACGGATTGGCGAATTAACGAAT
>JBBAJO010000046.1:0-13806 GCA_040404005.1 Chitinophagaceae bacterium
TACCTGTCCATGGGCTGGTTTCGTATGGAGCAAACCATTTTCACCACCCAGTTTTTACAGGAAGATGATTGTGTTTACAGGGATGCCATCTGGCTTCGTTACCGGCTGAGGGATTTCCGATTCCCCGCCTGGTTCCTGAAGATGCGGCAGCAAGCAAAATTCCGGGTGGAAATTTCCAACGAACCGCATGGCCCCGTTCATGAACTGCTTTATCAGAAATACCGCGAAACCATGCCTGCGGACTGGCCGAAGTCGTTAGAAAACGTGCTCTATGGGGCCAGCAGCCGAAACATCTACCGAACCACCACCATAAACCTGTTTGACGGAGATCAACTTATCGCTGCAGGCTTTATGGACCTTGGTGCCACCAGCGCAGCAGGTATCGTCAATTACTATGATCCCGCTTACGCCAAATACAGCCTGGGCAAATATTTATTCGTACTGGAAACAGAGCATGCCATGAAGCTGGGCATGGAATTTTTCTACCCGGGTTATTTTGCGCCGGGCAATCCCCGCTTCGATTATAAGCTGGTCTTCCATCCGCCCTCGCTGGAGTTCTATCATGCGGCGTATACGTCGTGGTTGCACTACCGTCCCCTCACCACGGACGATCTTCCACTGGAACAGATCGAGGCCAGGCTCTGCCATGCGCAGGCGGAGTTGCTGAACGAAGGCAATACCTGCTGGTTCGTCCACAATGCAAGCTTTGCCATCGTGGATAATTCAAAGCATGATTGCCCCTACGTGATCTTTATTCCCAAAACGGAAGAATGCCCCTGGCAGTATGCGATCACCTATGATACCAACATCAAAAGATATCTCATCTTCAACTGCACGGAACTCGACCATGAAGAATTTTTTATAGAGACCGAAGACAAGATCATTTGCCTGCAGTTCCTGAATATGCGCAAGCCTCTGGCAGAAGAATTCAGTGCAGGCAGGGTAGGTAGCAAGATCAGGGAGTTGAATCAGTATTTCAATGAGATGAAGTAGCGGATAGCGTGTACCCACTGATCAGTTTTTCTATGCTCCCTTTGAGCTGGTTCTTAATGGCCTGATAAGCCGGATCATTGGCCAGATTTTTCGTCTCGGCAGGATCTGTGTTCAAATCATACAACTCTTCATGACTTGGATCGTTGATATAACGGAAATATTTCCATCGCTCTGTACGGATGGCCTCGCTCGGTGGAATGATGGGCGTTTGCCAGAGATGCTCGGCTAAAAACTCTTTCCTGTCCGCCAGACGCGGTGAGCGTAGTGAAATACCCTGCCAGGTTTTGGGAGGGTCAATGCCTGCGAGGTCCAATACGGTGGCCGGCACATCAATATTCAAGGCGAGGTCCTTCGATCTTTTGTTCCCCGGTTTTCGCGGATCAAGGATGATCAAAGGCACCCTTAGCGAATTATCGTACATCAGCCATTTATCGGCCAGCTGCCGATCCCCGAGAAAATAACCGTTATCGCCCATGATGATAATCACCGTATTATTGGCCACGCCAGCCTCTCCAAGCGCCTTTCGGATCTTGCCGATCTCCGCATCGATTTCCGAGATCATGCGGTAATAGCCTTTTACGCTTTGCTGGTATTTTTCGGGCGTATCGAAGCGCCAATACCAACGTCTGCGGTTCTCCCCGTTTCTGACATAGCTGGGCAGGGCCTGGAAGTACGCATCTTCCTTCAAAGGCGGATCAGGTATGGTGATCCCGCGGTACATCGTATCAAACTGGGGCGACCAGAAATACTGTTGTTCAGACGGATCATGACCATGTGGAGCGCTGAAACTGAGGGATAGCATGAAGGGTTTGTTCTTCGGCGCATGTTGGATAAAGTCGATCGCCTTCCGGCCCGTATAGCGGGTCAGGTGAACACTATCCTTTCCCACCGTTCTGTAATAGCCCCGGGCATCTTTGAACTTGTCGTTCCGGTCATAGCTTTCGCCCTCATCAAAAAGCCCTTTGAATTCCGGATAGTTCACCCCAAATTTTCCGAAAAACCCCGTATAATACCCGGCCTTTCTCAATTCCACCGGGTAGGAATGATCCATAAAAACCTGGCGTATCGCCCCCTGGCCAAAGGTATAGCGATGGGTGCGCTCATATAGGCCGGTGAGAAAGCTGGCCCTGCTTGCTGCGCAGATGGGGGTGGTGACAAAAGCCTTTTCGAAATAGACCCCTTCCCGTGCAAGCTTGTCCATCTCAGGCGTTTGAATGATCGTATTGCCCGCCACACCCAGTGCATCCCAACGATGGTCGTCCGTGAGGATGAAAATGATATTGGGTCTGTTCTGGCCGAACAGGTAAACGGGCAGAAACAGGAAGATGAGCATTATTCTACGCATACTTACTAAATATATTCAAAAGGGCTGGGCTATTCAACTCCTTGTTTTCACGGTCGATGGCCTCCTGTCATTATCTTTACTGGCCGGTATTTTGATATCATCAAAAGTAGATACCAATACCCTGTTCAAACAAACAAAAACAAACTTAAAGCCCGCTGTTTTTAGTACCTTCAAATAGAATTAATTTCATGAACAAAGCGATCGTCAGTATTATAGCTGCATTCATCCTCACGGCTGGAAGTTTCTGCTCAAATGCACAACAAACAACATCGGTAGAAACAAAAAAACCTAACTCGGATTATAAATCAGCTTTCGCAGGTCAAACCCGCATTGGCGCTGTGATCACCAAAACACCGTATGAAGTCAAGGTGTTGACCTCTTCATTAAAACGTCCCTGGGGTATTGCAGCTATGCCAGATGGCAGATTTATTATCACGGAACTTGAAGGAAAGATGCGTATAGTGGCAGCCTCGGGAACGGTGGGCGAACCCATTAACGGAGTTCCAGAGGTGTTTGCGTCAGGACAAGGAGGCTTACTCGGAATCTGCCTCGATCCGGCGTTTTCATCGAATAAAATGATCTATTGGGCTTTCGCACAATCCATTGATGGAGAAAGCCTGACTTCAGTGGCTAAAGGGAAGCTTTCAGCGGATGAAAAAAGCCTGGAGAATGTGACCGTGATTTACCAGGCGATGCCTGCTTACAAAGGCAGTCTTCACTTCGGAGGCAGGGTGCTCATTGCAAAAGACGGCAACTTATTTTTAAGTACCGGTGAACGTTCCGATAAGGTAACACGCCCACAAGCGCAGGACCTGAACTCCGGCTTAGGCAAGGTCATTAGAATAACAAAGGATGGTAAACCCGCAGCTGGTAACCCCTTTGCAGGAACGGCAAATGCCAGACCTGAAGTGTACTCCTATGGCCATCGGAATGTGCAGGGCTTAACGCTTCATCCCCAAACCGGAGATCTGTGGGAAACTGAATTCGGTCCAAGAGGTGGAGATGAAGTCAACCGGGTGGAAGCCGGAAAAAACTATGGCTGGCCCACGATCACTTATGGAATCGAATACGGTGGCGCAAAAATAGGCGACGCCATTCAACAAAAAGCAAGTCTCGAGCAGCCCGTGTATTATTGGGACCCCAGTATATCGCCCAGCGGAATTACTTTTTATACCGGCAAACAAATCGCAGAGTGGAAGAACAACCTGTTTGTGAGTTCCCTTAGTGGTATGCATGTTTGCCGGCTCGTCATTGAAAACAATAAAGTGACCGGCGAGGAAAGACTCCTGGTAGACGAAAGTCAACGCTTCCGTGACATCACGGAAGGCCCAGATGGCGCTTTATATGCCATTACGGATGGGGGAAGGCTTTACAGGATTGGGAAGAAGTAATGAAATTGGCAATGGCAAAATCAATGGATCCCCAAAAATTATATGCTGCTGTAAAACGCGATGGGAAAGTCAGGACAAAAGCATTATTGGAATCTACGTTAACAGAAGCCGCGCAAGAAGCCTTACTACCTTCATGAGCTAAAGGAGTTCCCTGACCTGTTGGGTATACTGGAAAAAGAAACGGGAATTTTGGCAGAACTGATAGAGAAAAACTACTGGCTCATGCATGTTCTAGATGGGAAAAAGCAAAACTTCAACTTTGCTATAAAAGGTGGCACTTCTTTATCTAAAGGCTACGGGATCATTCATCGCTTGTCTGAAGATATAGATATTCAGATTACTCCGAACTCGGATCTAGGTATAGTTACAGATCCCAAGATCATTACGATCTCAGATTACGTGAATCCATCGAACAAATGGATAAAGGGAATACCCGAAAATTTGATGTATAGTTTATGAACTTTGAGTTTACGGAAAATGGTTGGGAAGATGTTGAGTATTAGATAAAGACAGACAGTGACGTTCTTGAAAAGATAAAAGACCTTTTAACCGAAATCAAAAAAACTCCTTTCCAGGGCAGTGGAAAGCCGGAGCCTCTTAAATATGATATGATAGGGTATTGGTCGAGAAGAATCACAGGTGAACACAGACTTGCTTACAAAGTCGAAAGCAAAAAAGGAGTAAATCAAACATGTTATATTCTTCAGTGCAGGTTTCACTATGAATGAGGCCATCTTCTCCTTCGTACAGTGAATTGTCGGCCTTTTTCGCTGTAGTATTGTTCCCGAGATTGCCGCCTCTCAATATTTCCTTATTTTCAAATCCACAACATACTTCCGGAAATGAAACTATCCAACATACTGATCGCCACCGCCATCGTCATCTTCGCCATGGCCTGCAACAAGCCATCCACAACATCCGCCGATACCGTGTTACTCAACGGTAAGATCTGGACCGGTGAATCAGACTCGAGTTATGTAGAAGCGATCGCCATAGATGGCAACAAGATCATAGCCATAGGGAGCGACGATGACATCAAAAAACTCATGGGCGATAGCACACACGTGATCGACCTGAAAAAAAAGTTGGTGACGCCGGGTTTCAACGATGCTCATATCCATTTTCTCTCCGGCTCCATGATCCTTTCGTCAGCGGATCTACTGTCTACCACCAGCCTGGCCGAAATGAAGCAAGTACTCCTCGCCTATGCCCAGAAAAATCCGGATAAAACATGGATCACAGGAAGGGGCTGGCAATATGGCTTTTTTGAAGGGGGTATGCCCAATAAAAAATATGTCGACAGCCTGATACCTGACCGTCCCGTTTTCCTGAGGGCGTACGACGGACATAGCGGTCTGGCTAATTCCAAAGCTCTTGAACTGGCAGGCATTACACGAGACACCAAATATTCGGGGTTCGGAGAAATGGTAAAAGACGCCAGCGGTGAACCCACCGGGGCCTTCCTCGAAGGTGCGCAGTCGTTAGTATCAACATTTGTTCCCAAGCCCACGGAACAAGAGCAATTAGATGCCTTGCGCAACGGAATGAAGTACGCCGCATCACTGGGCATCACCAGTATGCAAAATGCCAATGGCGACCTGGAGGAATTTAGTTTGTATAAAAAACTGTTCGACAATAACGAACTCACCATGCGTTTCTCCATGGGATTCAGCGTAGGCGCAAAAACCACTGACCAGGAGATCGCTGATTTCATCAAGATCAAAAACGACACGGCGAATTCAGCATGGCTGAAAGCACATGCCATCAAATTCATGGTCGATGGCGTCATCGAATCACATACCGCAGTGATGGTGGATCCTTACAGCGACATACCGGTGAACGACAGGATGCAGGCGAAACGCTGGAACATTCCGCTCGACCGATACAGGGAACTGGTTGTTCAGTTAGATAAAGCAGGCTTCCAATTGTATACACATGCAATAGGTGACCTGGGCGTCAGGGAATCACTCAATGCCTATGAGCAGGCTGCAAAACTAAACGGCCCGCGTGATCGGCGTCCCCGCATCGAACATATTGAACAGGTTCAGGCCGACGACATCCCCCGTTTTGCAACACTCGGCGTGCTGCCATCCATGCAGCCGATACATGCAGATCCAGGAACCGTTGATGTCTGGGGCAGGGCCGTTGGGGAAGAAAGACTACCCCGCTCCTTTGCCTGGCAATCCCTGTTGAAAAGCGGTGCCACACTGGTTTATGGAGCAGATTGGCCCGCATGCATTTCCCTCGATCCCATGCGCGGTCTGCACAGCGCGGTGAATCGAAGAACCATAGATGGCGAGCCACCTAACGGATGGGTGCCCGAACAGCGAATCAGGATGGAAGATGCCATGAAAGCCTATACGGTGAACAGCGCCTTTGCGTCGTTCGACGAAAAACAAAAAGGGAAACTGGCCCCTGGATATTTTGCGGACCTGGTGGTTCATTCACAAGATCTTTTTTCCATTCCTTCGATGGACATCCATAAAACCCAGGTGCTGTTAACGATGGTGGATGGGAAAGTTGTGTTTAGGGATCCCTCGTATAAAGAGTAGACCCAGGCCGCAGGAAATTACCGTACAATAATTTTAAAAAGCACTTTGTAACCTATTTACAAATTATAAAATGTTTCAACATATGTACGTCGTCAAACTGCATCGTACATTTGGCCGCACCAATTATTCCATCAACGAAGGCTGATGGAATAACCCACAGCGTAATTGATAATAAAACTGCATAAATGAAAATCCCATTAGATCAGTTTGAACAACATTTCCCGGAATCCATCTTGAAAAGAGGACTTGACTATTTTCGAAAAGGTAAAGTAGTGGAAGTGAAAGAGACCAGCCCAGGCATATACACAGGTGTTATAGAAGGCACGTCGTCTTATGTAGTGAGTTTAGAAGTACAGAAAGGCGCCATCTCAGCAGCCCGATGCAACTGTCCATACACGGACGGGATACTTTGCAAGCATATGGCAGCACTGGTTTTTTATCTGCAGCAGGACGTGTTGGATATACCACCTATGCGCAAACGAAGGGGTGATAAACCAACGGCAGCATCAAAAACTACTTCTACAAAAGGGATGAAAAAAGCAAGATCCCGAAAGGATAAACAAGGTGCTATTGAAGATATGTGCGAGCAGGCCAGCAAAGAGGACCTTGTACAGTTCATAAAAAGCTTGTCAGCCACCAACAAAAGTTTTGCCATACTCTTCCGCCAGGCGTTTGCACATTTGGATGAGAAGCGTTCTATTCGCGATTATGCAGCAGATATGCGTGCTTTATTGAAGGCGGCCATTGGTAGGGGAGCCTATAATTGGAGAAACAGTAAAAAGGCCGGCGATGCCGCGAGGGCTTTTCTCTATGATGCAGAAAAACATTTCGCACAGGGCAACCTGAAGACAACAGCTATGATCTGCTTCGGGTCATTGGAAGAGCTAACCAAGGCGATTCAGTACGTTGACGATAGCAATGCTGATATTGGTGGTAATATAAATCTGGCCATTGATTTGCTCTACCGAATTATTGAAGCTAATCCCGAGCAAGAGGTGGTAGACATCATGAAAGAGTATGCGCTATCCGCATACAAAAAGAAGACTTATGAAGACTGGGACTGGCATGTAGATATGATCAATATCGTGGCATGCTTTGAAAAGGAACCCGAGAAAGCAAATGCGCTGATCCGTTTGATTGAAACGGAGGGATATTCTGAATTCTCTTCAGAGCGGATAGCGGTGATCATTCTCAGGATTTTAATGAAAAGCGGCCAGGAGAAAGCTGCAGATGAGTATCGAAAATCCAACATACACATTGGATACCTGCGTAGGATGTCCGTTCAAATAGCACTCGAAAAATCAGACTATAAAGAAGCTATACGTTTGCTCGATGAGGGATACAGTCATGATCTTGCCAAATATCCGGGCCGTGCAAGACAGTGGGAAAAAATAAAGTTGAACGTGTATGACCAGTGGGAAAAAGGTAATGAGGCTTTATCACTGTCCAGGTCCATTTTTATGAAAGAACATGTTTTTGACGCGGCGTGTTACAATATGATGAAGAAATGGTGCTTGCCTTCGAAATGGCCCGCTTTTGTAAGCAAACTGCTGGCAGAGCAATCTGAAAAGTTCCCTAATGATTATTATGGCAAAACGAGGCAGATCTACGTAGAGGAGTCAATGTGGAATGAATTGCTCCTCAGCGTGATTAAAGAACCAATCGTGTGGCGCATCGAGCAATTTGATCAGCACCTCGCAGAACGTTTTCCAGATGCGTGGAACAAATACATAAAAATCGTACTGACCGAGGAGGCCCGACTTGCGGACACAAGAAAAAAATACGAAGCCATATTTCATCACCTGGTCCGACTGATGAAAACCGGTAGGGAGGAACTTGCCCTGGAACTTGCAGCGGATTTCAAGAGAACGTACGGCCACAGACCCGCGATGCTGGATGTGCTGGCGGGGATAGACTGATGAAATGGGCTGAAGTGGGCAGATTAACTAGACCTATGTATGTGAAAAACCGTAACCCAAATTCTGAAAATTTGGCATTGAACATATGAGTTCCCGCGAAAGAAATATGTCTACAAAATCAGCATGAAAGCCCTATATCCGAGCTAATAATCACCGCGTAAGTTCCCGCAACTCCTCAGGAGAAACGGTCAACAAACCAACCTTAGGCAAGCGTCTGGTCAGTTCTCGCCAATTCGAATCTTTTTGGTAGATCTTTTGCAGCATGTCGGAAGCCTCTTTTATCTTTTTATTTGAAGCTAAGGTAATGGCGGTCCAGTATTTCATTTCAAGGTTATCGGGAAACATGGTCATCGCCGCGCGATACTCCGTCATGGCCTTTTCCATATTTCCCCATTCAATTTCAAGGTCTCCCCGATTCATATGTTCATACGCCCGATAAGTTTTCAAGATCCGCTCCAACTCCGAAATGGGCTGCTCGTGATCATCCACGCGGATATCAATGGCCCTATCGTTCCAGGGTTCGTCCGTAGCTTTTGCCTTCACCACCAGCAGCGCAGCAGATTGTTTACCGCGGATATCACCGCCAGCCACTTGTGCCGCTTTCAGTACTTCCACCATACGCTCCGCCAAGTCGAGCTGGCTATTTGCCTTCCAGGCTTTCTCCATCGCCGGAACGATATTCTTGTTGAGCATCATGTTCGCCTGCACCGAAAAATTCTCGCCGTTGAGATGTCCGGCATCATCGATACAGTTCTTGCCCGTATGGGATGCCACCCTTCCTTTCGTATCCAGAATAGCTACTTGTCGTACCACTTTTCCAGGATCATTTTGCAGTAGGGCATCTAATGCTTCCTGCGGCGATTTGCCTTCCTTCAGAAGAGCCAGTCCGCGCAGTCCGAACGATTTGTTGACGAACGATTGCGTTGCCACCACGCCTACACCGGCTTCTCCCCACGACACCGAAGTGCCCACGCTGAACCAATGGCTTTGCACCGCCACGGCCATATCGCCCGTTTTTGGATCACGGCCTACCACTGAAAAAGTATGCGCAAAGGGTTCATTCTTCGAGAAATACTGGGCCTGCAGATTGACAGAGATGAAAAGGAGTAAGATGGTGAGTTGTTTCATATAAAAAAGTTGGGGAGTAGAGGTAGAGACATGGTAGGGTTTCAGGTGATTCAGGTGTATAATCCTTTTATCACATAATTGTCAACCCACCAGGGTATCTCAGGATTTCTTATAATAAGATTGCCTTTATCGATTTCTGCTACTGGCGATACTGTTCGAATATCAGAGGAATTGTCAAATAGAAAAACCCGGTGACAGAGAGGAATTATTTCGGAAAGAATTTCAAGAGATTCTTTATATCGTTTGATCACTTTTTCCCGAGGCACATCATGGCCGCCAAGTTTAACCCGTTGTGCAATTCGCTGAATATTAATTCCGGGATCCGTGGTACAAATAAAATACAGGTAGTTCTTATAACCCGATTCTTTAGCATCCTTCAAAAAATCCACTTTCGAAATATGGCTTAGTACAGTTTCAAATGTAAATGTGTATCCTTGCCCAAGCAACTCATGGCGAATGAAGTCTGCTGCAAGAGCAGCGTCATAAGGTGATGGGTTTCTACCCACTTTAAGTACCCCTTTGGAGAAACTCAAACTAACCTTGTTTCCTTCTTCCTCAGCCTTAGCCACCCAACTCTGACCATTTCCCTTCATGAAACTCCTGAAGGCAACCGCATCTGTCGAAAGCTCATATCTTGTCAGTAAATCAATGAGTCCCTCAAGCATTAAAGCTTGTTCGATCTCGTCCGCATTGATGAATGGGCCCGTCCGATAATGATTACTGATCTCTTTAAGGATCGAGCTTTTTCCGCTGCCGTTTGGACCGGCCATTATCCGGAGGCGTTTATTTCTTGGCGGCATTAAACTTTGTACCCGGTTTGATGGTCAGGTAATATGAAGATCTTTTGAAAACAGGGTTGATCGCGGTAGTATTCCCTTGCGCATCCTCCTTAACAATCTTATTGTTCTTCATATAAGCAGTTGTAACACCTGCCGCTTTTGCAGCAGCTACCGCCTTTCTACCCGTACGCGCCCCGATAGCCTTTAAAACAGACATTACCTTTGGACTATCTTCCACCACAGAAAACTCGGTGAGCAGTTCCTTAGCAGCTCGCCTGTGAGAACCTTCACGAACTACCTTATTGATTCTTTTGACCGCTGTACCTTTCATAATCCAATTTACAAAATTATTAGCGATCCAGATAATGTTTGCAGCTTTTTCATGATCTCAGCTTTAGTTGCCTTCTTGCTTTTGTCTGTCTTTTTCAGTAAGCTCGACATAGCTAAATCCTCCATCTCCTCCTGGGTGATCTCGGTTGCCTTTATTCCCAATTTTTTCAAAAGATAGGTGACGAATTTCAGCTCATTGTTGTCCTTCGGATTTATTAATACCGCTTTCATACCCAAATTTAAGAAATTGATGTTGGATACAACATAGGCTTCTCTTACGGAACATTATTGAGTTGGCAACAAATACTAATCCCGCGCGCACACTCCCCGCTCAAGATGCTGGTGATAATTGATCAGGCTAACCGATATGCGTTCCGGTTGAAAGCCTGCATAATGCGATTCGATGCGATCGTAGATCCCCAACAGCGCATCCAAATTGTTCTCGGTGACCAGTTCCTTAAAGAAGATCTCCCTGAGTTGCGGCAGACCCTTGAGATAACCATTATACCGGCCCCGCATTTCCATGATGGCCTTCCACTCACCCTCCCATGCTGCGGCCTTGCGCAGATGCTGCCGACAAGCATCCAATCGCTCACCAACTGTAGGCGGCGCCTTTTCTTCACCAGTTGAAAGATAGTGTTTGATCTCCCCAAAGATCCAGGGGTTTACGATGGCGGCCCTGCCGATCATGATGCCATCCACTCCATATCTATTCTTATACTCTAATGCTTTCTGTGGACTGTCGATATCACCATTACCAAAGATCGGAATGGTCATGCGGGGGTTGTTCTTCACTTTACCAATCAAACTCCAATCCGCCTCGCCCTTGTACAACTGCGAGCGGGTACGACCATGAATGGTGAGTGCCTGGACACCTGCATCCTGCAAACGCTCCGCCACTTCTTCTATATTGATGGTTTCCTCATCCCAGCCCAGCCTTGTCTTTACGGTTACCGGGAGGCTCGTTGCTTTCACGCAAGCCTCGGTCAGGCGCACCATGAGTTTCAGATCTTTCAATACGCCAGCTCCTGCACCCTTGCTAACTATTCCTTTCACCGGGCAGCCAAAGTTGATGTCAACAAAATCAGGACGAACACTGTCAACAATAGCCGTGGCCATGGCCATCGTCTCTTCATTTCCGCCGTACAATTGAATGCCCGTGGGCCTTTCTTCGGGCAGAATGTCCAGCTTCTTCTTGCACTTGCCGCTGTTGTGCACGAGGCCATGACTCGAAATAAACTCCGTATACAGCAGGTCTGCCCCGCGCTCCTTGCAGAGCATGCGGAATGGCGGATCACTTACATCCTCCATGGGCGCCAAAAGCAGCGGAAAATCGGGCAAGGTTATGTTGGCAATATGCATGGGTGATGAATGGGCGAAGGTAGTTACTCTGCCATTTATATTAGAAAGAAGGAGAGCCCTTGCAAGATCGATCGGCCATCTACCTTACGCATCAAGAAGCCTCGAATCCCAAAAATATTCTTCCGTCCGCACTAAATGTACTTTACTGCTGAACAACGGGTGCTCTGTATTGATCATGTAATTGTATTCAAAGGGTATAACAGCAGAAGGAACCTTCAGCACAAGGCTTTCCTGATTCGTGATCCATTGTGAACCGATTCTTTGCAAGATGGGATATGCGGAAAATGTCCGCCAGTTTGCAGGGAGGTCTTTAATCTGCAACTGCTTAATCAGGTAATCGTCATCAGCTATGGAGATAATCATCACCTTGTACTTTTCTGTAGGAAACACGGCACCTTTATGCACGATCAATTCCAGGGATGCAAGAGATCTGGAAGATCCGGTATAGATGACATGTTGTCCCCTAAGATTCCATCTGTTGGCTGTTCCCGATGAAGATAATTCCTTTGAATAAGCCTCCTTCGATATCCTGAACACTTCCATCCATCAAACATTGTCGCCATACTCCATGGCAGTCAATCGATCGTCAACGAACCTGATTCCCGTCACGGTATTCAAAAAAGTTTCCGGCTTCTCATGATCAAAATGAAAATTAGAAGTACTCAGCCAATTAGAAAATTCCTTGGGAGAACCGAATACCTCACTACCATGTTTGAATAACGCAAGCAATAAGAGTATCTGTTCCTTTACGTTCTCTTTAAAAATACTTTTAGGCTTCCGATATTCTCTATAGGTCTTAACACTAACATTCAGCCAATCCGAAATAATGTTGTCATTGAACGAAGCCAGCTTTTTAAATGCATGTAAGTACTTCCAGTTAATGTCCCTACTATGCAGTAAGTACAATACTTCACTGTCATTGATCTGACTGGGTACTGCTTCCAGAATTTCGGCTTCCAGATGTTCTGCTTTTGTCATGACGATCGATTCTACCACCAATATACAACTTTTTGGGCAATTTTACCTATTTGAATAGGTAAATTTGCCCTTTATAAGGTTTTTTTCGATTTCACTGCCGATTGCTGCCATGTAATTACCGTAAACCATCAAAACTGTATATTGCTTATCTTAAAGCATTTTGCATTAAACTTCATTTTAAACTTCCATGGAGTACCGAAAACTGGGCAAAACCAATTTGAGCTTATCTGTTCTGGGCTTTGGCGCCTCTCCCCTGGGGAATGTATTTGAAGACTGCGATGAAGCCGAAGGTGAGCGTTCCGTGCACGCTGCCATCGACCTGGGCATCAACTTTTTCGACGTTGCCCCCTTCTACGGAATCACCGTGGCGGAAACCAAGCTCGGCGAGGCTTTGGCCGGGAAGCGACACCAGGTCATCCTCGCTACAAAGTGCGGGCGTAATGGCCTCAGGGATTTTGATTTTTCGTACAGCAGCATCATCGCCAGCGCAGATGCCTCGCTGAAAAGATTGCAGACGGATTATGTGGACCTGATGCAGTTGCACGACATTGAATTTGGCAGCAAGGAACAGGTATTGAACGAAGCGGTACCTGCCATCCAAAAAATCAAGGAATCCGGCAAAGCGCGGTTCATCGGCATCACGGGCCTGCCGGTCAATTACCTGGCCGAGATCGCGCGGACGGTTGATGTAGATACGGTATTGTCCTGGGCGCATTACAATCTATTGGCCGATGGCATCAACGATGAACTTGTTCCGCTGTCGAAAGAAAAAGGGTTTGGTTTGATGAATGCCGCGCCACTGGTGCAAAGAATTCTTTCGGATGCATCTATTCCCAGCTGGCACAATGCTCCCGCAGAAGTAAAGGCCCTACAGCCGGCGCTGTTGGCGATCTGTAAAAAATATGGTGTGTCGCTCAGCGATCTGGCGATATGGTATGCGGTCCAACACCCAGACATCACCAGCACCATTGTTGGCCTGTGTGATTCAGCCACGGTTCAGAAGAACGTCAAGGCTCTTGAGCTCGATGT
>JBBAJO010000047.1:0-12795 GCA_040404005.1 Chitinophagaceae bacterium
CCGAACGGATAGTAATGCGTCTCTTCAAGGAGAGGTCCGCGGATATGGGTTACCTGAAGGTTGTCAAAGAACACGTCGATATTACTCGCCTCGTTGCTTGTATAAATATACAAATATCCGTTCTTGGTTATCGTTAAGTTACTCCTGGTATGTATGGTAGTGGTACCACTGGCGCTAACCTGCTCAAAACCACCGGAATAGTATTTGAACTGTTCATCCAATAAGATCCAGTTGATATAGGCTTTTGGCCTGGCTCCCGTTGTGGTTTGGGAGGTCAGGAAGCTGCTGATGCCGCCCGGAAGGCCGCTAGATGGGCTCTGCAGGCTGAATGCGTCTGTTTTGCCGCCGCTTAGGCCGGCTACTCCGGTAGTCATTATCCTGAGTACTTCAGAAAGTACATTTGGGGAGCTATTTATCGCGGAACTTGTGCTTTTCCAGCCACTGGCCACCCTTATATTGTAGGCATCTCCGGCCATAACCTTCAACACAACATTTGGCCCTATTTTCTCGGCGGTAGAGGTGTTTCTAATCCGCGCAACCCTGGTATTGGATGCATAAACGGGATCGCTGAACCAGGATGGTTTTGTGAACTGTGTATTTGGTAAGTTACCATAGAATATGCTTTCATTACCTATCGTAGCGGGCTCCATGGTTGCGGCAGGGTAAGCGTCGGACCGAACTTCTTCGGATATGACAGATCTTATATTTCCCAGATGGTCTTTGAGGAAATAGTCAAACTGCCAGCTGTTATCAGTTGTCCTAATTCTCATTCTGCCTTCCTCATGGCTGAGAAACTGAAGTTTCTCCTGGTATCCCAAAGCTGTATTCAACGTAGTATTGGAATAAGTTTTCGACTCAAATACTGCTGCGCCAAGGTAGATGGTAGTAGTAGTGATCGTTACTCCCGTATAGTTCGTTCCGGCATGGGTCACAGAAGCGTTATTCTCCGTGGTGAGTTTTTTCAGCTTGCTACCGGCAGCATCATAGGTATAAGAAATAGTTCCTTTTCCGTTTACTGTAATTGTCTTCGGAAGGTTAAGATAGTTGTATGCTATAGCTGATATTGATTTATTCTCATCAGAGACCAGGTTTCCGTTCTGGTCGTAGGAATAGTCGTCGCCGCCGTTAACGCCATCCTTGAAATCACCGAGTTTAAAGTTTGGATCATTCATGGCGTCAGTTACGCGCATGAGGCGGTTGCTGGTGAGGGAATAACCGTAAGATAAGTTATCAATGGCCTGGGAGCCGGATACTCCCTTAAGTCCCCATTGCTGCATTTGAAGAATGTTACCATTTGCATCATATGCCAAACTGGGAGATACCCCATCGCCCATTTTCATGTTATAGTTTATGCCTGCGGCCTGGTTGAAGGAACCTCCGGTATACTGGGTAAAGTCTGCCTTCAGCAACCTATTTGCCGCATCATAGTCAAAATCATAGCGTCTTTTCTCGCCATCGCCCCGGCTTTTCCAAACGGTACCGGCTATATTTCCATTGAACTGTGCTCTGGCGTAGCTCTGGCTGCCAATTAAGTTATTAGCGGTTTTATCGTAGCCGAGGTCAAAACCAAAGAAGTTTGAACTGGTGAGGTCTTTTGCATAGTCCCGGTTCATGCCCAGCATCCAACCCCTTATGTTGTAATCAAATGTCAGCGTCTCCAGCGAGCCGGTGTTGCTGCTGTTGGGTGCCAGTTTTTTTGTTCGCAGCTGCCCCAGTGCGTCATACTCTGAGCGGGCTATGGTCTTGAAACTGCTCAGGTTTCCGCCATTTACTGTTGATGCTGCTACGGCCTTATCCAGCTTAGTCACACGGTTAAGATCATCAAATGAGATTTTGGTAACCAGGGTATGGGTTTCATTTAGTGCTCCCGATTTAACCTGCCTTGTAGATGAAACCAGCGGCTGTCCGGCCCAATTATACTGCGTAGTAGAAACATCGGCACCTCCAGTATGATTTTTAGTCTTTACCTGTACGATGCGTCCTTTATCGTCATATAAATTAAGGGAGTATGTGGATGTGCTTGTTTCAAGCACTTTGATTTCTGTCCAGGTCACCATCCCTTTGGTCATCGTTGACGGCGATGCCGGTATGGCTTCGGCATAATCCGGAGCCGTGTTGTAACTGCTGTAAAATCCGTATCCGGTAGTGACATTGGTAAGATCAATGCTTGCAGCTAGACCAGATGCCCCAGGTAATGCAGTGTAATCATCGTATCCGGTCTTCGTTAGGGTCTCCCAATAAGAAGCCGATGGCAGTCCGGACACGTTGAATGGATAATCGGCAAACTGGGATGTTGGAGACATAGCGGAACTCATGTGCTGGGTAAATGATCTGCCATAGTAGCTATTGATCATTAGTCCCGACTGGATTGGCCTATTCAGGTAATCATACAAGGTCACCAGCCATTTATCCTGCAGCCTTAGATTAGCATCTTGAGTCATTACGATACGATCCCGCCTGTCGTATACCATATACACTGCTCCTGCCCCGGGAACTTTTTTCATGATCATTCGGTCCCTGCTGTCATATTCGTACCTGAAACAAAGTTGATCTAATTGTGTAGCCGTTAAAGTCCATCCACTTTGGACCAGGGCCTCTACTGCTTTCGGTTGGACCACACATCGTAACTGATCATTATCGTCATAAATGTAGTAAGTGCAAAGCCAGCCAGTATGGTCACTTCCCGATCCATTATCCGGTGTGGCAGTAAGTTGAACTTTCTTCAGAATAACTCGTCCTTTCTTATCCTTGAATTCAATTACCTGTCCATTCTGCTCATCTTGGGTTATTGATTTATACAGTTGGCCGGGCAAGTAAGTGGTTGTCGCGTTGTAATCAGCGAATGTGCCAAATGCGCCCGAACTAATGTTCCAAACACGAACCTGGTCAGTATTCGTATTGATGAAGTACTTAGATTTCAAAGATCGCCTTCCGGCCTCTAAAGCATTAACAATTGTGCCTCCCCAGTTTACGCCCGGTGCGAACTCCTCACTTAGCCTGTTGAGCGGGGAAGGTTCGAATACAGATTGAGCGTAAAGGTAACTTTCATTCTGACCAGATAATTGGCTGGCGAAGAACGCTGTTCTTTGCTCATTTACGCCATTGGTTTTGTACTCCCCGTCAGCTGGAGCTCCATAAGTCCCGGATGTGCTTGATGCAAAAGGTAAATTCTTCCGGGCATCTCTTCCATAATCATCATAATCAATGGTACTTACCAGGTCTAAAGCCTGACCCGTAGGGGTGTTTAAGGAACCTTGCTTAATGACTTTCTGTTCAGGCCGTCCCAAACCATCAAAGTACTGTGTTGACATCTTTACCTCCCGCAGACTGCCCGTTAGGAGACTGTTAGGATTGGTTTGCGGAGAAGTAGCTGTCCATTCGCGAACAAAATTTCTTGAAGATAACGTCAATGGCGCTTGAACAACTAAAGAAACAGATAAAGGCAGAGTACCACTTGACGACCCGTATCCCTCAGTCACAATATAGTAGGTGCCAGCCGGAATTACATGCTGAATGGAAGAAGCAACGCCGCTGCAAAGTGGACCGTTGTCATCGTTGACATATAGCGTACCTCCGTTTACGTCAAGCAGATGCAAGTAGGTATCAAAGCCTGCACCACAAAGAGATATGGACACCTGGGCTGAATTACTGATGGTAAACCTATAAAAGATATCATGACTGGGTTGGCCAATGTCGTTCAGATAACCGTTACCTGTTGCATTGCTCTTTGCATCACTATAGGTAAAAGTCCCCGTTCCATAGCTTCCGATAACAATAGGGTTCGTCATACGGGCACCAACGGGTTGACCTTTGGAGGTGGCAACCAGTGCTCCCAGTATCAGTATTGTAAGAGAAAGCCTTTGAAACGTCTTCTTAAGATTGTCAAGTTTCTTCATAACAGGTGTTAGTCAGTTTGAGTAATCAGTCCAGGCGATAACTAATGAAAAGCGGAAAAACAGGTGATTCCCCGGTAAGCGGCTTTCCTTTCTTCAGGAAGAAATAACACTTCCCCGACTTTTCAATTCGTATGGCATATATGTCATTCAACAACTTGTATTCAATATACTGTGTACGCTTAGGCTGAAATTTCGACCCCTTTATTCTGCCCAGATACTGTTCCTGGGTCAGGTCTGCTTTATTCATGTTATTGACTGAGATGATCTCCAGCGATACAGTTGACTTGGAAGCATCGATAGACTGGTAAAAATTTAAAAGGCTCCACTCGCTTTGTTTGGTCGAAAATTTCGAGGTATCCGCTTTGGATACCAATTTTGAAATTTCCTGTCCAAATGAAACGCCCGGAAATCCAATCTCACCAACGAAACCAAATAGAAAATAGAGCAGATATCTATAAAATGTCTTCATCTAATTATTTTTAATAGTAATATGTTAATGTGCCTATGCCGACTGTAGTTCCGGGGCTAACGCCAGGTCCAGACTGCAGATACCAGTTCATTAGACCGCTTGGATTTATCGTAACAATCCAGTTGTTGCCTCCGGAACTGGTATACAGTGTCTGTACACTACTGGGGCGACAGCCTCCGTCAATAGTTGCTACATCATAACTATAACCAGGCATCATGTAGTTGCTAGAGGATACAACCAGGTAAAAGGATGCGGAGGTTCCGTTATTGTTGATATTGCTCGCGATAGAGTAAAATCCATATGCATAGTTGACCGTAATAGAACATTGTTGTGATGGAGGGGGACATGCGGCCGCATTGTAACCAGTTGAAATCCATCTGGTCTGATTGAATGTGGCGCTGTATGGATTTGAATCCTTCTCTTCCCGCTCCTGGTCGCCTGTGTTTACACCACCGCTTGTTGCGCACCTGACATTCCCAGTGGCATCCCAGGAAGGACTAACATTAGCACTGCAATCCACCGCTTGGCCCGCGTAATTATAGCAGTACTTCTTCACCACGTTGCCTTGGTGATCTTTCACGTGATCCAGTCTTCCCATCCCGTCATAGAAATAGAACACCGTTCTGCCATTGGGTGCTGTTTCACTGGTCATGCCAATCATTGGAGCATAGGTGTAGGTGTAGATCATTGCATTCTTAGTTCGCCAATCCGTTCTCAGGGTGTTCAAAAGGTTCCTGACATTATCATCATTGTTGGAAATATTTGTCGCTGCATTCACTTGCGGCTGGGTCACCACTGCAGCAACGGCATCGTAATCGCTACCAATTATCTTTGCTACTGGGTATTGTGATTGGTATCCCCAGATATAAACCTCTTTTACATCATCCGTTTTCTGCTGTTCCAGTATGTTTCCAAATGCATCCCACCTGTTGAACTTGACTGCTATTTCCTGTGAATATGCACCTTTTTGAACCGCTATAGACAATGGCAGAAGTAGTTTTGAGTCTCCATTAAGGTCCACGTAGGGCCTATTGGTTAATGATTGCTGCACACCACCCACTGAAACACTATGTTCAATCAGTGGCTCAATCATGTTCTTATCTACCATCTTTTGATATACGTTTCCTGGCGATGCAAAATTTCCGGGGTACTTAAATGCCTGGTTTATACTTTCAGATTTGGATCCTGTACCATTTGTAGCTGTCAATAAAAGATTATTTGAATTTTGATACAGCATTTCCTTTGTCTCGATTAATATCCCGCCAGCATCGTCATAGGAAGTATTGATTACAGACGTTAACAAAAAGACCCCTGTATTAATAGGGTAAACTGAGGTATACACATCATTAGGAAACGTTGCCAGACGTGCATCACATTCATCCTTCAGATCTGTGTATGTTGCCGTCACTTTTAAAGCGGAACTTGACGCCGTTCGTGATGAGGTATACACATACTCTTGCTTTAACAATGGCGAGTATGCGCCAGCAGCCGTAGTTTTATATTGAGTCACTGCTTTCAAGAACCCATTTTTCCAGGAACTGGGCTGGAGTTGAATACCCTTGTTATATACGTCCGGTGCAGGTACATTCTGATTATCTTGATAAACAAAATATTCTGAGATGTTCTTCCCGTTCCCAGCTGCGGAATTTCGATCAAGGGAGTATTTGGTAATTGACTCGTACAACACTGGACTTCCGGAAAAGCTTGATAAGGGATTGAGGCTGCCGCTGTAGTATATGCTAGTCAGAAAACCATATGCAGGAACACAAGCTAATGGAAGACGAGTTGGATTATGAAACAATCGATAGGTGGTGGACTTCTTGTTGTCCGAGTAATAGAAAAATGGGGTTAACAGGACCCCATTTCCATCCTCGTTCTGTCCGTACTTGTATTCATCTTTTGATAGTATATCGCCGGTTCCATTATAGTTTGTAATGGCCTTAACCCTCAAACCACCACCTTTTTGGATGTCCGGTGCAGTAGTACGATTTTCCCATTCGACCGTTATGCCTCCGCTTACCTCAGTAGCAGTTGTTGTATAGATGTTAACGGAAAGTGTATAGGTATTACCAGGAACTAGATCCAATGCCTGTAGTTTGTAATCTAGATCGGTATTGGGATCCATGTTAGCGATCTGAGCAACTTGCTGCCCGGTGGTATTGTTGATTATAGTAACAGTGGGTATTCCCGTCACTCCGGGGTAATTGTACTTTGAAAGAAAGACCTTGTAACGCGTGTTCTCCCAGTTGCTGCCAGCAGTAAATGTGGATGAGCAAGATGGTTGTACACCTCCAAAAGCATAGCAAGGTTTGGATTCAGGAATTGCTTTGCCCATTCCTGTATTGAATTGATGCGCCTCAAATTCAAATTCAGATCGGCCTCCAGTTGGGTATGTTATAGAACGAATGATCGAAGCTTTCATTTTCTGTTCGTTCACAGATCTGTCAGCTGATCCTATTTCTACATAATTTGGATCAAATGCTCCGACTCCAATAACACCTTTTCTTGCAATCTGCTTAGCAAGCAGGTCGGTATTGGTTAACTTGCCATTGTCAAAGCCGAACATGTCTTGCGCATATGATTCCCTTGGCGAAATAGATGTAGAATCGTAAGAAACGCTGTATTTGGCTTTCTGCCCGAGGCCTGAAGGTTGGTAAAAAATCACAGAGTCCAGTCTCAATCGATAGTTTCGTTCGTCTGTGGAGGGGCTTGCGCTCCAGCTATAGAAATAAGACTGAAACAACTTAATGTTCTTAACCTTGCTGAAAGTATTGGACTGCTTCGCATATATATTCACTTCTCGCAGCCTTTTCTCACCGCTAACTGCATCCTGCCTGTCACAGCTATACGTAAACTCTACCTTACCGCCTTTCCAGGTAATCGAGCTTACATAAGAAGGCGTAGAGATGTTTGCCTGAGTTGTTTGACTCCAGGAATTCGTTTCAGTAACTCTGACAGATGTGGGCTGTGTGCCGACAGTCCTCACAAATGACCTATTGGTTTCAATAACATTAACCCCACAGCTATTTTCATAATCGAAGAATATGGTATCGCTAAAACTCGGTGATATGATTTTAGTGACATGCCATGTATTGATATGGTCTGGTGTCAACTGCTGGTTGCTTACGGATCCGAAGGAATACAGTTCCGTTCGTTCAAAAATATTAATGTACCCATCTGGAGTCGTTATCTTAAATAACATTCTGCCGTTCGAATGGTATCTTTCAATCCTGTTGTCTGTTACTGGTATCTGCAAGAACGATCCATCCTTTTTAAAGACGAACTTTCCCGATTTTCCATTAACGGAATAGCTGAATACATCCGGAGTTGCGTCGATTAAACCATCAATGACTTGATAGAGATACTGAAAATAGTTGGCCTTTTGAGCATTGACATCCTCTGGAACAGGTGTAGAAAGATACCCCAATGACGGATACTCGTCAGGATACTCTGCCAGTTGCCTGGTGATGATATTGCCTGCAGACAAGGCCCAACTTAATCCAACGCTAGAAGCCTTCTCGTCTACCCTAACGCCCCCTGCATGATAACTCAGGGAGATTGGAAGTTTCAGTCCGGCAGCCTCAATCTGAAATAAAGGAATATCAATTCCCGGAACGCCCGTATTGCTGTTCACGGGTATATTCCCAAATTTCATAAGGGATGCTGCCTCTGGAGATATATTTCCCACATTAATCAGTTTTCGGTCAATACTCTGCCCCTGCGAGAACATTGTCGATCCTAATAGAATAAGGAGAAGACTATACTTAATTGGGAATGGCAATTGCATATGTCATGTATAAGTTAAACAGTTAGCGTAATACAAATGGGCGTAACAAGTACGTTTCAGCACCTCTTTAAAAACCATATCCTATTCTGAAGACCAGAGGTTGGGCTCTGGGTATCTGTTGATAACTTAAGAAGTCCCAAAGAATCTGAAGTTTTGTACTTTTCAGTATGCCTGGCCCATTTACGATCGTTTTTGTCAATCCAACTAAGCCACTTTGTTGCCAGGCACTTCGATCTTTCAATTGGTCTATCTTTCGGATGGCATCAATCAGGTTCATCTCATAACCACCCGTAATCGATATGCCGTTCTTCACCTTCCAGTCAATATAGCTTCTGACCGATAGACCCTGATGTGATAGAGATAAGTGTTCAATGCTTTTTCCGAGGCCAAGTTTATATGCAGCTCCAATGCCCAGTGTACTTCTCTGATTCAATTTATAGCCTACTGCCAGGCCTAGGTCAGTCGTTATGACCGATTCCCTATGGGTTTGGAAGTTCAAGTCGAATGTAAACCTCTTCTTCAGGGGCACCTTACTAGAACTAGTGCTCTCGCTACTTATGCCCGCACCGTTTCCGCTCCGCGTCATGTCAAATAAATACTTCGATCTTTCCTCTGCCAGTTTTGACCGGCCGCCTTCAAATTCATTCTGCGCGCTGGAGGCAGCATGCTTAACCAGTCTGCCCAATTTCTCGTTTATTCCTGCCGAAACTGACTCCCTGGTTTGAAGACCTTCCGGAACTTTAGTGTCTTGCTCGGCCTCTCCATCTGGCATTCGGAACAACGACGATAAAATACTGTTCCTACTCATGAAGTCTTTAAAAAGCTTTGTATTGGCTGCTGCATGTAATATTTTCTGTTCTATTTTCTTTCGATTATTTAGTAAGTTGACATACTCATTGATATGTTGATTATATTTTGAAATGGAATTAGTCATTCGTTTGATATCAACAGGTAATTTCAATTCCTTTAACTTCTCAGTAATCAAACTTGATGATTCTTTCAGATGACTTAAAAGCATATCTGACTTGTTGAACTGTTCCTGAAGAATCTCTGTGTTACCGATAGCCTCACTAATTTTTGATAACCTTGCATTTCCCTCTGTTAGATTAGCGTATTTCTTACTGAAGTTCAGGATGCCCAAGGCTGAATCGATTATCGACAAATATTTGCTGTTGGTTTTAGCCGGATTTCCTAAAACAGAAGATGCTTGTCTCCGTCTTGCCGCTATTACACCCAAGAACTCTCCGGTTTTGACCGAATCTACTTTCAAGAGCATATTCCTTAGACGAACCTCCTGATTGGCATAGCTGCGAAGCATCCTGTCATTTGCTTTGGAAATCTTCCTTGTGATCTTAAGGCTTTTCTTAGAGATCCTTGTCGCGTATTCATCTACACCGCCAAATTGAAAGACTTCCTTTGGCACAGATAACTTACTCTTAGTAATTGTGTCTTGTGCAGTACTTGTAACAGATACTGATATTGCTAATGCAAATAGAAGTAAAGCGTTGGAGATTTGCATGGCGTTGTTTTCATAAACGTATTTATCCGAGATCGTATTTCAAAATCAAATATTTTCTTCTTTGTGGACAAATACTGAAAAACTATTGGGGGAAATATTTTTAGGTTGCGTATGCAACTTTCTAAACTCAATACTGGCAAGGATTCAACGAAAACAATAAAAAAAGAGTATAGCATATATGCCATACCAAACATCGTGAATTATGACACATAGTTATTCTGCGCACATTCAATTATCTCATACTTGTTAAGATTAAGTACTATTATCATTAAACACAAGCTCTTTGAAAGTCATGGCAGATATGCCATAATGCAGATTCAGTTACTACCCGTTCGGCCTTGCGATGGCGGGGATCTCATCGCGAGCATTGATGGATATTTCCGAAAACAAATACAAGTACAACGGCAAGGAAGAACAGCGGCGGGAGTTCGCTGACGGGTCAGGGTTGGATTGGCTGGATTATGGTGCCAGGATGTATGATGCGCAGATCGGGAGGTGGCACGTCTTAGACAATAAAGCTGAATTATACTTTGCAACATCTCCGTATGTCTATGTCTTAAATCAGCCAACAAATGCAATAGACCCCGATGGTGAACTTGTTATTTTTATAAATGGAATGCATTCCGGCGATGGTGGTAAGGCGGACTATTGGCGAATATATGAAACTGTGAAAGTGGGTTCTAAAGAAGCGAAGGGCAAGTACGGGGAGTTTTATGAACGGTCAATTTATGAGAGAAGAGAAATCTATGCTTTTGATAAGGCGGTAATGAATCAATTAGGAGACTATAATGCCAAATACAAAGATGGTGCAATTGGTGGTATTGGGGGTATTGGAAAAGGCAATCTCAGTCCCCTTTGGAGAGAAAGAGAGGGGTCATGGGCTGGGAAAAGAGACGCTAAAAAAATCATTGAAAGTTTAGGAAGAGATAAGAATGGAAATATTAATGAATCAATAAAGATTATCTCTCACAGTATGGGTGGGGCTTACGCGAAAGGGTATGTTCAAGCTATACTTGACTATGTAAAAAAACGCAATATACATGGTGTCAAAATTGCTTTTGAGGCAGACTTTGCTCCTTTCCAACCATGGGACCAAAAGGCAGTGGACGATCCTAATATGGGTGCGACGTTCCAACTATCACATAACAACGATAAGGTAGCTGGAGATGAGAATATGCCGGGAGCTACCAAGATAGGTACAAATGAAGATAAGAATCAGGCACACTCAATCTTCTCATTCATTAATAAAATATCTAAGTTACCAGCAGGGAATTATAAAGTAGTAGGCGGACAAATTATCCCAGTTAATTGAATTGTATGAACAAAAAGATCTTGGTAATAGTTTTAGCTATAGCTGTGGTAGGTTTATATTTATTCATGGTTTTATACACATCAAGCGGTCTTAATTTTATTCCCTACCTGATACACGAAGCTATATCACCAGGAGGCGCAGGAGAGACTAATTTTATCATTGTCTTTGATGTACTGTTTTCAATATTGCTTTTTTGGCTTGCTTACAAGTTGTTTGATCGAGTATTAAAGGAAAAGAAATAAAGACCGCACTACCGGAAAACCATGCAGATAAAACGTAATAGGTGCGAGAAAATTCGCCGAATTGCAGATAAGGACTTTGCAGAACCTGTTTCTTCTGAGCTTCATATCTCGGTTTCATGAGGGTGCAGTTAATTCAACCCAGTTTGTGATGGCAATATAGGGTATGTTAAGACTCTCACATATGAATCGGTGCTGCTGGTCGTGTAATGGAAGGTGATCCACATAATTGTCTACAATGATCTGTGCAAGTAGGCCCGCACGGGCTAGCCTTCGGAAGTGGACGTGAGGGAATATCTGGTAATGGTGACCATGCTCTACGCTGTATAAGGAGTCACTTCAATACGCTATTTCTTCGGTGTAGGCATTTGCTCTGCAATCAGTTTGTACACCCTCTGCGATTCATCATCCTGCCAGTTTTGAGCTATTTTGACATATCGGTAGAACTCTTTGCTATTAGGCGCATGGCCTGAGATTTGCCGGACCAAATGCTCCGGCATGCCGAGCTGCAGAAGGATAGTTATCCCTGTTCTGCGCATGGTATGGGTGGTCAAAAGTTCATAGAACTTACCCACTCGCTCTATTTTCAAAATCCCGTTCCGGCTTTTTATGACTTGAGTGGGATCACACCACCCCATCAGGTGTCCAAGCTTCTTGATCTGTTTATTCAGGTTCACATTGCTGATCCCGGGAAATATGTTTTGCTTTCTTAATTTGCGGTATTTCCTAAGCATAACAATCAGAAACTGAGGCAATAGTAGCCTGGTCATGATGCCTGTTTTCTGGCTTTGCACCTCCATCCAGGTGTTCCCACCCTTTTCAATCAAGTTCGACCATCGCAAGGTCATCAAGTCTCCGTATCGAAGGGCGGTCAGGCACCCCGTTATCACCAAATCCCTGACTAAGGCCAACCGGTTCTCTTTGAAAGAAGCACCAAATTTCGCCACGATCAGTTCCTGCAGTTGCGCAACGGATAAAGTCAGCGGCTCGGGTTGCACTAGCCGGGGCAGCCTAAAAACGGCAAAGCCAGCATCAGGCCATCCATATTGCTGCCCCACATGATGCATCAGTGCGCGTAAGATCTTCTGGTTGTTCCAAATATAGGTTTCACAATATTTGCAACTCCTCAAATAATCTGTGAACTGAAACAGGGTCTGCTTCCAATACCTGGTTCTGACCCTGAATATCCCCTTGTTCACGGTCAGGCCGGTGTAGACCGTTGGCTCACCGTACTTAGCTGAGAATTTTACCAGAATCTTCCGACAGTTTCTGTACGTTTCAATGGTGCCGGGTGAAATCCGATTTCCATCGGACTTTCGTCTCCTGCCAGACGCCGACGCACGTATAAACTTGTCAAACTCCGGGATCAGAGGAACGCATTTCAATCGCTTTTTCATGGTAAAATTTCTTCAAAACTGTAGGTCCAAAAGGTTCCAAAAAAGGATTTTAATCAGTATCATTGACTTTAAGTTGTTCTTTGAAACATAGGCCCGGAACAAGCTGGGTAGACTTTGAGTCACTATCCGTTCGGGCTTACGATGGCGGGGATCAGCTCGAAAGCGTTGAACAACTC
>JBBAJO010000048.1:0-12792 GCA_040404005.1 Chitinophagaceae bacterium
ATGTTCCCATTTGTTTTTTGGGAAGATGAAATTTTCCAGATCGCTTCAATGCCATCTTTACCAACTTTGGACCAACAAACGGTGACGAGGTATTTAAAGCCGCCCCAGCCTTCCTGATAATAGGAGATGGAATTGGGTGTTTTTTGAACTTTGCCTTGCTTGTATCCAAGCCGGTTCAAATCGTCACCACCAACTACATTTCCACCTTTAACCGGCTTGCCTTCGTAAGCAGGAGGAATAAGTTGAAGTTCAAAACCAGCTGGCAGATGCTCAATTTTGAACATGCCGAATTCATTTTTCGAACTTACAAAACTGCTCATGGATGCTCCTCCC
Source organism: Chitinophagaceae bacterium (assembly GCA_040404005.1). Lineage (GTDB taxonomy): Bacteria > Bacteroidota > Bacteroidia > Chitinophagales > Chitinophagaceae > Pollutibacter. Next base: position 334 of record JBBAJO010000048.1, read on the forward strand.
TGCCATTTGATGGTGCAGGTGGCGCTTTCTAGATCCAGCTCGGTTTTCATTGGTTTCCCCAGAAGGTTCATGGGGATCTCCAGTGCAGCGCCTGGAATTTTGGTAGGTGCTGGCTCGTTATCATACGGCCAATCGAAATATTCCTGAACAATTTTGTAGTCGTTTTTTTCTACCTGTTGTTTCACCCAGTCGAATCGAAACTCCGGCCGATGCAGTCCCTTCATGGGCCTTGAGTCCCATAGATCTGCGCGATCTAGTGAAAGGCGCAGCTTATCCGCTTTTTTCCAGATCAACGCGCCGAGCATCCCGTTCCCCAGCGGCATACCCTCGTCCCAGGATGTGGGTATACTGTCGAGCTCAATTTTTTCAAATGGCAATTGGGAGAATCCCGTATAAGCCAGGGTCATAATGATGCAGAAGCAACTCATTCTCTTCAAAAACATAATCGGCCGGTATTAAACAAGATCAAATGTTACTGCGCGAAAATACGGGGAAGTTTAGAACTGATTTGTACTTAGTACTACCTGTGCGCCTGGATATTGGGTACCTTGATCATCTTCTGTGTTGAAGTGACCTGGTAAGAAACATAATATGGATCATATACAGCAAGGTTTTAAAATCATCTGGCTATAACGCAAGGGGATCGAGTACATTTGCCAAAACTTAAAAGCCGATTGGACTTCAAAATACTGATATCAAATCTTACAAACCCTACGCTTCTTTTCTTTGTTTTAGGCATCCTCGCTACCATGGTCAAGAGTGATCTTGAGATCCCTAAAGGCTCTGTGAAATTCATTTCGCTTTACCTGCTATTTGCCATCGGTTTCAAAGGAGGTCAGGAACTTGCTCATCATGAATTTACTGCCGAGATCATCTATTCGATCATATTCGGTTTGGCGATCGCGTCATTGATCCCTTTATATGCTTTTTTCATTCTGAAGAAAAAGATCAGCATTAGTGATGCCGCTGCTGTTGCTGCTGCTTACGGATCAGTAAGCGCCGTTACTTTTGTGTCGGCCGTAAGCTTCCTGGAGTTGCAGAAAATTGAGTTCGGAGGTCATATGGTGGCCGTGATGGCGTTTATGGAATCGCCCGCGATTATTGTAGGTGTGATCCTGCTACGACTCTACAACAAAGAATCAGCCGAAAAAAGCAGTTTGAGATCGACTATTCATCATTCTTTTACCAATGGAAGCGTTTTATTGATCCTTGGCAGTTTGTTGATCGGCCTTATCGCTGATACCAAACAGGCTGAAGGTATCAGGCCCTTCACCACCGACATCTTCAAGGGATTTCTGGCGATATTCCTGCTCGAAATGGGTATGGTCACCGCGCGGAGATTTGCTTCGTTCAGGCAGTATGGTTTATTCCTCAGTGTATTCGCGTTAATCATTCCGGCAGTGAACGGAACGATCGTAGCCTACGTCAGCAGCATGGTCACCAGTGATCCTGGTAACCGTTTCATATTTGCTATCCTCGCGGCCAGTGCCTCTTATATTGCCGTGCCTGCAGCCATGAAGATCGCCGCGCCAAAGGCGGATCCAGGACTCTATATACCCATGGCACTCGGCCTTACCTTCCCATTTAATATTACCGTTGGCTTCCCGATTTATTATGCCATCGTCCATTATTTTTAGGCAATGATCTATTTGGTGGCCAGGATAAAATAATTGCAAAGCCCGATGATCTCATTAGATCGTCGAGCTTTATTTTTCAAAAATGATCGATCGCCTGCTTTGTATAAACAAGAGCCGCCAGACTCCTGTTTATTGCGTTGGTTGCTACATCATTTTTTCTACTGTTTTGTTGATATGGTTCAAACCGTCTCTAAATCCTTCTTTCAGGCCGTTCAGTTTTTTCGGGCCTTCGTGGATTTCGTTTTTGATGGTACCGGTTAATTTTGTTCCCTTCTTGGAAAGTATTTTCCTGGTTTCTGAACCCTTCCTGGGAGCGAACATAAGACCCAATACGGCACCTGCTGCCATTCCAACACCCATCGCTGCGAAAATTTTATTTGTAGTTTTCATGATTTTTTGTTTTTGGTGAACAATTGTTTTATAAGATGTAAATATCGCAAGTAGAATATCCCAAAACAATGAGGCTGATCATTGTTTGCTAATGGGCAAACCTATTCGAAAGATAGGCCTGTAGAGGAGAGCGGACCCCCCCCTGTGCCACTGAGCGACTGGCATAAAGCAACCGACGGCAAACAGGCCAGTTTTCAGGCACGAAGTGTTGTAGGCGGTTATTTCATGAAAATGCGCGCGGATAAGGTGAAATGATCGAATGGCCAGCCGAAACCATCATAAATATTGGTTATCTTGAAATCGAAGGGCGGGTTCGCCCTGAAAAAACATCGTGTATGGAACGCAGAAAATTCATCAGGAACACCATGCTCTCTGCCGTGGCCGTTAGCGCTCACGGTTACGTACAGTTTAATGGCCTGCAGTTTGAGGGCGACTGCGCCACTACTACTGACATCCTGGGCCCTTTTTACAGGCCGGAAGCACCGATCAGATCAAACATGCTGGTTAAGGGAAGCAATGGACAATTGGTGACGGTTATGGGCCAAGTGAAGCACAAGGATTGTAAAACGCCACTCAAGAATGCCTGCGTAGAATTATGGCATTGCGATGAGAAAGGTGTTTATGATAACGAATCTGAAGCCTTCAATTACAGGGCGCGTACTTTTTGCGACGATAAAGGGAACTACGAGTTTAAGACCATCATCCCGGTTCCATATGATGTGGGTAATGGCCATTTCAGACCGGCGCATTACCATATGCTCATTTCCGCCGACGGATATCAGGCGCTGATCACCCAGCTCTACTTTACTGGTGACAAATATTTGGCTGATGATTCCTCTGCCAAATCGCCCGCAGCAAAAAGCAGGATCCTCGATATCAAAAATGGCAGCGGAGGGGTAAAAATGGTTTCGTTTGATGTTACCATGCTCGAGAAAGTCCCCGCAGATGAATCCGTACTGAACAGGTTGAGCGGTGATTATACAAGGTCAGATAATGGCAAAGTGGAAACATTCTACAAAAAGGCCGGCTTATTATGGATAAAGGATACGGAAAGTATCAATGGCGGTTATCCTATGGAATACCTCGGAAATAATAGTTTCGGGGGCTATGGATCCAGCCATAAACTTACTTTTACGCCCACCAAAGAAGGACCCGTTCAGCTGGCTTATTCGGGCAACCGTTCCAGTTGGTCGGCTGTGAAAAAATAAGAACCTTCACCATTCAATACAACGGCAGGCAGATCCAGCATGGCCTGCCGTTGTATTGGTAAAAAAAGATCACCTGATCTGCAGGATCTGCTGCGCGTAGTTCTCACTCACGGGGATACATTCGCCATTAATAGTGACCTGATGACGTTCGATCTTGCTGAGATGTTCTTTGTTGACAATATAAGACCGGTGTATGCGGAAAAACGTGGCCGGCGGCAGTAATGATTCCATATCTGAGAACGTCATCCTCGTCAATAATTTTGAATCCTTCATCACTACGTTGATGTAATTTCCTTCTGCTACCAGGTACCGGATTTCGGTAAACGAAACCTTCACCAGTTCATAGCCTGTTTTCAAAAAAATAAAATCCTGCGTTTTCCCCTGGTTCCGCCATTGGCCGACTTCGTGGGCCTTTGAACAGGCCTTCATGAAGCGAGGTAGTGAGAAGGGCTTAAGCAGGTAATCAACGGCATCCAACTCGAAGCTGATAACGGCATGTTCTGAATAGGCCGTGGTGAAGATGACCATGGGCTTTCTGGCGAGGCTATGGTAGAACTCAATGCCACTGATATCTGGCATCTTGACGTCCAGGAAGATCAGGTCCACAGGCTGCTTTCTAAGATAATCCAGCGCCTGAAATGCATCCGTAAAGGTCGCTGCCAGATCGAGGAAGGGTACCTTGGAAGCATGTGATCTGACCACTTCCAGCGCCACGGGTTCGTCATCAATTGCAATTGCGATCATTCTTCTGTAGTTAACTGTATCGTTAAATGTATGAAAAACTCTTTTGCGTTTTCACGAATGATCAATTCATGTTTTTTCGGATAGAACATGTTGAGTCTTTGCTTGACATTGTTCAAACCTATACCGGTATTATTTTTTTCAGGATCGGTTTCGCTTCTATTGTGTATGCTGTTGTATACATCGAAGAATATGGAACCCTGACCAATGTTCAACGAGATCTTGATGTGCGAGGGTTCGCGAAGACTGATTCCGTGTTTAAAGGCATTTTCTATAAACGGGATCAAAAGCATTGGCGTGATATTCAGGGTATTCACTTCGTCTTCTATATTCACCTGGATATTGATGTTGGGCGACTCTTGTGTACGGAGCTTTTGCAGACTGATATAGTTTTTGATATAGTCGATTTCCCTGTTCAGCGAAATTTTATCCTGCACATTTTCTTCCAGCATAAACCTCATCATATCGCCCAGCCTCTGTATGCCTTCGCTGGTCCGGTCGGCTTTTTCCTGTAAGGCAGTACCGTACAGCGTATTGAGCGAGTTGAACAGAAAATGGGGATTGATCTGGGATTTTAACAGATCCAGGTTGGCAGAGGATGTTCCCAGCGCCTGTCTGAGGTAGACCAGTTCCGTTTTGTTTTCTGCCTTGTATTTGTACACGAACCACGACAGCGGGACAGTAACAAAGATTTGGAAAGCAGCGTTTCCAAGTAATACGGCGGCTACGGCTCCTCCATAGCTGGCAATGGGGAAAATGATCAGGGCAAGGGGAATTGCTGAAAGCAATAGCATTTGCAATACGGACCAGGCGTATCGCATGAATTTGCGTTTCGGATAGTGCAATACCGACGGGATCAGTTTATGAAGCGAATACCAATATATTCCAATAGCCGTAGGAATAATAAGTGAATAGACAATGACAATTTCAAGCGGAGCGCCCGCCACCAGAATCAGGAAGAATGAAATCATCCATAAGATGAATACGATGATGGCTTCGCGCGTGAGGCCTTTGTATTGTTCCTTGATAGCATGCTCGTTGGTAAGCAGATAAATAGCGAAATACTTGATCACGTTGTACATTGCGAAAAGAAACATCATCCAAAAAGAAAACAGCATTCGTTTTTTGAAGATGTCGTTATAGAAGGAGTTCAGGTTTTCATAATCAGCCATTTTGTATGCTTTGAGCCAGGTGTCGCTGATGCTCATCACCAGTCCTAAAATGGCAAACACAAGGATGCCCAATACAATATTGACAGCAAGATTATTTTTAGTTTTTATATTAGGTGTGATGTAAAGGCTCAGAAATATATAGGCTCCGTACAATGATGTGTATACCGCTATTTTCGGAGCCAGGAAGTTCTGGAGAAACGAGAACTGGTAATTCCGCTCATTAAACTCGTATCCAAGATCCGACCAGTCCGAGCCGAAACTCACGCCCTGGGATACCAATAAGAAAATGGATAGGATATAAACCACAGTGGCGCCCCAGAATTCAATCTTGTTGTAATCGTAGGAAGTATTGTTTTCAGCTCTCATTTGTCAATTTTATAGTGCAATGTTATGGCGGGCGGCGGCAGAGTGGTTGGTTAAGTGACAAATGGCCTTAAATATGTTATGAGTTGCAAACCGTTCAATGTCAACGAGTAGAAATTTATTCAACAAAACCTGATTTATGAGAAAAAGGCTACCCGCTGTTGTTTTGTTTTCCGCGGTTACCCGGTCATGCACACAAATTGAAAAATTCGGTTGCTACCATTTTGCCAATGCGTTGATCGTGTGATCAATATCGTTTTTACTCACTGCATGGCTGATAAACCAGGATTCAAAAGGAGATGGAGGAAGATAAATTCCTTCATCCAACATGTGGTGGAATAGCTTCTTGAAAAGACTATTGTTTGCAGCAGCAGCAGCCTGAAAATTATTGATCGGTGCTGATGAAAAATGTAGTGATATCATGCTGCCACATTGATTGACCACATAAGGAATTCCTTTTTCATCCATCACTTGCCTGATGCACAGATTCAGGTATGCTCCTTTTTCTTCCAACTCACGATAAACAAAGGGATTTGATTTCAGGTAAGAGAGTAGGGCATATCCGGCGGACATAGCCAGAGGATTCCCGCTCAATGTGCCTGCCTGATAGACCTTGCCAAGCGGAGCGATATGTTCCATGATTTCTTGCTTGCCGCCAAATGCGCCCACAGGCATGCCACCTCCTATGATTTTACCATAAGTGACGAGGTCCGCGTCTATGCCTAATCTTTCTTGTGCACCACCCGGAGCAAGGCGGAATCCCGTCATGACCTCGTCAAAAATGAAAACAATGCCCTGGCGGGTGCATAGCTTTCTAAGACCTTCCATGAACCCGGGTTCGGGCAATATACAGCCCATGTTGCCGGCTACGGGTTCAATTATGATCGCAGCGATCTCATCGGGATATTGATTAACTATAGCTTCTACTTCAGTAAGGTCATTATAGGTAGCAACAAAAGTGTCTTGCGAAACACCGGGTGTAACGCCAGGTACCTGTTCAATTCCAAGGGTTGCGACGCCGCTGCCGGCCTTTACCAGGAATGAATCTGCATGGCCATGGTAACAGCCGTCAAATTTGATGATCTTATTTCTTCCGGTATAGCCGCGGGCAAGTCGTATAGCACTCATGCAAGCCTCTGTGCCGCTGCTGACCATCCGGATCAGGTCAACATTAGGCACCATTGATTTAACCAGTTCTGCCATCTCTATTTCTAATTCTGTTGGTGCCCCAACAGAAATGGCGTCTTTTAGTTTTTCCCTGATCGCATCAACCACGGGTTCAAACCCATGTCCCATGATCATTGGGCCCCAGGAGTTGATGAAGTCAATGTATTTCTTTCCGTCAGCGTCGAAGAGATAAGCACCCTTTGCAGCAGACATAAACAGGGGTGTACCACCTACGGATCTGAAAGCCCGCACCGGCGAGTTCACGCCGCCGGGGATTGAGCGATTGGCTCTCTCAAATAGTATTTTGCTTTTTTCGATGTTCATAAGTATATTGGCCAATTCACTGATTTTCTAATTAGCTAATTGTTCTTTAGGGTTGAAAGTATTTTGAATATTTACTTGCTGATTGATCTAACGAATCAGTCAATCAGTCAATCAGCCAATTAGCTAATAAGTCCGACCGCCTGCTTCGCAAAGTATGTTGCAATCATATCCGCCCCGGCTCTTTTCATAGACGTCAGCGTTTCCAGTATGGCCTTTTCTTCATCGATCCAGCCCATTTTGGCAGCCGCTTTGATCATGGCATATTCCCCGCTGATATTGTAGCAACTAACGGGTACGTCTACCGCATTTTTTACTTCCCTGATGATATCGAGGTAAGAAAGTGCTGGCTTCACCATAACAATATCAGCCCCTTCTTCAACATCCATCATGGTTTCCCGAATGGCTTCAATCCTGTTGGCATAGTCCATCTGGTAGGTTTTTTTATCCCCAAAGCCCGGAGCAGAATCCAGCGCATCCCTGAACGGTCCATAGAAGCTGGACGCATATTTTGCACTATAAGCCATTATGCCTGTTTTAGTATGACCGTTTTCTTCCAATGCCTGTCTGATGGCAGCGATCCGTCCGTCCATCATATCACTCGGAGCTACAAAATCTGCACCTGCCCGGGCATGGCTTACACTCATCTTCGCCAGTACTTCCACGGTGGCATCATTTACGATCTCACCATGTTCCACAATGCCATCGTGCCCATAAGATGAATAAGGATCAAGGGCAACATCGGTCATCACCAACATATCCGGAACAGCGTCTTTGATGGCCTGGATGCTCCGTTGCATCAGACCATCGGGATTCAAAGCCTCAGTACCTTTGTTATCTTTCAATTCATCTTTTGACTTAACAAATAACAGTACGGATTTTAATCCCATCTGCCAGAGTTCCCTGACTTCCTGAACGGTCAGGTCCACCGATCTGCGATAGTAATTTGGCATGGAGCTGATCTCCGTATGCTCTAGCTTACCTTCGATGATAAAGAGTGGAACAATAAAGTTTTCAGGAGCCAGTCTTGTTTCTGTCACCATACTTCTAATGGCGGCTGACTGACGTAGTATCCTGTTTCTTCTTTGCAGATACATGTTTCTTTTTTTTATGCCCAGTTCCGCGGATGAAGACAGGCTTGGAATAACAAGTCTTCAGTACTGCCCGGTTCCGGCTGGTCGTGATTTTAAAAATTCGGTCGTAAAAGATACCGCCAATTTTCGGCATCATATCATTCAACATGGTCCCACAGATCTTGTGCTGCAGGTAATGTATATCGTGTACCCAATCCCCTTTCACATTCATGCGGTATATTCCTTTACAGCGTCTACAAATGCCCTGGCATGATCAACGGGAACATTGGGTGTGATACCATGACCCAGATTGGCGATGTATTGGCGTGTCCCGAAACCATCGATCATTTCTTTCACCCATGTTTTGATTTTGGGTATGGGGGCTAATAATTTGGCAGGATCGAAATTTCCCTGCAGTGTGATCCTGTTGCCGGATAGTCTTCTCGCTGTTTCGGGGTCCAGTGTCCAATCTATACCGATCCCTTTGGCAGATGAGCGCGAAAGGTCATCTAACGAGTACCAGCTTCCTTTCGGGAAAAGGATCACGGGAATCTCATCTTTCAACGCATCTGCGATCTGAATGAGGTAGGGTTGTGCGTATTGTTTAAAATCCTGGGGCGATAGGCTTCCGGCCCAGCTATCAAATACCTGAACCGTATCTACGCCTGCCTTTACCTGTGCTTTTAAATAAGTAACGGTGATGTCTGTAATTTTTTGCAGCAGCTGTTTGGCCAGTGCTGGTTCGGTGTATATGAACTGTTTCGCCTTATTCCATGTTTTACTTCCTTTCCCTTCCACCATATAGCATAGCAGGGTCCAGGGTGCACCGGCGAAGCCGATCAACGGTACGCGGCCATCTAAGGTTTGTTTAGTGAGTGAAAGGGCTTTCATCACAAAGTCGAGCGAATCTTCCACGCCTTCCGTGATCAGCGCATCTACGTCTTGTTGGGTACGGATCACTTTTGGAAGGGATGGTCCATTACCTGCTTCCATCAATACTTCCAGTCCCATCGCCTGTGGGATCACCAGGATGTCAGAGAATATGATCGCTGCATCCACCCCTATTTGATCTATGGGCTGAAGCGTGATCTCGCAGGCCAATTCAGGTGTTTGAACACAGGTAAAGAAATCGTATTTGTTCCTCAGTTTAATATATTCAGGAAGATATCGACCTGCCTGCCTCATCATCCAAACCGGCGGCCGTATTGTGTCTTCACCATTCAACGCTCTCAATAGCAAGTCATTCTTCAGTAGTCCCATCAGCTTTGGTAATGTTTTATGATCATCGAGATGATATTGTCCTGCCGGGGTTTGTCGGAAACCAAAATAGCATTACTCGTAAATTCCCTGATCGTTCTGGCTGTAGTATCACCAATAGCAAAGCAGGTTGTGATCGCAGGGATCTGATTCATAGAAAAAAAGCTGGATACGGCACTGGGACTGAAAAATACCAAGCCGTCAAAATCCTGATCGACCTTGACCGGGGTGTCATATGTTCTGTACAATTCCAATTCGTTGACCACGATGTTTTTTTCTTTCAGTAATTCTGGCAATTCATTCCGCCGGAGATTGCCACAAATGAAATAAACCTTAGGTATCTTGAACCTGAGTATTTCTTCTGCCAGATCCAGGGCCGAATGGGCCGTTGCTGCTATCGTTAGTGTCGGAAACAAGGCCGACACCGAAGTTCTTGTTCTTCCTTCCATACAAAAAGCACGTGACCATGCGGGCATTTCAATATGGTATTCCCTGGTGAGTTGATATAGTGCTTCTACCGCATTCGTACTGGTGAACACCAGTGTTGCCTGTATGGGAATTTCCCGGAGCAGTGCCGCTTTTGCGCTTGTCAGCAAGGGCTCAGTGCGAATGAATTCCAGTTGATGTATATCAACGCCAGTATTTGCAGCTTGCTCTGCAAGAAAGTTGGTGATCGGTCTGGTGCTTAATATTGAAATCCTTTTCACGATTTGTTTTTTTTGAGCACCTTTTTGATCCAGGGTACATTCAGATGAAGAAGCTCCATGGCTGCGTCATATCCCATGGAGGACGTATTCTCCAGCGAACGGGTGAGTTCAATTTCCTGCAGCGCTGATCCGTCATGGCTCGTGATATTCCCCCGAAACTTCAAATTGCCATGATCAATCGTGGCCAATGCGCTAACCGGTGTTGAACAGCCACCGTGGAGGGTTTTCAGAAATTCCCTTTCAATATGGGTGCAGAGAGCGGTATCGGCATGATTTAAACTTTGCGCGTTATGATCGGTTGTCAGGTCGTGATCCCTGCAGACGAGCAAAATCGCTCCTTGCGCAGGAGCAGGCAACATCCAGTCCAGGTTAATGGAGTTAGCAGGTCGGAGGTTTATTCTTTCCAGACCTGCTGCTGCGAAAATAGCTCCATCCCAGGGGTGCTCTTCCAGTTTTTTCAGCCTTGTATTTATATTTCCTCTCAGCGTGACCATTTGGTGCCGTGGATATTTATGCAGCCACTGTGCGATCCGTCGAACGCTGCTGCTGGCTATGGTAGCGGGCTGGTCAACATGCATAAATGTTGTTTCGGTTTTATAAACAAGGATATCGAGGTATGACGCCCTTTCCAGCACGGCAACCTGTTTTAAACCTTTTGCCAATCCAACGGGCACGTCTTTCATCGAATGTACGGCAAGGTCTATGGTGTTATTAAGCAGCGCGATGTCAAGGGCTTTGGTGAAAATACCTTCAACACCCATCTCGTAGAGTGGTGTAACAGTATTCAGGTCACCTGCTGATTTGATGTAAACCAGCTCCGACGCTATGCCTTGGGTTTCGAGCAATTGCTGCACATGCGTTGCTTGCCAAACAGCCAGCTGACTGTCGCGGGTGCCAATTCGAAGTTTCTTATTCATTAATTCATGAACTGGTTTATGGCAGAAATAAACTGGCATCCCTTGCGGTTGTGCTCATTTAATTCTCTTGCCGTATCGCTTAATACCTTGCTGATGCGGATCCTGGCCGCTTGTGAACAGGTGTTGTAATGATTAAAGCGGGGCTGCTCATGAAGGTGATGCAGCGTGGTTTTGAGGTGGCTCAGCATGGGCGCATGCTTTCTGCGTTCGTTCCAGGTTTTGAAATTCGACATGTGGACCTCGATCAAAGCCTTTGCTTTAGGAATTTCTGCCTTTCGTCTGGACAAGGTATCATCTTTCATCTTCGACAACTCATCCACCCTGATCAATCTTACCCCTGGGCAGCCTGAAACATCTTCAGCAACATTCAACGGTACAGAGAGGTCGATGATGAGTTTTTCTGTAGAATCAGAAAGTTGGTTTTCGGTGATGATAGGGTGCGAAGCATTTGTGGCCACTACAATAATATCTGCATGTTGTATTTCTTTGTCCAGGTTCTCCAGTAGCGCTGTTTGCAGCCCATATTTGACTGCCAGGGATGCTGCTTTTTCCCTGGATCGGTTTATGAGGGTAACGTTTTGGGAATTGGTATAATCCACCAGATTTTTACAAGTGTTGCTACCGATCTTGCCGGTCCCCAGAAGCAGGATTTTCTTATTGGAGAGATCGGCGTAGATGTTTCGAATCATTTGTACGGCGGCAAACGAAACCGAAACTGTTCCGCCACTAAGGGCTGTTGAATTCTTGATCTCCTTGGAAGCCTGAAGGGCAGAACTAAAAAGCCGATTCAGGAAAGGACCTGAAGTTTCATGGGCGGCGGATAGTTTCAGCGCTGTTTTGAGTTGCCCAATGATTTCGTAATCCCCCAGGATTTGCGAGTCTAAACCTGCAGCCACATGGTAAAGGTGATCAACCGCGGATTTGTTCTTTTTGATATATGCTGTTTCCAGGAAAGCCGCCATGTTGCCCTGTGTTTCGCTGCAAAGCAGTTCAATGAGTAATTCGGCGAAAGGCGCGAGGCCGTAGATCTCAGTTCGGTTACAGGTGGATAGAACCAAAACTTCTGAAAGTCTTTTATCTTTTGCTTTTGCTAACACCCTGGCGATCATTTCGGCGTTCAATGAAAATTGGCCCCTGACAGCGGTATCAGATTTGCGATAATTGATTCCGGCAACGTAAAAAAAATATCCGTCGTTTCTATTCACCATAATGACAGGGCAAATGTAGTTTTTAGTGCTGTAGCAGATTAGGAAATGCCTTGGGTATCTTTCATTTTAATGTCATATTATGAATTAATTATCTATGTATTCAGCAATCCAATCAGTTTGCGGTATGAATTCTTCAGATCGAAAATCGATTTTGCTGATAAACCCGGGTTCTCCTGATCCTACAACGGCAAGATTGACAACTAACAACCGGGGAGCTTTAAGTACCAGAAGAGGATTTTATATCCGGAAGAGCGGCCGCCGCTCATATTTTGGCAAGAAAAATTTGCCTTATTTGACA
>JBBAJO010000049.1:0-11627 GCA_040404005.1 Chitinophagaceae bacterium
CGTTACTCCGCACCAGAGATACGATAACATTTTCCATTTCCTGGCCCTGGAAACTGTCGATGGTGCTGATGCGGATGGCCTGTCCTATACGCTCTTTGGCCGCGGCTGCCTGACCCGAGTAGGGAGAGATGAATGCTGTTTCCATATCGTTCAATGATTCAGTTTCCATCAACTTAATTGCTAATGTCAGTTCGCCTTCGTTTTGTAGGCTGGTATTATCCCGTCCCCGTTCTTCTGCAAATCCAGAACCGGCAGTATCTATGAAAGTCAGGTGCACGCCCGTATTTTGCAAGTGCTCAGCGGTCTCTAACAAGCTGTTGTAAAAATATTTGCTGCTGAAGCCCGCAATTACTGCCCTCATCCGGTATTGGGTATTCAGTAAATGAATATCAGGGATTGATGGAATTGCGACTTCCAGTATCGACTGGTTCAGTCCTAAACGCGCGGCCTGGTTACTCAACACAGTAGGGGGGAGCTGCCAATGATCACCTGCCAGCACGATCTTTTCCGCCAGGGGGAATATGCACCAGGCAAGCGGTTCAATGCATTGTCCTGCTTCATCGATCACCAGCGTCTGAAACCTTGTCCGCTGCAGGCCTGCGTCATACAGTCCTATTGGCGTACCCGCGATCACATCGGCTTCAGCAAATAATTTTTCCTCATTATACACCTGCATCTTCTTAATCTCAGCACGGATGTTTTTCACTTCCTTAAAAAGGAGGTTGCGTTGCTCGCGTTCCGCTTTGCCGAAACTGCGTTTGTATTTGAGGGCCATGCGCCTGAATTCCTCGGCCCTTTTTTTGAGCTGCTTGATCTCCTTCAACTCCTTACTATTATTGAGCCTGCCCTCAGGGGTATGTGCAAAAATGGTTTCGTCTACCTTGCTGGTATTTCCTACCCGCAGGAGTTTCACACCTGCCCGGAGCAGACCTTTGGATATGTTGTCTACCGCGGTATTACTTGGCGCGGAGACGAGGATCTTTTCGCCGCTTTTTATGAGTTGTAAGATGGCCTCTACCAGGGTGGTGGTTTTGCCGGTACCCGGAGGGCCATGGATGATGGTCACGTTTTCACTATTCATCACTGCGCCAACGGCGTCTAGCTGGCTTTTATTTAATGTCTTGTTTGAAAAAGCAATATTGGGGGAGACTGATTTTGCTGATGAACTTGCCGGAAGGGGGCCGTGCAGTTGTTCAAACAGGGTGTAGGCCGACTTATTATTTTCCAGTTCTTCCAGCACTCTCTTCATGATGCTGCTGGTGCGGGTATCCGGCGCGAGTTTGATCCCCACGCTGTCATCTTCGATCCAATCCGGGTAGTCGGGCGCAAAGAGCCTGAACTCGCCAGATTTCCCTTCAAGACCCATCAGCACCCCCTTGACCGGCTCTTCGCCCTGGGTAAAACATTCGATGGCGGCACCGTCTTTAAATAGGTGGGTTTCCGCAGGGAAGGGAAGCCTGAAACTGATCTCGGGATAATCAGCATAGCCAAAGCTTTTTCGGACTACTTTAATGGGATGAAGGGCAAGTCCTTCTGCTTTAAGTGCGCGAAGGGTATGTTGTTGGTCAAGACTGAATCGCTGGATCTGCTCGGTTTCCTCCAGTTCTATACACTGCAGGAGCTTTTTTATATGCGGGTGCATCCGGTGAAAATAGGTAAAACTTTAATCCAACCGAAGGCTATAAATGGGGTGTTGCTTTTTAATTGAAAATGGTTTAATTTATATGACTCAACCGATTGCTATGACCTATCCCATCAATGTCGACAAAGTCATCCTGGAACAATGGGCTGCCCAAAAGTTAGCGCCTGAAACCATTACGGGCATGCTTAAGGAAATGGGCTTCGATCCCGATTCCATTACCACTCACCTCAGGGTCTATAAAAAGCTCCGCAATGCAAAAAGACAATTCACTGGTTTTGTCTGCATGGGCATTGGCGCCTTTCTTGGTTTCGCCAGTTGCGCGCTGACTTTAGTAAATCTTTTCCCCTCGCTCCATAGCATGATCCTGTTTGGACTCACTTCCCTCGCCATTCTCATCATTGTGGCTGGGATGTATTTGGTGTTTGAGTGAATGGTTCATTGACTCGACCTGCTGCAATTAGACCAGGCGGAAGGTTCTAATGGTTGATGACGTTTAAATGATGTATAAGCCATTATGGCCGCCCAGGCGGCGTGTTGCTTTGTTGTGGTATAAAAGCTAAATTTGTATCAAATCGTTGATTATGGCAGTTCCCTTATTGGATAATGAGTTCATGCAATACTGGTCAAAACTGACGGTAGTGGAAAAGGAATCTTTGCTCACTGTGGCAAAGAATTATGTTCAGGCCAAACACGATGAAACCGACACCAGTGACCAGCGCAAAAAAATCATTCAGCACGAACGGGAAAATTATTTGCAAGGCCAGGGACAGTCCTACAGTTGGAACCAGGTAAAAGCATTGGCTTTGGATAAATCCAATCGGCATGCCCTATAAGCTGGAGATTCGGCCACTGGCCACTCTGGAGATTATAGAAGCCTATGATTGGTATGAACTGCATAGAGATGGTTTGGGCCTGGAGTTTTTGGATGAACTGGAGCAGTTCTACAACAGCTTGCAAAGCAATCCCCATAGTTTATTCTTATTACCTTGATGCTATCAGACAGGGTAAGATAGCACGCTTCCCTTACACGGTGGTATATGAAGAGATTGACGCTTCGATTGTAGTTTATAGTGTGTTTATGACAAGACAGGATCCTTCCACCAAACGGTCTGGATAATTACATCCCCGATTGCCTGTACCGGTTCGGTCTTCGGCTTTGCCTGTAAGAATCCGATTTTTCAGACAACGACCTTCCTTAATGGGCTTCCAAATAGTGTCCTCTATTTTTTAGCCAGCGAATTAATCCAGTTGGCGATCTTACGCGCATCTGCCTCAGGCACGTTTGGCATTGGAGGCATTGGCGTTGCATAAGTAGGCCAGTTTTGAGGTTCAGGATTTTTCAGCAGTTGTAGAATCCGGTCAACGGAATAGTTTCTTTTCGCAATTTCATTGAAACCGGGACCTACCTGTTTTTTATCCGGGTTGTGGCAAGCCACGCAGGTATACTTCACCAGTAATGGCTGGACCTCCTTATAAGTATTCGCGGTGCTCGTAACAGCGCTTCCTGCAGCAGGTTTTGCTGAACTCTTTGTGCTCATTTGAGATGCATCCATCTTTGAACCGGAAGGAATACTGTTCAACGTATAATAGGCCACGGGATGTACCAGCGAATAGGAGTTTTCTTTGTCCCTGATCCCTTTCAGGTTAATGATGTGGATGTAGTGGGAGCGAAGGCCCGTTACAAGAATTCTGGCTGTCAATCCATCTTCCGAAACTTTCACCCCTTTCACCGCGCAGTTCATTTTATTCACCGGCGGACTTCCATAAACAGATTGATACTTATACGTGTAACCTTCCACCTGGTAGGAGGCCAGGTCTTCGGCATATTTTCTGTCGACCGGTTTGGTGAATTCTATTTCAAACCCATCAGGCATGGCTTTCACAGTCCTCATTTCAAAAGGGATTTTCCTGTTCCAGGTCAGGCGTTGCAAACCCTCATTGGCTTCGCCCGCAGATCCCCAGCCGCGGTTGGTTTCTCCTATGAAGAGCGAGCCATCTGCTGCCCATGCCATGCGAACAATGCCGGATTGAAAGCCTGACCTGAATTCCCAGGCGCAGCCCTGAAGTTCACCATTGACGCGCTCCATGAATACCCGGGATAATTTACTCTGGCCCTGATCGCCCACGAGCAGCTGGCCAGAGAAAGGACCCCATTGTCCGTCAGGTATTTTGACGATCTCTGAATTGGATATACCAAGTACTCCGTGCGGAAGCCAAACTGCAGGAAGCTGTAATTCGGGAAAATCTTTTTTCACATCAGCCAGTGTAATGATTTTTTCGGAGACGATATTCTCTGGCTTCACGGGTTTTTTATCTGCATCGAACTCGAGTCTCGGATTGATTTTGGCAAATACTTTTTCTCTTGTCAGCGTCAGTGGGGAGTTTGGCATTCCTGTCCAGACCAGGCTGGCTGGATGACCCATAAAGCTGCCTTTGTTTATAGGCATAATGCTCCCTGATCCTACCCAGTCGCCCTGGTTATCCGTGTAAAACAGCTCTCCGTCGATCATGCTGATTCCGCAAGGCGAACGCATGCCGGCGGCCCAGGGTTCCATCTTCCCATCTTCCCAGATCTTCAATGTCCATCCACGCCATGGAACAGCGCTTACGGGATGCCACCAGGGATCAGGAAAACCCAGGTTCAGGGTAACAAAAAAAGAACCGTCGGGCGCGAGCTTGGGCCCAAAGCTGTATTCATGATAGTTGCCGGTGATGGGCCAGGCGTAGATGGTTTCGTAAACGTCAGCCTCGCCGTCCATATTGGAATCGAAGAGCCGGGTGAGTTCACCACGCTGGGCCACATAAAGTGAGCCGTTTTTATAAGCTACACCAAGTACTTCGTGAAGTCCTGATGCAAATTTCCTGAAGTAGGGTTTCGTTGATGTTGGGTTCTCTACGATGAAAACATCGCCCCTTCGGGTGGTTACCGCGAGTGAACCGTTGGGCATAGTGCAGAGCCCGCCTACCTCGAGGATAGTGCCTTCCGGGGAGCGGACTTTATTGATCCGGAAATAATCTTCCTCCTTGGCTGATTCCTGTGCATTAGATGAAAAACTGAAACATGCCAGGAAGATGGCGGTGGCAGCCACCATACGCAACCTGTTTTTAAAATTATTGATCATATAGAAATGGAGTGGGGATTAGAAAATGATGGAATAACGGAGTTTGCTCTTCACGGGAACCACTAATTCTTTTGTGCCGTTCAAGTCTCTGATGAAAGGCTTCCCACCTGAGATCTCATCCAGTTTTAAATAATAAGATTTATCGCCCACCAGGTAGGTGCTGTTATCAATCTCTTCAAACGAGCTTCCCTCAGCTATTTTATACATCATCTGTTCGCCATCGTTTGCGATGTTGATCTCTCGAGAGAGGCCTTGCATGTTTTCCAAAACCCGGATAGCATCAGTCAGCTTTTTTCCGTAGACGAAGTAGATAAAGATCGGTCTGTTTTTATCATCCAGTAGATAACCCTTTGGCAGAAATGAAGCCCCGGTACTGTCACTGGTATTGATGCCACGATATACCTGTATTCGGGGTTGTCCGAAATGTAAGACACTGCCCGTGGGCCTGGAAGATCCATCCCCTCGTGAGTGCCACATTGGGGTGGCATCTAAAAATTCACCGCGCCAGATTTGCACGAGCATTCCGTTATCCATGTCGTACGTATAGTGAAGGCCCTCTTCACTTCCTACATTTACGGCATGAACCACTCTTTTACCTCCCGGCAGATCTACAAAACTGCGGAGGATGGTGTTTTCAGATGCATTTACTAAAATCGGATCTGTATCATTACCTGCGGGCATGGCCTCGTCTGTCATGCTAAAATTTCTTACCCCTGGTCCGGATGACTCGAGCGCCAGGGAGGGTTTATTCCAGTCTTCATGTTTGGCATAAACCAATTCAAAGGGCCAGTCACCGGTTTGCAGTACTACATTTCCCTTCCGGCTTTTGGTAGCAGTGGGCAGTACTTCTTTGTTATTGATTTTTAGCAAACCTGGTCCGCCGGATGTGTTGAGGTTGAAATGATATTCGCCAGGTTCTTTGATATGTATCGTTCCTGCGTAGCGAACAAGAAAATCATTTGCAGGTATTCCGTCCAGGTTTGCAGTGATGATATTGGTTGTTTTTTGTGATACGGGTTTGATCGTGGCAAGGGAGGGAAGGGTGACAAACTTTCCTTTATAGATGCTTGCGGTAATTCCATCCAGTACCGGCTTTTGTTTGTTGAATTGAGTGATCTTGATATGTCGTAGTGCAACAGGACCATGATCGCCCTGGATCATAATGGGGCCCAGTGCCACTTCATCTTCCGCCATAGAAGATCGGGTGGGTCCCGTGAGTTCTACATTTTCATGGATGAGTACGCCATTCAATTCCACCCGGATGAATCGGGCATTGGAGATTTTTTTTCCCGCCGCGAACCTCGGTGCCTGAAATGAAATTGTAACGTGTTGCCAGAGTCCGGGTGCCTTGCTTACATTTTGCCTGGGCGCATATCCTTCATAACCCTTTTTACCTTCCGGCCGGGCATCGTCCCATCGTTCATAAATGCCGCCGTTGTCGCCCGAATTGGGGCGAAGAATGCCCCAGCTGTCGAGCATTTGCACTTCATATCTTCCCTGCAGATATATGCCGGCATTGGAGCCTGCTGCCATCATGTAATCCAGTTCTATATCCAGGTCCCCATGTTCCAGCTGCGTGAAGAGGTTTTCACGCGCATCCTTGGTAGGTTGATTCACCAGAACGCCCTTTCCGGGGGAAACGGTGAAATGGTGTTTTTGGGTAGGATCAGCCTTTAGGTCGCCGGCGATCTGCCAATTGGGCCCGGTTTTTTTGAAGGCAGACATGCTGGTCAGGTCTACCTGCTCCTGGGAAAAAGTTTTTGACCCCATAGTGATGAAGGCCAGAATAATTGCCGGCAGGCTCAATAAAAAACGGGTAAAGTGCATGATCATCATTGGGTGAGCAGTTTGAGGATGCTTATGGAAGTTGGCTTTTCAATATATTGTTTTTATTTCATTTCATGCCGTCTAACCCGGTGTGAGGTAGTGTGTTTATATTTACCAAAATGATGGTATGATCAGGAAAGTCGTGTTGATGTTAGCAGGATTATTGACCGTGGCCATGCATTCGGCAGGGCAGCAGGCAGGCTTCACGCAAAAGCCATTGCGCGTCGCGGTTGCGGGGTTGTCGCACGACCATGCGCATATGATCATGGGCAGGAAGATGAAGGGTGATATTGAGATCGTGGGTATCGCAGAGCCCAATCGGGAACTGGCAGCGCGTTATGCGAAGCAATACGGCTTTGATTTGTCGTTGGTTTATCCTTCGCTGGAGGCCCTGTTGGCTAAAACAAAACCGGAGGCCGTGCTTGCCTTCAATGCCATCTTTGATCACTTGCGCGTGGTGGAGCTTTGTGCGCCAAAGGGAATACATGTGATGGTGGAGAAACCACTGGCTGTGAGTTGGGATCATGCGCAGAAAATGCTGGCATTGGCCAAGAAACACAACATCCACCTGTTGACCAATTATGAAACCACCTGGTACGGTTCTAATGCAACGGCATATCAGTTGGCGGTGAAAGAGCAGAAGCTGGGCGATCTCAGGAAGATCGTTTTTCATACGGGGCATCCCGGGCCGAAAGAAATTGGATGCAGTAAGGAGTTCCTGGCCTGGCTGACAGATCCTGTGCAAAATGGGGCAGGGGCGCTCAACGATTTTGGATGCTACGGCGCTAATATATCCACCTGGCTGATGAAGGGTGAGCAACCTGTTTCTGTTACGGCGGTCGCACAGCAGATCAAGCCGGATGTATATCCGAAAGTAGACGATGAGGCCACCATCATCATTGCCTATCCTAAAACACAGGTGATCATACAGGCTTCATGGAATTGGCCTTATAGTCGGAAAGACATGGAATTGTATGGCCGGACAGGTTATGTATTTTGTAAAGATGCGGTGAACATGCAGGTGCGGGAGAGTGAGAGAACGCAAGCCTACGAGATGAAAGCGAACGCCCTTTCTGCTGATATTGCTGAGCCATTTGTTTATCTGGCCAAGGTGATCAGGGGTGAGATCAAAATGTCGGCCTACGACTTATCGGCCCCGGCGAATAATGAGATGGTAGTGAAGATCCTTGAGGCGGCGAAGGCATCGGCACGTACCGGAAAAACGGTGGCTTGGAAAAAGTTCTATGAATAGAAGAAGCCCCGGATCCTTTTCATTTTGGTTGTTTTAGGTTTGATAAACATCTATTGTGCCGCTGCCCGACATCACCTGGCATGGGTTATGTCATTTGAAATTCAAACACTAATAATCAGGGAACTTGTTGAATGAAGAGGGGGCTAATAGGAGAAAGACAGGGCTATTTCGATTTTATGGGAGAATTATTTTTATTGGAGTTTACCGTGGCCTGCTCAAAAGGTCCATTGAAGAGGGTGGTATCTACCGGTAAATGCCGGGTATTCACATGGGCGACTTCGAACTGGTTTTTAAGTCGAAGGGTCACCGATTCAAATCCCTTTGCGTCTTTTGGATCAAAGTCATTTAGTGCAAGACCATTGGCTTTCATACTTAAAGAACGCTTTGCCGGCGTAAATGTTACAAGCTGAAGGGATGATTAACGGGAAGAGGCGGGGGTAAAATATAGAACAAACCAAATACAGTCGTTCAGCTTTCCGTGTTTATTTTCGAGCTTCTTAATTATAATCTGACAATCAACAGTAACCTGAAATCTAACTGAACATGACTTCTAAAAAACTCCTGGCCGAATTCTTTGGCACTTTCTGGCTCGTGATGGGTGGCTGTGGAAGCGCCGTCATTAGTGCGACGTTTCCACAGATCGGGATCGGTATCCTCGGTGCGTCCTTAGCATTCGGTCTTTCCGTAATGACCATGGCCTATGCAGTGGGTCATATCTCAGGCGGACATTTCAACCCCGCTGTGACCATTGGTCTTTGGATAGGAGGCAGGGTGCCTTCATCTATCATACCAGGGTATATCATTGCGCAATTGGTGGGTGCCATTGCCGCCGGCGGTGTGATCTACCTGATCGCAACGGGCTCTCCAGCATTCACTCTTGGTGATTTTGTGGCCAATGGCTACGAAGATCATTCACCCGGAAAGTACAGTCTGGGTGCTGCTTTACTGACCGAGGTAGTGATGACGTTCTTCTTTCTGATCATTATCCTCGGGGCCACTTCTTCGAAAGCGCCAGCTGGATTTGCGCCCATTGCTATAGGTCTCGCCCTTACCCTGATCCACCTGATCAGTGTGCCCGTCACAAAAACCTCGGTTAACCCGGCACGAAGCACGGGTATGGCAGTGTTTGCAGGATCCTGGGCGATCGGGCAGCTTTGGTTGTTTTGGGTAGCACCCATTGTTGGCGCAGCGCTTGCCGGGTTGGTGTCTAAGTATTTGTACGACGAAAAAGCCTGATAGGTCTAAGAAACATCCCCTTTTATGACGGCTTGGTGAAACATATGACTGGTTCACTATCCGCGAGATATTTTACTGACCCGGAAGGAAACTTCCGGGTTTTTTGTATCTGATTTGTACATTAGGTCAAAAAAATGAGGGTACTATTTCTGGTCATTTTCATATTTGGGGCTGCTGTGGCCCTTGCCCAGGATCCCCATGCTAAAGTCGATGGCCGTTGGAAGATGACTGTGGAGACTACCGCAGGTAATGGTAGTCCTGTGTTCGAGTTGAAGCATTTGACAGACTCCACCCTTTCCGGAACCTACAAAGGTCAGTTGGGTGACGCGGCCGTTAAAGGCACCATCCGGGGGAAGAAGATCCACCTCGAGTTTGAGGTCAGCGCCAACATCATCGTGTACGACGGAACGGTAGAAGGTGACTCGATGAAAGGATTGTTGAAACTCGGTACCATGGCGGAAGGATCCTTTACAGGTGTAAGAGAAAAGTTGTAATCAACACGCTTGTAGCTACTTACAGGCTTTTTTTTAACTTTAATAGCGATTATACACTAACGTTGAAGTCTCGCAGTGCGTCGTTCAGGCTGGTCTTCAGATCCGTGCTCGGCTTACGTTGCCCAATGATCAATGCGCAGCCTACGCCATACTCGCCCGCCGGGAACGACTTGTTATATGTGCCCGGGATCACCACGGAACGGGCAGGTACGCGACCCCTGTATTCCACAGGTTCAGCGCCGCTGACATCGATGATCTTGGTCGACTGAGTAAGCACCACATTAGCGCCGAGAACAGCTTCTTTTTCCACTCGTACCCCTTCAACTACGATGCACCTGCTGCCGATGAAGCAGCCATCTTCTACGATCACCGGACTGGCCTGCAGGGGTTCCAGCACACCGCCTATGCCAACGCCGCCGCTGAGGTGAACGCCTTTGCCGATCTGGGCGCAACTTCCCACTGTAGCCCAGGTGTCTACCATCGTTCCTTCATCCACATAAGCGCCGATATTCACATAGGAGGGCATCAGTACCACGTTCTTCGCCAGGTATGCACCATAGCGGGCCACGGCATGCGGAACTGCCCTAACGCCAAGTGATTTGTAGTCTTTCTTCAAAAGCATTTTATCGTAGAACTCAAATGGCGCGAGCTCCCAGGTTTGCATTTGCTGGATCCCGAAATACATCAGGATGGCCTGCTTTACCCACTCATTCACCTGCCAGCCGTCACCAACAGGCTCGGCTACCCGTAGCCGTCCCTTATCCACTTCCTCAATCACACTCCTTACTGCGTCTGAAAATGTTCCATCTTTCAGGAGTTCCCGGTTCTGCCATGCCTGGGCAATCTGGTCTTGTACACTCATGGGTGAAAAATTTGCTGCAAACATATATTAGAAAATCCTCACCACCTTGAATAGTCATAATTTTGCCCTGCTTGACAACCTTCCTCATTATACAGACTGCATTCATCGGCGACGTGGTGCTGGCGACTGCGCTGGTAGAGAAACTTCATCTCCATTACCCCGAAGCCCGGATCGATTTTCTGCTGCGAAAGGGGAATGAAGGACTGCTGACAGATCATCCCCTCATTGGCGAATTGCTGGTCTGGGATAAGAAAGGTGGGAAGTACTCCGGTT
Organism: Chitinophagaceae bacterium; assembly: GCA_040404005.1. Taxonomy (GTDB): domain Bacteria; phylum Bacteroidota; class Bacteroidia; order Chitinophagales; family Chitinophagaceae; genus Pollutibacter. Next base: position 10,709 of record JBBAJO010000049.1, read on the forward strand.
TATTTCGAATATGGAAGAAGATCCGGGCAAATAAATACGACCATGTAATCAATATTCAACGGTTCGCCGCCACCGGCTTCATCACTGCTTTTTCGGGGGCAGGGGAAACCGTTGGGTTCGACAAAAACCCATTTTCCATGTTCTTTTCGCGGAAGGTAAAACACGTGATCAGCACCGTTACCCGGCCGCTCCATGAAGTGGATCGCAATCAAGCACTGATCGCGCACCTGACAGACGATCGGGCGGGGAAACCCGCGTTGTATCCATCGGGCCGCGACTTTGAGAAAGTGGCAAATTATAAAGTGGCGCCCTATGTTTGTATTGCGCCCGCATCTGTTTGGTTCACCAAACAGTTTCCCCAAGACAAATGGGTGAGCCTGATCGATGAGATCGATGCCAACCTGAATATTTTTTTACTGGGCGCCCCAGCAGATGCCGCCCTTGGGGAGGAGATCAAGGGAACATGTTCGACCAGCAGCCGGATCAGCAATCTATGCGGTAAACTTTCCCTGCTGCAGTCGGCCGCCCTGCAGAAAGACGCCCTTCGCAACCTGGTCAATGATTCCGCGCCGATGCATTTTGCATCTGCTATGAATGCGCCCGTTACCGCCATCTATTGTTCCACCATTCCCGCATTTGGCTACGGGCCTTTGTCGGACAACCGAGCCGTGGTGGAAACATTGGAGTCGTTACCCTGCAAACCCTGTGGCCTGCACGGCCATGCAGCCTGTCCGGAAGGGCATTTCAAATGCGCATACACCATTCAGAATGGGCAGATCCTTTCAACTTTGGCGGATATGCGGATTGGCGGATTGACGGATTAAAACAGCAGCAGTACCGCAATTCTAGTCAGCTAATCCGCCAATTCGTTAATTCGCCAATCCGTTAATTCTTACCTTCGCGCCATGCAGATCCAGTG
>JBBAJO010000050.1:0-10649 GCA_040404005.1 Chitinophagaceae bacterium
AATGACGAATGTACGAATTATCGGATTCTATTGATTATCAAGCAAGGTTTATATGTAATCCAATCCGCCAATCCGATAATCCGCCAATCCGATAATCCGTCAATCCGTTTATTCCGCCAATCCTTTGTATTTTGCCACTATGTTGTTTGAAAAATCGCCGTGGGTGCTGCGCACGAATATTTATGAGGTTAATCTGAGGCAGTACACCGAAGCCGGGACATTTGCCGCTTTCCGGGAGCATATGCCCAGGCTAAAAGATATGGGTGTCCATACCTTGTGGTTTATGCCCATCACCCCGATCAGTAAATGGAAGCGCAAGGGTTCGATGGGTAGCTATTATGCAAGCGCAGACTATCTCACGATAAACCCCGAGTTTGGTACACTGCAGGAGTTCAGGGAACTGGTGATGTATGCCCATGAATTGGGTATGAAACTGATCATCGATTGGGTGGCTAATCATACCGGCGCTGATCATAGCTGGACAATTTCAAATCCCGATTATTTTATCCGTAACGATGAAGGGCAGTTTTATGATAAACACGGCTGGGATGATGTGATCGATTTGGACTATACCCACGCGGGAATGCGGAGCGAAATGATACGCTGCATGGAGTTCTGGGTCCGTGAATGCAATATTGATGGGTTTCGCTGCGACATGGCCATGCTGGTTCCGCTTGATTTCTGGGTGGAAGCGAGAGCATCCCTTGACCAGGGCAAAAAGTTATTTTGGCTGGCTGAATGCGATCAGTGGAACGACCCCGATTACCTGCGCGTTTTTGATGCGGCCTATACCTGGAAGTGGATGCATGCCGCCCACGAATACCTTTTACATCACAAGCCAATAGGAACCCTCAAGGATATTTTGCACGGTTACCAATTACTGCAGCCGGGAGACTCCCTCAAGGCCTGGTTTACCAGTAATCACGACGAGAATAGCTGGAACGGAACGGAATACGAAAAGTATGGCGGCCTTGCCATTCCACTTGCCGTTTTTTCCTGCCTTTGGAATGGTATTCCCCTGTTATACTCCGGACAGGAATTGCCAAATCATAAGCGCCTTGCTTTTTTTGAGAAGGATGCTATTGAATGGACCCATGAGCCAAAGCTCCATGAACTTTATAAAACTTTGCTAACGCTTAGGTATGAACACCAGGCTTTGATCGCAGGGTCAGCCGGCGGATCCACCGTGTACCTGAATACGGATCATGCTGACAAAGTGTTTGCATTTGTTCGCAAACTGGGTTCAGCAGAAGTGGTGGTGATGCTGAATTTTTCTGAATGGCCGCTTGATGTGAAGCTCTATAACGACATGGATCTCGCGGGATATACTGAAATTTTCAGTGTTCAAACATTAAGTAGCTCATATCCCTATACAGTTCTCCTTCCGGGTTGGGGATTTGCCGTTTGGGCGAAATAGGTTTAAAGAAGGTGGCAATCAATGTTTCCTGGCGGGAAGAAATGGCCATGCGCCCGGAGGTTCCTGGCGTACTTGGCCGAATTTTGGGTGCGCTTACAAAGTGAAGACCAGTGGGAATGCGTTAAAGTATGACAAAAAAAAGGCCGGGAAAGATACCCGGCCTCCAAACTATTGTTTTCAATAAAACTTCTTCCCAATTACTTCTTTTCAATCATATAAGAGTACGCGCCGTCGTACCCGGGGTATAAGCCATCGAGTTTAACCGGACCCGTACTTCTTGACAGGATATTCGTAAGATCTTCAATGCTTTTCACCTCCTGGTCATTTGCTTTTATGATGATGAATCCATCCCGCATGCGGGTTTGCTCATCGATCAGGCCTTCAGGTTTGATCTTCTTCACGATCACGCCGCCATTGAATCCATATTGTTTTGCCTTCGCGGCCGTAAGGGTTTCAAATTCACCCCCAAGTGCCTCTATGGCTTCCTGTGCTTTCACAATACCATAAGAGCCTGATTTATTCTTCAGGGTGATGTTCGAATTGTATTCTTTACTCTCTCGCTGATAGGTAATGGTGACCTTGTCACCGGGCTTATAGCCTGCTACCTGCTCTACCATTTCACTGCCGGATGTTACCCGTACACCGTTGATCTTGGTGATATAGTCTCCTTCTTTCAACCCTGAATTGGCAGCTGCTCCGTCTTTTGAAACATCCCTTACAAAAACACCAATGCCTTCCTTATATCCTATTTTATCTTTCTCTGTAGAAGGTACATTATCCGGCAGGTAAGACACACCCAGATAAGCTCTTTGTACCGTACCGTATTGTAAGAGGTCATTGATGATCTTTTTGACGATGTTAACGGGAATGGCATAGGAATATCCGGCATATGCACCCGTTGGCGAGGCAATGGCTGATACAATACCTACCAGTTCTCCATTGGTGTTCACCAGCGCCCCACCGCTATTTCCCTGGTTTACTGCAGCATCCGTTTGAATGAAAGACTCAATCGGTGTATTGCTCCTGCGTGCATTGAGGCCGAGAGTCCTTGATTTTGCACTGATGATACCCGCGGTTACGGTAGTCTCGAGGTTAAGCGGGTAGCCCACTGCAAGGACCCACTGACCGATCTTAACCATATCAGAATTTCCGTAGAGGATAAAGGGCAATCCTTTTTCTTCAATCTTCAGCATGGCAAGATCACTACTTGGATCAGCGCCGATCAGTTTGGCCGTATATGTTTTTTTGTTGCTCAGTGTAACCTTGATTTCGCTGGCTTCATCGATGACGTGATTGTTTGTGACGATATAACCGTCATCCGAAACAACTACGCCTGATCCGCTTGCACGCTGTGGTTGGGAACGCATATTCGGTCCGCCCCAAAAATCATCAAAATCCTCACCGAACAGGTCGGCAAAAGGACTTCTTCTTTGGGATCCGCCAGAGGTGGTACTTTTTATCACTGTTGTGATATGCACTACTGCGGGTACAGAAGACTGCGAGGCTTTACTGAAATCAGTCATTGGTTCAGCAGGAGAATTGCTGTCGAACAATCCTGCATAGTTCACAGGCACCCTGGCAGTTTCTGCCTGTATGGTCCGCGGAGAAGCGTTAAAATGATTGTACGCGTACATTGTCCCAACCGTTGTGGATGCACTCAGCAGAACGATGGATACGATTTGTTTGATTCTCATTATTGAAACTGTATTAATGTTATTCTGGGTAGTCAAAATACATGCCTATCCACTACAAATGAAACAAAACTGGCTCAATTTAGTTTGCCTCCGGACCCATTTAACAAACAATTATTAAGCTCTTCGTACATGTGGGGCTGAACGAATTTAAGCTATTCTTTTTTCCGGAAAAAATGGCAGTTCAATGTAGGGTTGTCAGAAACCTGAGGGTGTCCACGCCGTCTGCATAATCAAAAAATCCGGGGCATTGCGCTTGTCCGAAAGCGGTATAATGATGACCGCAGATCACCTGGACTTCATCCGGGTTCAAGGTTGAGATCACGTCATCCGGTTGCTTGTAATAGGCATATTTCAGGTTGGATATACCTGCGAAAGGTGAACTTCCGGGGCTGATAACGATGGAGTCATTGGTGAAGTACGCTTCCTTGTTCATCATGTTGACGGTCAATACAAAGTCGTAGTTGTTCTTGTATTTATGGTTGTCCAGGAAATAGTCATATTTGTCAAGCGCCTTAAGGAGCTGTGTGAAATCGTATCCTGCGGGCACCCATACCTGGGTGATGTTCCGGCAGCCAAGGCCGTAATAGAGTTGAATATCGTCTGACAAACTTTCCAGTTCTGCCTCGCTTTCCGTGCCGTCCAGTATAGCGATACCGGTTCGGTTCTTCCTGATAACATGGGGGTATTTGGCAAAATATTGTTCGAAATAACGGGCTGTATTGTTAGAGCCGGTTGCGATATATGCATCACAGCCTTTCAGGCTGTCGGCGAAACTGATCCATTCCCCGAACTCATGGAATGATGAGGTAATGGCCTCCGTGAGGTGGGGAAGCATTATCTGGTCACGCGATGAAAGTTTAACCAGTTGTTTATGGCCGGCGAGAAAGGTAAGGAGGAAGTCGTGAAATCCAACCAGGGGGATATTCCCGGCCATAACGATCCCGATTGTTTTGGGTTGCAGTGATTGGTCCGGGATCTGGTAACGGGAAATAGCTTCGGCCAAAACATTGGGATCAAGGAACTGGCGGGTGATGTTTGAAACGGAGAGATCAATGAACTCCGGTGTGAACCAGGAGTTTCGGTAAAAAGCCTCTTCTTTAGCCTCTCCAAAGGCGGGCGGGTTATCAAGAAGGTAGTTGCGCAGCCACTCAAGTATCTTGATCCTATCTTTTAAATTCATGTATAATTTTATTAGTTTGTGCTAACTTTATCGGGCAAAAATAAATCCTAATTGATCCCCTAAAAAATCCATTAAACGTATGGCTATCAAGATCACAGAAGAATGTATAAACTGCGGTGCCTGTGAGCCCGAATGTCCAAACAATGCAATTTATGAAGGTGGCGTGGAGTGGGCCATCGCAGATGGTACCACCGTGAAGGGAAATTTTGCCCTGTTAGACGGTACCATCGTCAATTCTGACACCAAGAATGCGCCTGTGAGTGCGGACACTTACTACATCGTTCCCAATAAATGTACAGAATGTCAGGGATTCCATGAAGAACCCCAATGTGCAGCGGTTTGCCCGGTAGACTGTTGTGTGCCTGATGAAATGTATGTAGAAACGGTGGACGAGCTGATGGCAAAAAAAGACAGGCTCCATATTTGATCCTGAAAGGATCTTATTCCCTTCTTATGCGATATCTTCTCATACTGTTGCTCCTGATTTCTTCCTGCCGGATGTATAACAGGGAAGAAGATACCGTTGTCAAGCCCGATGTCACCGAAATTCAGGTGGTGGATTCTGAGTTTTCCGACTATTCCAAAGAGCATGGAATGCGAAAAGCGCTCCTTGAGTATATTGACGACGATGGGGTAATGATGAAAGATAATGCCCTACCTATTAAAGGTGCCCGGGCCATAGATTTCATTTCCAGCATGAACGATTCAACGGTTCAACTGACCTGGGAGCCCGATGGCGGCGACATTTCGGCATCAGGAGAGCTCGGATATACCTATGGGATCTATGAGCTTAAGGGCAGCAATGACGTGGTTGAAAGAGGAACCTACGTAACCATCTGGAAGAAACAGGAGGATGGCAAATGGAAATTTGTTCTTGACAGTGGTAATCAGGGTATCGGCGCTGAATGAGCCAGCATAAATTAGAATCAAACTGAAACATGTCTAAACCTCGTATTGCATTTGTTACCGGAGGCTATTCCGGTGAGGCAGTGATTTCATATAAAAGCGCCATTACTATCGAAGCCAATATGGACCTTGAGAAATTCGAGGTTTACCGCATCAACATTACACCTGAAAAATGGTTTTTTCAGGGCGCTGACGGCCATGAGGTGGAGGTAGACAAGGGTGATTTCAGCCTGACGATCAATGGCGATAAAATAACTTTTGACGCTGTGCTGATCGGCATACACGGCACACCCGGTGAAGATGGTAAATTACAGGGTTATTTCGATCTCCTGGGACTGCCTTACACATCTTGTGATGCGGCTACCTCGGCGCTTACCATGAATAAACGGTACACTGTGGCCGTAGCCGCATTCAGCGGAGTACAAGTGGCAAGGTCGTTACACCTGTTCAGGCATACGCCCCTGGCCGGTGATGAGATCCTGAAACAGATCAGCCTGCCCGTGTTTGTTAAACCCAACAGTGGCGGCTCAAGTATTGGCATGAGTAAAGTCAATCATGCAGATGAATTGGAGGCGGCACTGGAAAAGGCATTTAGGGAAGACGAACAGATACTCGTGGAAGAATTTATCAGTGGGCGGGAGTTCACCATCGGTGTTTTTAAGAGTAAGGGGAATATCATACCATTGCCTTTTACAGAGATCCTGAGCGAGAAGGAGTTTTTTGATTACGAGGCAAAATATGGTGGGAAATCGCGGGAAGTGACGCCAGCTGAATGCGATCCAACCATCACTGAAAAAGTAAGGCAAACCGCCAGTAAAGTGTACGCAGTTTTCAATTGCAGGGGTATTGTGCGGATGGATTTTATCTATAACGAAGAGAAGGGCGTTCCTTATCTGCTGGAGATCAATACCGTACCCGGACAAAGCGCTGCGAGTATTGTGCCCCAACAGGTGAGGGCCAACGGTTGGAATCTGAAAGATTTCTATACGGCGCTTATAGAAGATGCGCTGGAACATAAAAAATGAATAAATTGAAGAGCAGTATCTTGCAACGTTCCTTGTGGGCAAATGTGGCGGCGGGCATTGCGCTTTCGCTGCTGATCCTGTTCCTTTTTATCCAAACGTTGAATTTCTGGACCAACCATGGTGAATACCTGCGCGTGCCGGAAGTGAAAGGTAAATCACTGTCTGAGGCAACAGCATTGCTCGAGAAAGACGGATTTGAAGTGATCATACAGGATTCCCTTTACCAGGATACGGTCCCGCCTCTTGTTGTGCTTAAGCAATTCCCTGATGCGGAAGCAACGGTAAAGGTTAACCGAACAGTTTACCTGACCATAAACCGGGCTTCACCCCCATTGGTGGATATGCCCAACCTGGTGGGGATGAGTTTCAGGAACGCGGAACTTGAATTGAAAGCAAAAGGACTTAAGTTGGGAGATACCACCTATGTTCCGGATATTGCAAAAAATGCAGTAAAGGTCCAGAATTTGAATGGGGAATCGTTGAGGCCAGGAACGAAGATACCCATGGGGTCCATGATATCACTGGTACTTGGCGCCGGAATTGGCTCAGAACAGATCGCAGTTCCTGACCTTTTCGGAATGCTTTATCCTGAGGCTTTAACCTTACTGGAAGGCAGCGGCATCAACCTGGGGGTAGTACTGCCTGATGCAGATCTGAAAGACACCACGGCCGGTTATGTGTACTGGCAAAACCCGCCCCGGTTCAACGAAGAACGACAGCTGAACCGGATCAGAATGGGTCAGATGATGGATATCCGGCTGAGCGTGATAAATCCTGAAAGAACGGACAGTATTCCGGTTGTACCTGTAGAGAATTAATTCTAAATGTTAATATGACAAACATTACACCTGAAGAAGTGAAACAGCGGCTCGAATCCGGAGAAAAGTTGAACCTCGTGGATGTACGTGAACCTGCGGAAAATGAAGAGTTTAACATCGGCGGCGTTCTCCATCCGCTGGGTAAGATCAGGGATTTTGACGTCACCGAATTGGAGCACCTGAAAGATCAGGAAGTGATCGTGTACTGCCGCAGCGGAAACAGGAGTGGGCAGGCCGCTATGATGATGGAAACCATGGGCTTTGCCAATGTGCGAAATCTCACTGGCGGCATGCTGAGCTGGCGTGATCTTTTCGGTCAATAGGATTAGCTCATTGGCTCATTAACGGATTGGCGTATTAACGAATTGGCGAATTGGCGGATGCCTAAGGTCCGGCGGCAAGGGAGCATCAAAGAATTAGCCAATCAGCCAATTGATTCTAGCCGCGCTTGAAAAAATAGACCAGGGATATACGCCAGGTGCAAAGGAACTTCAATGTAAGAGATGTTGAGGTGCCTGTATAATTCAAGTTGCCCTGGACGGGAATTGGGAAGATTGCAGAAACGCCGTGCACATTGTTGGCATACTTCAACTCTGGCATGATCCTTAGCCCGCTTTCCTCCAGGGGTATATCGAATATGAGACCCGCTTAAAACTGGTTTTTGAAGTGCTTTCGTAGCTCAATCCCGTGGGCGGCTTGATAGATGGATTGGAGAAAGTTGCGCCGCCTTGCGCCCCGATGCTGATCTGCGCGATGGGAGGGTATTGCCAGATATAATACCGCTGTAAGGGCTCCTTTAAAATTGATTTTCATTTGAATTTGGTTTTTCGACGGGGCCAAGCATAGTGAAAGCTATTTGGAGCGTATGCCTTGGCATGCACGTTTGGTGCTTCGAACTTTGGATCATCAAGAGTACCCTTTCTCTGTATACCAGAGAAGATTTCCTGCAGCATTGGGTTCGATGAAAAAAAAAGGTGCAATCATGTGATTGCACCTCAATGAATTTATCGAACGGTCGAAGTCTAATTTCTTTTAATTCCACCACCGGCACCTCCTGCAGGCCTTGCCGAAGGTGTTGGGCGTGAAGGAGCTGGCCGTGCAGAAGGCGCTGGTCTTGCGTTGTTTGATGGCCTTGACTGCGGGTAATTGTTCGTCCTGTTGTTGCCTCGGTCGCGGTTATCGAGGGTAGGCTGCATTTTGTTGTTGTAAGCAGGCTTTTCCCAGTTGTTTCCACCTTTATTCTGCTGGATGTTTCCGGTTTTATCTTTTTGGTAAACGTTGCCGTCGCGGTCAGCAAAAACATTGTTCGGTTCTTTGCTGGGTCTGCCCTCTGGCCTTGCATTGGTAGAAGGCCTGGCATTTCCGGCAGTACCGGGTTTATTGATACCGGTACCTGCATTGTTGCCGCCAGCACTTGGTTTATTGATACCTGCCGCTGCATTGCTGCCACCTGCACCAAGCTTTGTATTAGACCCGGTTCCGGGTTTCTTATTACCTACATTCACCTTTGACATATCACCGCTGCTGATACCAGAGGAAATGCCTTTGTCTTTGGCTTTGTTGTAAATGTTGTTTCCGCCCAGATTGTTGCCGCTGTTGTTTCCGATATTGATATTCACGTCGCCGCCAACGTTGATCTGGTTGCCACCACCCCAGTTGATATTTCCACTGCCAGGGGAATTAAAATTAGGCCTGTTTCCAACTCCACCATATCCGGGTCTGTTATAGCCATACCACGGATAGTGCGGTCCAAAGCAAGGTGGCCTGTACATGGGTGGGCCGAAGAAACCCCCTCCATACATTCCTCCCCACATCGGACCACCATATCCCCAGCTCATGCCGAATGCGAATCCTCCGGTGCCAAAACCAAAATGGAAGGGGCCGGTTGTGAATCCAAAGCCGATGCTCCACCCAGTCCAGGGGTTATAATTCATATTAAAACCCCAGGTAGCATGGTGAGGGTAATAAAAACTTCCATACCAAGGCATATAAGGGTATCCTGTGCCGTATACTACGGTAGGGCCGTACACGTAACTGCCCATATAGCCAGGGGTGTATCCAACATAAACAACATCGGGTGTGGCGTCATAAATCTGCACGTACTTGGTGTTATACGCGGAAGAACTTGGCGGGATATTATCAACTCCAGCAGGCCTTGAGTCACTTACGTACCATGGACCGTCCGTGCTTGAGCTTACATACCAGATCCCGTTATCCACCATGTAATACTTTCGATCATCGTGCACGGCGTTCCCTGCCTGAGAACCGGAAGGTATCGCCGAAGCGCGGAATACGGTTTTGTCGGAGTTCTTAACCAGTTCGAGGGAAGTGCCCTCGATCTTTTCAAACTGGGGCTTTCCATCGTACTGGACTTTTACATCCTTACCGGCCGTTTTACGATCAACTGTTGCAGTTTGGGGCACTTGCGCATCCAGCAGGGCATCTCTGGCCTCAACAGTTCCCGGTACACTCGAAAGAACGATATCTTTTGGCGATCCTGAAGGAATCCTGGCAAACTCCTTTGGCAACTGATCGGCTGGCAAATAGCGCCAGCCGCTGTTCAGTGCGGAGCTGGTAAACCAGCGACCGGACTTCAGCACATAATAGGTGCCGCCGATTTTGAAGAGATTGTCCTCCGAATTATCGGCATATTCAATGGCTACACTGTCGTACCGCTTCCATGCTGCATCGCCCTTGGTTTGTATCAGTTCGGTGGGTACGGTGGCAACTACCACAGCTGGCGGTGCCTCATCTCCTTTTTGTTCCACCTTGCCGGCATTTTTTGCAGCGTCCTTATTTTGATCAAGGAGTTTTTTGACGTCCTTGGGAACGTTCTTCGTAACCTGCCAGGGCCCTTTGATGGCAGGCGCGGAATACCAGATCTCACCGCCAAACAGGTAGAACTGCCTGTCCGACTTGTTTTCAAAAATCACATAACCTGTGTTGGCCACGTGTTTGAGATCGGTATTCTGGATATCCTGCAATTTGGGCTCCCCATCGATCATGATCAGTACAGAAGGGGTGGTGGTATATACAAATGCAGGGGGATCATTCTTGAAATTTTCGTTCTTCGTAACAGTCTCCTGGAAATCTTCCACCGTAGCGATCAATTCATCCAGAGATCCCTGTACATCCCAACTTTCCATTTCAGCAATGATAGCTGCTTTCACTTTTTCCTCATTGAGCCCTTCCGGCTTGCCGGAAAATTTCAGGTTGGGGATGCTGAGTTTATCCAGGCCATATTTTCTGGCGTCCCGGTCTACCAGCAGTCGTGCATCAAAAAAAAGCGCACCGAAGTTGGGTTCTTTTTTTGCAGTAGTGAGCAGGGAGAATGCCATCACACCGCTCACTTTATTCCCGTCGAATTTCTGGGGCTGAGGCTGGTATAAAACGATCTTTCCCTGGGTGCTGGTGAATTCCTTAGGCCAGAACTGGGCGCTAGCGCCCAGTTCAAAACCTAAGAGTATCGTTATTAAAAACAATCTCATAAACTATATGGTATTTACTTTTCTAGCTCAGGATCAGATTATCTGGCTCTCGCAGGTACAGATGAAGCTGAAGTACCACCCAGTTTAAACACCAGGCCGGTTCCAAGTCCGAACTGCATCA
>JBBAJO010000051.1:0-9494 GCA_040404005.1 Chitinophagaceae bacterium
GCGGACCGGACGGGACTCGAACCCGCGACCTCCGCCGTGACAGGGCGGCATTCTAACCAACTGAACTACCGATCCGTTCCGTTTTCGGGACGGCAAAGATAGGGATTTTTCATTTTTGTCAAAATTTTTCATTTTGTTGAGCGCATGGCTTACAAGATCGGATCATTTGCAGTGCCGTTGTTTCTCCAGAAAGTTTACCCTTGACATTTTTGTTGTGTTGTTGCATCTACCGTTGATGCGAAATTGTTCTGGGGAGTGACAGATCTCCACGCTTTAGATGGGTATTCGGGAGCGCAAACGGGGTAGGTTTGGGGCTACCGCCGTGGAAAGGAAGGACGGATTCCGTAATCCGGAATTCCCATATCTTTGATTTTCATCAATTGAAAGATAATGCCCGATTTACAGAACAGGCAGTTCCTTGATTTTGAAAAACCAATCAAGGATCTATACGACCAGATCGAGCAGATGAAGGTCACCGCGCAGAAAAACAAAATCGATCTAAGTGATTCTATTGCCCAATTAGAGCAGAAGATCATGGAGAAGCGGAAGCAAATCACCGAATCTCTCACCAACTGGCAGAAAGTACAGCTTAGCCGGCACCCGGACCGTCCATATACCCTTGCATATATCAAACGGATGTGCGAGAATTTCATTGAACTGCATGGCGATCGGAATTTCAAGGACGATAAGGCGATCGTGGGCGGATTTGCCCAGCTTGAGGGTGAAACGGTCATGATCATCGGCCAGCAAAAAGGGGTGAACACCAAGATGCGCCAGCTGCGTAATTTCGGGATGGCGAACCCGGAGGGATACAGAAAAGCGTTACGACTGATGAAACTGGCGGAAAAATTCAACAAACCGGTCATTACGCTTGTGGATACCCCAGGGGCATTCCCGGGTATTGAAGCCGAGGAGCGCGGTCAGGGTGAAGCGATCGCCAGGAATATATTTGAAATGCTTCGTTTGCGCGTTCCCGTTATCTGTGTGATCATCGGGGAGGGTGCGAGTGGTGGTGCCATGGGCATCGGTGTGGGAGACCGGGTTTTTATGATGCAGAACACCTGGTACACGGTCATTTCTCCTGAAAGCTGTAGTTCCATTCTTTGGCGTAGTTGGGATATGAAAGAAAAAGCCGCAGATGAGCTAAAGCTTACTGCCGATCATATGTTGAAATTTGGACTGGTGGACGGCATAGTTCCTGAACCTTTGGGCGGGTCGCACTGGGACTATAACGAAGCAGCGCAGTTATTGAAAGATTATCTCTTGCCGGTGCTAGCTGAATTGAAGCAGGTGTCACCGGAAGACAGGTTAAAGCAAAGGGTCATTAAATTTAGTAAAATGGGCTTCTGGGAGGAAGCCTCCGTATAAATATTATTCATGCTCGCAAAAGATTTCAGGGGTACCGGGGTGGCTATTATCACTCCTTTTTTAGCAGATGGCACTATTGACTGGACTTCGTTCAAAAAGCTGATCGGTTTTCTAATAGAAGGCAAAGTTGATTACCTGGTAGTAATGGGTACAACAGGCGAAAATGTGACCCTTTCTAAAGAAGAGAAGCAGGAGATTTTTCGTTTTGTTGCCACCGAGAATGCTGGTAGGCTTCCACTCGTTGCTGGGATAGGTGGCAACTATACTGCAGAGGTTCTTGAGGGTTTGAAGCACACTGATCTTTTTGGCTATCAGGCAATACTGTCTGTGAGTCCTTATTACAATAAACCGAACCAGGAGGGCATCTTCCAACATTATAAAATGATCAGTGAAGCCAGTCCGCTTCCCGTGATCATGTACAATGTGCCTGCAAGAACCGGCATGAATGTATCTGCAGAAACAACCGTTCGTATTGCAAGGGAATGTCGTAATGTGATTGCAACCAAAGAAGCCTGTGGTAATTTTGACCAGATTATGCAGATCATCAAAAACAAACCCGATGGATTTGAAGTGATCAGCGGTGACGACGGCATCACTTTACCTATGATCGTGCTGGGGTCTATTGGAGTGATCTCTGTAGTGGGAAATGCCTACCCGGGCAAATTTTCGGATATGGTCAGGGCCGCGTTGGATGGAAATTATGCTGCTGCTCGTGAAGCGCATTATGCATTGATCGATATCATCAACTCTTTGTTTGATGAAGGCAGTCCCAGTGGTGTTAAAGCCTATCTATCCGAGATGGGGGTATGCGGTAATTATTTCAGGATGCCGGTTTATCCAGTTAGTGAAAGGCATTTCTCAAAGATCAAATCACTGATGCAGGATTTGTAGGCGGATTACATCTTGATCGATTTCATCCAGGCCAAAAGTTTCGGCGGCCATTGAACATCTGATTGTTTGTTGTTCATGCCAAAACCATGGCCACCTTTTTCCATAAGCACTACTTCAACCGGCACCTTGTTCTTTTGAAGTGCATCAGCGTATACTACTGAATTGCTAAAAGGCACAACCTTATCATCTTTAGCATGGGCAAGAAATGCGGGTGGTGTTTTTTCAGTGACCTGGAGTTCATTGGAAAATCTTACTTTATTTTCTTCCGTTGGTTTTTTGCCGATCAGATTTTCCCTTGACCCTGTATGACCTATACTGTCCGTAAAGCTGATGACGGGATAGATTAAAATGGAAAAATCTGGTCGTACTACTTTTGGTTTTTTACTGTATTGAAAAAGTGTAGAGACTGTAGCTGCGAGATGTCCACCTGCTGAAAATCCCATTACACCTATTCTATTGGGATTGATTCCGTAAGCCTTGGCGTTTTCCCTCACTAAGTTGATGGCTTGTTGAGCATCCTGCAATGGACCGGCTGCTGGATCGGTCATGGTTGCGCTATCGGGCAAACGATATTTTACTACAAAAGCCGCGATCCCGTTTTCTGCGAAAAAGGCCGCCACATCCCAACCCTCATGTTTGATGGCATTGATCCGATAGCCCCCTCCAGGGAATATAATAACCGCAGTACCGGTAGCTTTTGATTTTTCGGGTAGATAAATGCTCATGGTGGGAAAGGAGATCCCGGAGATCCTGACGATCCCATCTGCCGCGGTGTCGCTTTTCTCTTTATTTGTGGAAGCCAGGGCACCGGGTATAGGACCGTTGTAAAGGGGGATGGTATTTTGCCCGTTTGCCATGTACGCCATACAAATGAATGAAAGCAGGAGAAGAATTTTCATGCTTGAATAAAACTATCCTACAAGATACGTGGTTCCTTCAATAGCCAGTTCCGTGGATGGGAATATTGCGGATGCTTCTTTTAAGAATGGGTCGAGGTCCGTATACTTACTGCTGAAATGCCCCAGCAATAATCTTTTTACGCCGGCTTGCCGGGCTATGACTGCGGCCTGGGCAGCGGTGGAATGAAATCTTGAAACTGCTTTCTCCGTTTGGTCGCTTAAATAAGTCGATTCGTGGTAGAGCAGATCCACCTCGCTAATGGTATTACATAAAGACGGCTCGTAGCGGGTATCGGCGCAGTAGGCATAGGAACGGGCATGGGGTGCCGGACGGGTGACCAACTCGTTACTGACCACCTCGCCGTTCTGGCGGGTATAGTTTTGCCCTTCTTTCAGCATGGGGAAAAAGGCAGCAGGCACTCCCAATTGTTTGCACTTTTTCACTTCCACTTTCCTCAGCTTGTCTTTTTCGCGGAATAGGAAGCCCCAGCATTCTATACGGTGAAAAACGTTGAAGCATGAGACCGTCATTTTGGTACCTTCCCAGATCAGGCCTTCTTCCTGCAGGGGGTGAAACAACAGGGGATAAGAGAGGTTAGTGTCTGCAACCCTGAACACGTCCATGAGGATGGGTTCCAGCGCCGCAGGGGCAAACAGGTGAAGTTCCTCGGTGCGATTGGTCAGGCTTAAGCTGTTCAGGAGGCCAAACAAGCCGAAATAATGATCGCCGTGGAGGTGGGAGATGAAGATATTTGTGATTCTGCTTCTTCTGATCTTAAACCGGTTCATCTGTGCCTGGGTTCCCTCTCCGCAATCGATCAGAAAGGCTTGGTCGTCCATCGTCAATATTTGCGAGGTAGGATGGCGATCGTGCATGGGCAGGGCCGAATTATTTCCGAGTATGGTGACAGCGAACATAAATCAATTGGCGAATTTACGGTTTAACGGATTGGCGAATTCTTCCAGGTTTCCCGATTGATGATATAAAAGCCTGACTGCGCTAACGAATTCGCTAATCCGCCAATTCGCCAATTCGTCAATCCCTAAACATCTCCCGTTCCATCTCTTCCATCTGGATGATGTCCATCGCTTCACTCTCGGTGGGCGTAACATTCATGATTTCCAGCAGTTCCTGCTCATCAAGCCATTTTTCAACACCTATTTGCAAACAGCAGAGCACAAGTGAATGATTGTTTTCGTAGCTGTTCTGCTGCATACTACACAGTTTTATTGCTGTGTCAAGATCGATGGCTGCCACTTCGGCAAGATTGATGACCACATTTTTAACGTCGTTTTGTATACAGTCTTTAAACGTTTGCTCAAGTTCTTCTGTCATATTAGCAGTAAGGCTGGTTTCAAGTATCGTTATGACATGGAATTTTTCTTTGGTATCAAGTTTGACCTTCATATACGTTCATGTTGAAACATTACTTCGGATATCGCGCTTTCATCATGGATGGGGCAGTATGTCCGGTTTTCTGAGTAATCGACTCTAAACGACGCAATAACTTGGTTATCAGTGTCGATTTGGGCAACATAAGTCAAAATTATTCGTTATTATTGTAACGAGTCAAAAATTTAAAAATACCTCGAATGGATAACAACTTTTCGGCCCAGGTTAAAGAAATTATCTCTTTTAGCAGGGAAGAAGCGTTGAGGTTGGGAAATGATTTTATCGGTACTGAGCACCTGTTGCTCGGTTTGATCAGGGAAGGGGAAAATACAGCCGTTAAAATCCTTAAAAACCTTAATGTAGATCTTTATGAACTACGAAAGGAAGTAGAACTTGCTGTTAAGGATAAGACAGGTAAAAATATTGCAAACATAAACAGCCTCCCGCTTACCCGGCAGGCAGAGAAGGTGATCAGGGTTACCGTACTTGAAGCCAAGGCGCTGAAAAGCCCCATGGTGGAGACTGAGCACCTGATGCTTTCCATTCTCAAGAATAAGGAGAACATTGCCACCCAGATCCTTAACCAGTTTGATATTGACTACGATCTGTTCAGAAATGAACTGGGCGTGGTCAAAAGCAACGATGTAAGGAGTGAGTATACGGATGATCCGGATGATGATTTTGACGAAGAAAAACGAGGGTATCAGCAAAAGGCAAAGCAGCAGGGTGCCGCCAATGCCAAGAGTAAAACTCCTGTGCTTGACAACTTCGGACGTGATATCACCAGGCTTGCTGAGATGGGAACGCTCGATCCTATTGTAGGCCGCGAGAAAGAGATCGAACGTGTGTCTCAGATCCTTTCCCGGAGGAAGAAAAATAATCCTATCCTGATCGGAGAACCCGGTGTGGGTAAAACGGCCATTGTTGAAGGGCTTGCCCTACGCATTGTGCAGCGTAAAGTTTCGCGCGTGTTGTTTGATAAGCGCGTGGTTTCCCTTGATCTCGCAGCGTTGGTTGCCGGTACTAAATACCGTGGCCAGTTTGAGGAGCGGATGAAGGCGATCATGAACGAGTTAGAAAAGAACAGGGACGTGATTTTGTTCATTGACGAGATACATACCATTGTTGGCGCCGGTGGAGCAAGCGGTTCACTGGATGCTTCCAACATTTTTAAGCCAGCTCTTGCCCGTGGTGAGCTTCAGTGCATCGGTGCATCCACGCTGGATGAGTACCGCATGTATATCGAGAAGGATGGAGCCCTCGACAGGCGTTTCCAGAAGGTCATGGTGGATCCTCCAAGTGTGGATGAAACCATGCAGATCCTGAATAATATCAAATCCAAATACGAAGATTACCATAATGTGAGTTATGCTGATGAGGCCATTGATGCCTGCGTAAAGCTTAGCGACCGTTATATCACCGACCGTTTATTGCCCGATAAGGCCATTGACGTGATGGATGAAGTAGGAGCCCGGGTGCACCTAAAGAACATTAATGTTCCGCAGGAAATTTTGGATCTGGAGAAGAAGATCGAGGATATCAAGCAGGAGAAGAATAAAGTTGTGAAAAGTCAGCGCTTCGAAGAAGCCGCCTCACTTCGTGACAACGAAAAAAGACTCCAGGAAGAGCTCGAGAAAGCTAAAAATACCTGGGAAGAGGAAAGTAAGCATAAGCGTTACCCGATCTCTGAAGAGGATATTGCAGAAGTGGTCAGCATGATGACCGGCATTCCTGTGAAGCGGATGGTACAGGCCGAAACCGATAAGCTAAGAAACATGGCTAACGATATGAAGGGTATGGTGGTTGGTCAGGACGATGCCATCTCCAAAGTGGTGAAAGCCATCCAGCGTAACCGGGTAGGATTGAAAGATCCGAAAAAGCCTATCGGCACATTTATTTTCCTTGGCCCAACCGGTGTTGGTAAAACTGAATTAGCACGTGCCCTGTCCCGCTATATGTTCGACTCTGAAGACGCTCTCATCCGTATTGATATGAGTGAATACATGGAGAAATTCACCGTGAGTCGTTTAATTGGCGCGCCTCCCGGATACGTTGGATACGAAGAAGGCGGTCAGCTAACGGAGAAGGTCAGACGTAAACCCTATTCAGTGATCCTGCTCGACGAGATCGAGAAAGCCCATCCGGATATCTACAATATACTATTACAGGTATTGGACGATGGTCAGCTGACAGACGGACTGGGAAGGAAAGTGGATTTCAAGAACACGTTGATCATCATGACCTCCAATATTGGTGTAAGGCAATTGAAAGATTTCGGTGAAGGTGTAGGCTTTGCCACACAGTCCCGGATTCAGAATGCCGAAGAAAGCAATAAGGCCGTTATTGAGAAAGCGTTGAAGCGCACGTTCTCGCCCGAGTTCCTGAACAGGGTGGATGATGTGGTGGTCTTCAACTCACTTTCTAAGGATAATATCTTTGAAATCATTGATATCCTGATGAAGGGCGTGATGAAGCGGCTCACCAATCTTGGTTTCTCGCTGGAACTGACTGAAGAGGCAAAGAACTTCATTGCAGATAAAGGATACGACGCGCAGTTTGGTGCGAGACCTTTACATCGGGCGATCCAGAAATACCTGGAAGATCCGCTTGCTGAAGAGATCCTTGCGATGAACATTAAGCCAGGAGATGTGATGGTTGCGGATCTCGACAAAGAGGAGCAGAAGCTGAAGTTCACACTCAAGGAAGGCGCTAAGCCGGAGAAATCCAAAGCGTAACGAGTTCTCCAAATACATTATACCAGGGCAAACAATAGTCAAACTGTTGTTTGCCCTTTTTTAATATGCAGTACACACTTCTGTCATATCTCAAGTGTCCGGCCAGTTAAGCATCACGTAGGTTTCAACAGATAAGAGCGTTTATAAAGGAATATGATAGCGGACCGGTTCGTGAGATCCGAGAGGGTATCTTGTTTTCTGAGGCGCGCGACCGGGGGGCAGGATTTCTGTTTCCTCGTCAGATGCATCTGCCTTATATTTGAGCTGTCATGAAATCTAGAAAGATCATCATAACCATTGATGGCTGGTCTTCCTGCGGGAAAAGTACTTTGGCAAGACAACTTGCCAGAAAGCTTGACTATACCTATATCGACAGTGGGGCGATGTACAGGGCCATCACCCTTTATTTCCTTCGAAACCATGTTGATTGGGAGTCGGCCAGGGAAGTGAAACACGCTTTGAAAAACATCGACCTTGAATTTGTCTATAATCCAAAGTCGTCTCGCAGTGAGATCTTCATGAATGGGGAGAATGTGGAATTTGTCATCCGCGACATGGTGGTAGCTGAGAAAGTCAGTGAGGTGGCATCGATCAAAGAAGTGCGGGATTTTGCGGTGGAACAACAGAGGCTCATGGGTAAGGGAAAAGGTATTGTGATGGACGGACGTGACATTGGAACCACAGTATTTCCGCAAGCAGAATTAAAGATCTTCATGACGGCAGACAATGCGATCCGCGTGGAAAGAAGGTTCCGCGAATTATTTGACCAGAACCCCAATGTAGGCATCGAAGAAGTGAAGAACAACCTCGAACTCCGGGATTATATAGATTCACACCGTGAGGTATCGCCCTTGCGACAGGCAAGATCTGCCGTGGTGCTGGACAATACCAACCTCACTCCCGATGAACAACTAAAGCTGGCTTTTAAATGGGCACGGGATAAGATCTACAATAAGTGACTTAGCAGTTTTCATGGCGTAGTATCGAAGGGAAGGGCATCCTCAAAAAATCCATGGATTTTTTTCAGCACACCTTCTACCATGCTGTCGGGGCAGGAAGCACCACTGGTGACAAGAATACGCACTGTCCTTTTATCAGGGAGCCAGTGATTGATAATGGTTTCCTCCCCGGTTCTCCAGTTTCCATGGAGGATTTCGTTTCTTGAAAAGATATCTCCGGCGGATCTGACAAAATAAGTGGGCAGATGTGTTTCACACAGCTCCACCAGGTGCGACGTATTTGAACTATTTCTGCCGCCGATCACAATGGCAAGATCCGCTTCCTGTTTCAACATGCCAGACACTGCAGTCTGGTTATCATTGGTGGCATAACAAAGGGTGTCGCGGGTGTCTGCAAAGCGTTCGCCTATGCGGGTGTCACTAAGATCAAAATGCTTCTTTATAGCATTTTTCAGGTAATCTGCAATGGCTTGGGTGTCACTGGCCAACATGGTTGTTTGGTTGACTACGCCCAGGCGCTGCAGATGAACAGCTATGTCATACCCTTCTGAATACCTTCCTGCAAACTCCTGGTAAAACTGGTCTGGCGATTTCTCGCCCGTAATGTATTTTGCGAGCTCGATCGTTTCCTTCATGTCGTTAACTATCACTGATGGAGCTCCTGCTGAACTGTGAGAGAAGGTAGCACGGGTTTCTTCGTGTGTAGGCTTGCCGTGGATCACGATGCTATACCCTTTCTGTGCAATTTGCTCCGACCGGTTCCAGACTTTCTCAACAAAAGGGCAGGTAGTGTTGTACTTCTCTATCGGAATACCCAAGGCCTTCAACCTGTCTTCCATTGGAATGGTGGTTCCAAAAGCAGGGATCAGTACAATATCTTCTTTTGTGATCTCATCTAACGGTACCAGTTCATTGCCATAGGTATCCATCAGGAATTTTACACCGAGTGCATTGAGGTCCTGGTTCACAAATGGATTATGGATCATTTCGCTGAGCAGGAAGATCCTTTTTCCAGGGTTTTCTTCTACTGTTCTAAACGCTATTTCAATCGCATTTTCCACCCCATAGCAAAATCCAAAATGCCTGGCAAGGTAAAAGCGGACCGCGCCAAGATCAATGAGGGTGGGCGAGAAGTCTTTTTTCAACTTGTCATCAGCCTTTCTCTGCTGTTTAATGGAAGAGATAAGGGGACTGCGATAAGTGGGCGGAACGTTGAATGTTTTCATTGCTGATTGGCGAAATGACGAAT
>JBBAJO010000052.1:0-6837 GCA_040404005.1 Chitinophagaceae bacterium
TCTGATCCAGCCTCTTTTTTACCTATTTCAAAAATGTTCCCCGGACACCAGTGATGAGCTAATTAGCCAATTAGCCAATTATTTCGAGACATAGCTCTCTATGGGCAGCCGATTCTGGAGGCTTCTGGCCAGCGTCATTTCGTCTGTATACTCCAGTTCCCCGCCGAATGCGATGCCGCGGGCGATGGTGGTGATCCGGATGCCTGTGGATTGGAGCTTTTTTTGGATGTAGTAGATGGTGGTATCGCCCTGGATGGTAGGACTAAGGGCAAAAATGATCTCCTCTGTTTTTTCTGCAGCCGTTCTGTTCAGGAGGGATTCAATGTGCAGTTGATCGGGTCCGACACCGTCTAACGGCGAAATTACGCCGCCTAAGACGTGATATAGTCCATTAAATTGCTGGGTAGCTTCAATAGCGATCACTTCTCTGAGGGTTTCGACCACGCAGATCAGTTCCTGCTTGCGGGCTGTATTGCTGCAGATCGAGCAGGTTTCGGCATCGGCAACATTATGACAGCGCTGGCAAAATCGGATCTCTTTACGCATCCTGCTGATCACCTCGCCAAACTGTTCTACGTCTTCCTTGTCCTGTTTCAGGAGATGGAGTACCAGCCTTAATGCGGTCTTTCTACCGATGCCGGGAAGTTTGGCAAATTCGTTTACTGCGGACTCCATCAGGTGTGAAGAAAAAACCATACTGCAAATTTAACCCTGATTTTTGACCTCTCTCAAATTGATATCCACTTCATTATCCCAGTTGGCCCGGATGTTCAACTTTTGCTGGCGGGGTTTGATCAGTTCGGGCTGAAGTTTGCGGTCATAGTCGCCCGTATCCCATTTCCCGTTGTGGTTTTTATCGAACAGGATCTTCAAGTCATAATCCCCGGGCATCATGTATTTGAAGTTGAGCCTGTTGAAGCGGATGGGAACTGTTTTCTTGAGTACATCGTTGGAATAGAAGAGCAGTACGGGATGCAGTGTGGTGTCCAGTTCCAGCAGGCGCACAGCCAAACTTCCGTAGTCTTCTTCCTTGCGGGTCACTAACTTTAGCGTATCGTTTTTGATCACGGTGAACCCAAGTGAGTCCTGGGCCATATCTTTTTGAATGAACAGTTTATACTTGGTACCCGGGGTCCATTTATGTTCCACCCGGAGGATGTTGGAGTCAAGGGTAAAGGCAGCCGGCAGCCTGATACCGGTATCACTGGCCAGGTATATTTTTGACGAGTCAAATTTCACCGGCAGGCGATCAAATCTGAGTATAAGGGTATCCTGGAAGTCGTGCGCGCCACCTTCTGTATTGATCGTATATCGGAGACGCCGATCGTCTTTATTTGCGGGTATTTTGGGAGGCAGTACGGAGGTGCGACGGGGTTTTTCTGCTTCGCGGCTGAACGCATAGATCTTGACGGGCTCTGGGTTGCCGTTGATGGTTACGGGTTGGTCAAGGAACCCGAATATTTCAGATGGCTGGTCGTATTTCAATCCGCCATCAGCATCTTTCAAGGCAAATACATGGTATATGCCCGGGCTCAGGTATCGGAAAGTAAAAAAACCATCTTTATTCATGCGTGTGAAATAGAGCGGTCTTTTTGTTCTTACTGCCGTGTCAGAAAGCTCTGGCTGGAGGATCACGAGGATGGTACTATCTGCTTTTCCCGTTTCGGCCAGCAGTACCTGGCCTGAGAGTTTGCCGCTATCGATGGTAGATCCGGTCGAAAACACGTAGGTAAAGTTTCTCAGGGGATTGCTCTCATTAATGTCCTGCAGGGCATCTCCGAATCCGAAGGAGTAGGTGGTATTGGGCCGCAGGCTGTCTTTCAATTTGATGGTAATCGTTTTTAGGCGGCCTTCGATCTGCGGTTGTATCAGGGGCACTGGAGACACGATCAGTTGCTGCTGTATGTTTTGGAGTTGGATGTATTCGTTGAATTCAAGAACGATGCGGGAGGTGTTTACATTGGTACCGGAGTCACGCGGAAGTGCTTTGATCAAGACGGGCGGGATGCTGTCTTTTTTTCCTCCCATGGGTGGTAGGGGTTGCCCGCAACGGTGGAAAAACGAAGCCGTGAATAGGAGGATAAGAAAGATGGAGGATCTGCTAAGCATAAAATGGCTGCAAACTTAAGGTGTTTATGGTCATGCCCCTACCGGCCTTTGTTAAATCATCACCCGCTGATCGGGTTCCTCTTCTTCCAGTTTCAGGTAGATCTTATTTTCTTTTGCGAAGTTGCACCAGGAGCAGGTATCTTTTCCGCAACCGGTGTAGAACTCATGTTGTTTGATCTTCGCCCAGGCATCGCGGATCTGTTCCTGCACGAGGATCACATCTTCGTCCGTAATGTCGAGGCGTACTTTCTGCCATTTCCCGTTTTTGTCGGGCTCAATGAAATCGAACACCACGTATTGTACTTTCCAATTTTTGGGGAGGAGGTCTACCATGATCTTGTAGAATACGGCCTGTCTCCAGTAGGGTCCGCCATGGGGTTGTTTATCATCCTGTCCGGGTTTTTTGAAATTTTTCAGGGCTTTGAGGTAATCGCCTGTTTTAAAATCGGAGATCACGATATCGTTGCCTTCGAAGGTGATCAGATCGGTAAAGCCGCGCAGGGGGATCTCGTCGAGCGCAATATTATCCAGCTTGTATTCCGTTAGCAGCACTTTTGGGGGCCGGGCTTCTTTAAAGGTATGATCATAATAAGCGGCGAGGATATTCATGCCATGGTCTGTGAAACGTTTGAAGCTTTCGTTGTTAAAATGTTCCCTTTCCTTGGCCAGCGCGAGGCGGAACTGGTCCTGTATCAGTGCTGCAGGAGGAAATTTTTCTTTGCCCTTGCCATCGTCGTACATCGCCTTCATTGCGGCATGAACGGCCGTTCCGAAGGAAGCGCTTTCTGATTTAGCACCGGGCACCTTCACGAGGTTGGTATAGTAGAATCCGATAGGGCAATCGAGGTAGTTGTTGAGCGATGAAACGTTCATCACGAACCGTGACAGGAGTCCATCGATATAACTTCTTTCTGCCTGTTGCAGTATAGGTTTTTCGATCACGCCAAAGCGGAGTTTCTGGAACATGAATTTTTCGTCGTCGGTAAGCAAGATGGGTTCATCCGCCAGTTCCAGCGCAGATTTGATATCTTCAACGAACATGGAGGGCATGAGTTCTTTGCCGTCGTTTTTCATGCGGGGGTAAGAGATGTAGAGGTGTTTTTCTGCGCGGGTGATGGCCACAAAGAACAGTCGCCGGAGTTCTTCCTGGTCTTCTTCTTTAGACGCGGCATCATCTTCCCCCCCTTTGAAAACCGATGGTGGCAGCGGGAAGCCCCTGTTCACTTTTCTTTTTGATTCCCATACATCTGTTCGTGCCCCGAGGAAGAATACGTGTTCAAATTCGAGGCCTTTGCTTCCGTGGCAGCTCAGCAGGTTGACACCGGTTTCATTCCCTGTAGTTTGTATGAGCGACAAGGGAAGCTGATTGCTGACCATCAGATCGATCAGCTGTACAAATTCTTTCAGGGAGATCAATGGGTGGCGATGGGTTTCTTCCTTTATGTAATCGAACAGGCAGGAAAGTTTTTCCATGAGCCATACTTTCTCTTCGCTTTTGGTGATCATGGCAAGGATACCGGATTCATTGATCATCTTCTCAAACCATTGCTGCAGCGGGATATTGAAGGAATCCTTTTGCAGGGTATTCAGCATGCTGCTGATCCGGCTTAATATGCCGCTGTTCTCGCTGGAGGGGAAAAGCATGCCCGACTGGGCGGCGCTGATCGCGTTGATATGTTCGCGGAGGCTGCCTTTTTTCTCACGGGTGATACGGGCGACATCCACGGAATTCAGGTCAAAAAAATCGTAGTGAAGCAATTCAAAAAGCAGGTATTCGCCGCCGTTAGGTTGGTCATTTTCCATGTCGATATACCGGCAGATATTCAGTATTTTTTTTATGAATAGATCTTCGAGCAGGTCAAGTGATCGTTTCACGTAGAAAGGAACGCCGTTGATGTGCAGGAATTTCTGCAATTCATCGCCGTATTTATGTTCCCGGTACAGTACGGCGATCCTTCCTGGCTCGGCTCCCTGATCGATCAGTTGTTTTACGGAATGGGCGATATGGGCATTCTCAGAAAATTCGTTTTCATACACCCTGACAATAGGCTGGAGGGTCAGAGAGATCAACTCTTCCCTTGATGTGATGAGGTCTTTAGTAAGGCCTTCCACTTTTTGGATCAGTCTTTTTTTGTTCTGGTCGATGAGTGCGGTTGCGGCGTCCAGGATGGGTTGAACGCTGCGGTAGTTGTTGGTCAGCACGATGGTTTTGAGGCGAGCTGCGAGTCTCGCCCGGATATCCATCATGTTTTCGATATTCGCGCCCTGGAAGCGATAGATACTCTGGTCGTCGTCGCCCACAACGAACAGGTTGGGGTTATCTTCCCAGTAGGAGGTAAGCAGTTCCACGACCCTGTTCTGGGATCCGCTGGTATCCTGGTATTCGTCCACCAGGATGTATTGCAGTTGTTCCTGATAGCCGAGGAGTACATCGGGCTGCTCTTCAAAAAGTTTGATCACCCAGTTGATCATATCGTCAAAGTCGTACCTGCTGTTCCGTGCAAGAATTTCCTGGTAAGTGGTAAAAGCATCAACTGCGGCCTTCGAGCGGATGTATCGTTTAACTTCATCGTTACCGGTCTGGGTGAGTCCTTTTTCGGGGTTTCTTTTGTTGGTGAAATTCTCGGGGATGATAACGTCAATATAGTGGTCGATTTTTTCTTTCAGGTAAGATGGCTCCCAGCCTTCTTTTTTCATGTTGGAGAAGATGGAGCAGAGATTGCCGAGGTCAAAATAGGCCTCGCCTTTCATTCTTTTGAGGGGATTGTCATTGGAAAAGCCGTCGATAAGTTCCTTCACGAACTGCACCCTTTCGAGTTCGCTGAGGGGTTCAAGGTCGGGCTTCCGCAGCAGCCTGCTCTGTTCCTGGATCACTTTGTTACAGAATGAGTGAAAGGTGTGGATGTTGACTTTATAGGCGTCGCTACCCAGAAACCTGACGAGTCGTTTTCGCATGGCCACTACGCCCGCGTCTGTGAAAGTGAGGCAAAGGATATTCTGGGGAGCGGTATCTGTTTCGAGGAGGATCTTGGCGATTCGGCAGGCCAGTATCTGTGTTTTTCCGGTACCCGGTCCGGCGATGACCATTACGGGGCCGTCAATAGCATCTACGGCCTGGCGTTGATTGTTATTTAGCCGGCTATACTCCTTACCATAAGCTTGCTTTAATTTATCGGAAATGGTCAACATAAGGAAGGTTTCGGTGTTTTTAGAAGGGAGTTCAATTTACTTCAAAATGTCGCTACGGGGGCAAAACATTATCAACAGATGGCTGTATATACGGTTAAAACGGTGCAGAAAATTCCGGTGACGCTGGAGGAGGCGTGGGATTTTTTTTCTCATCCTAAGAACCTGGCGAAGATGACGCCGGATTATTTAAATCTGAAGTTCACCAATGAGCTTTTTGGCGAGCGGATGTATGCGGGTCAGGTGATGACCTATAAGGTAAAGCCGTTGCTCGGCATCCCGGT
The DNA here is from genome assembly GCA_040404005.1 of Chitinophagaceae bacterium. GTDB lineage: Bacteria > Bacteroidota > Bacteroidia > Chitinophagales > Chitinophagaceae > Pollutibacter. The sequence continues at coordinate 5,580 of JBBAJO010000052.1, forward strand.
GTTCTGGATGACGGAGATCACCCATGTGAAGGAGGGGGAGTATTTCATAGATGAGCAGCGATTCGGTCCGTATGCGCTTTGGCACCACCAGCATCATTTCCGGAAGATTGACGGTGGGGTGGAGATGACGGACCTGATCCACTATAAGATACCGGGTTGGATCCTGGGTGATTGGGCAAATCGTCTTTTTATCAGGAAGCAGCTGGACGGGATCTTCGAGTTCAGGTTCAAGCGGGTGGAAGCGTTGTTTGGGAAATGGCGGGCGCCAGTAGCATTAGTATAGTTTAATATATGTATCGCAAAGCAGGCTATATATTAAACGTTTATTGAATATTTTACCACGAAAAGGGTATTGTCAACGGTTTGGGATATTATAATTTGCAACAGATTTAAAGCCGTTGCGAAGGTCGTACTGAAGAAATGCCTACGACTATCCCTTTTTTGAACACCTAACACCCCTCTAGCCAGGCATTCGGGAAATATATTTTTCGATTTGCTTGATTTGATCAACCACCTGTTTCGCAGTTGGTTTTTCTGCTTTAGCCCTGCGGAAATAGTCTTTAGCTGCGCGGAATTCGCGTTTCTGCATCATGATCTGGCACATTTGCAGGTAGGCGAGGGCGGAGCTTTCCTTATCGGGTATGCCAGCCTTCAGGGCGGCGCGGATCAGGGTTTCGCCCTGTTTCATTTCACCTTTCTGGAGGGCCATCATACCCAGTTGTAGTTTATTGGCGCCTTCAGCCTCTTTCATGGGAACGCCCAGGTCGAGGCTTTTTTTCATGTGTTTTTCGGCAGAGTCGAAGTCTTGCTTCATCATCGCCATATTACCCATCAGGGTATAATAGACCGATTGAACGGGTTTGTAGAGCAGGTTAGGGAATTTGATCATGGCCAGAACCTTTTCCGCTGCTTCCACATTACCATCTTCGAGGTGTTCCTGGATCAGGCGGAGCGGGCCGAAGAAAAAATGCGTAAAGATCATGATCACGGCCGCCAGATATAAGATAAAGGAGGGCCAGAAGCCGCTGGTAACATTCACTACGATCGCAAGGATAAGCACGGCGATTCCAATCCAGAGTCTGTACCTGATAAATACGTTGAACCATTTCATGCCGCAAATATAGGATTTGCGGATTGACCGATCGGCGGATTAGCGAATCGGGCCTAAGTTTTGACAATTTTTCCCTTATTTTTGCGTCCCTCAGTTGCGAATTGAGCTGGTCCCGTAGTTCAATGGATAGAATAGAAGTTTCCTAAA
>JBBAJO010000053.1:0-6088 GCA_040404005.1 Chitinophagaceae bacterium
TAAGGGTTGAGTTACTAATTGAAAATCATAAACTGCAATTACATACTTTTTAACACTTTTTAAAAGTGGTGTATAGATATTGGTAGCGAGTGCAACCTTATTTGCCTTAACCTGGCCATAAGCAGTTTTAACCACAACATGTGAGCCCTCATCTAATAACTGCTCAACCTTTGAGTTCTCATAGATTTTTACTCCCAGTGAAAGACAAGCTTTTTCTAATCCCCAAACCAGGCGAGCTGGATCAACTAAGGCTGTGCCATCGGCATCATGCAGTGCTCCTTCATAAAGGGGTGAGTTAACTCTTTTTCTTATCTCTTCCTTACTTAATACCTCAACATGATCTCCGGTGTTATTTCGAGCAATCGCCTCCTCCTTTAAGCCCTCTAATTGCCAAGGGGCAACTGCAACCCGCAATTCACCAGTTCGCTCAAAATCACAATCAATATTATATTTTTTTATAGTGGCTTCAATTTGATCTAAATTATCTCGACCCAATTTATCAATTATCGCCATCTCATCTGCAAAGCGGGTGTAACCATTAACAAAACCATGAGTTAGCGAGGCGTTACAAAATCCACCATTACGCCCGGATGCGCCATTTCCAGTCTCGCGTTGTTCAACAATTACTACCTCACGCTTTGGATTTCGCTCCTTTGCAAGCAGCGCTGTCCATAGCCCGGTGTAACCAGCACCGACAATACAAAGATCGGTTGTGACATCACCAACGAGTGCTGAGTGAGACTCTGGCTCAAGTGGGTCAGCATCTAGCCAATAAAGTGAGGGCTGAAGATCAGCTAATGATGAAAGAACAATTGGGTCGATGGGCGCCATCGATATATCCGGCTAATTACCGGACTCACCCCTTTACGAAAGAATCAAGTGGCCCGGGTCCTCCGGAGTCCGCCCCCATAACGCAGATCTTTATCTAGCAATCTGTGGTTCGTTACAGCTTCAACTCCTATTCTACCTTATAAAAAGATTTAAGCACAAATACCGATAAATCCCCGCATTTTTAGCGGATAAATAATTAATAAAATGAGAGTTTTAATCAATAATATTTATTTATAAATAATAAATATAAAAACAGATAGATTAAGTACATGAATGGCTCACTTGCCCTAGTTGGCTCTGGTGAGTACCTACCTGCCATGGCTGAGTTTGAAAAATCCTTAATTTCAGATGGTATTAGTAACGGATTGAAGCCAACATATATCCAAATACCAACAGCTGCTGGAAAAGAGAGTCAGAGCAGACTTAATTACTGGCAGCAATTAGGAAAGGTGCAAGCAGATTTAATTGGTGCAACCCAACTTTTCTTACCTATTTACACCAGGGAGGATGCAAATAATCTTGAGTATGCCAATCAGATTAAGGATGCTGGTCTTATTTACATCTCTGGTGGGGATCCCCATTACTTAGCAGATTGTTTAATTAATACCCCAGTTTGGTCTGCAATATTGGCTAATTGGCAACAGGGTGGATCACTTGCAGGCTGCAGCGCCGGAGCGATGGTCTTATCTGCCCAAATTCCCCACTTTAGATTAAGTCGAAATCAACCAACACCTGGCTTAAATCTAATTCCAAATATAAGAGTAATTCCACACTTTAATAAGTTTTTTAAATGGATCCCAGAAGGGGCGGCCAAAATATTACTTAATTTAGAGGGGGATGTAATTTTAATTGGCATCGATGAGTTAACCGCTGTAGTTAAGCGAAGTGGTAAAGACGAATGGCAGGTATATGGCCAAGCTAAATTACACACCTTAAAAGGATTACCAGAGAAACAATTAGCTCATGGTGAAGTAATTAAGTTTTAGGAATTACGCCGATCTGCTCTCTAAAGGCGAGTGAGTCCCAGGCATCAAAACCTGAAACAACCATATTATTTTCTATTCGATCAATACTTACCCCATCTACCGCCACCTTCACACCAGTTGCTGGCTTTCCTAAGTACTCACCCATGTGAGTACCAGTTAGATGCCACCTAGTAACTACAGTGTTTCCCTCGGCAATTATCTCTTGTATTAAAAAGTGAATATCGGGAAATGCTTTGCGCCAAGTGCGCCATTGCACCCTAAATGATTCTCGCCCCACACCAAACTTTGGATCATTGCCAGCAGCATCCTCGGCAATAAATCTATCAATAGCAGATTCATCACCTTGATTCCAGATCTGCTCAAAAAACTGCCTAGCTAACTCTTTGTTCTTCTCAAGATCGGCCATAATAACTAACTATATGCCAAATTTATAAATTATCTACCTCTTCTTTATTTTGATAAATATCAATTGGTTTTATTCTAATTACGATTAGTAATAGGATTTAGAGATATATCTAGGATAGAAAATGAGTGTAAATTGCTAATAAGTCAGGTGCTAGCCCAACCCTTTGCCAAGCGGTTTTTTGTGGCTAGATTTATTACCAATTACGGCAATGGGATGAGTCCTATCGCCTTAGCCTTTGGCATATTAGCTCTACCAAATGGCTCGGCAAATCTTTTAGGTTTAGTACTTGGATTTACTACCGCCATGTTTGTAGTGATGGCCCCCTTTGGTGGTGTGATTGCAGATAAGTACGGCAGAGCCAGAGTTGTGGGCTTAACCGATATGGCAGCGGGAGCGGTCTTATTAATTCAAGTTGCCTACTTTGCAACTGGTCAGGTGCCAGTTGCAGTTTTGCTAATAGTTAATGGTTGTTACGGATTGTTATGGGGAATCTTTTGGCCAGCATTTACCGGCATTATGCCAACTATTGTGCCGAAAGAGGGATTACAAAAAGCAAATGCGGTAAATGCACTTATGACAAATAGTGGCTTGGTCTTAGGGGCAGCCTCTGCTGGATTTTTAATTGATATATATGGCGCAGCAATTACCTTAGGTATTGATGCTGCCACATTTTTACTATCCGGGGTTATGGTATTTACCTTGCGCCACTTAACACCAAAGTTGCCAGCCTCTAGTAACACCATGATTGATGATCTAATTCATGGCTGGCAGGTCTTTATCTCATTTAGATGGATTGTAATTGTGGTAATTTCATTTTCATTTATTGTGATGTGTTGGGCAGCTGCGGAAAATATCTTAGGTCCACTTATCGCCTTAGAGCACTTTGATGGCGCCAAATCTTGGTCCATTGTAATTGCCGCTGAATCTGTTGGCTTATTTGTGGGAGCAATAATTGCGATTAAGATAAAATTAAAGTATCCAATAAGATTTCTACAGATCTCAACTATTGCCATTACCTTCTATATTCTCTCCCTAGCTAAACCACAATCACTATTTGTAATTGCATTTTGTGCATTTTTATTTGGCATTGTCTTAGATCTTTGGAGCACCCTTTGGTATACCGCGATCCATCGAAAGGTGCCACAGGAGGCACTCTCTCGGGTTTCATCCTTTGACGCACTGGGCTCACTTATCTTTAAGCCAATTGGGCTGGCAATTGCTGCTCCGCTGGCTGCTCTTATGGGCCGGGATAATCTTTTATACCTATTAGCTTTTATCTCAGTTGCGGCGATTGTTTTGCCGCTATTTAGCAGTGAGGTAAGAAATATGAGCTTTGAAGATTTACCAAAGGATCAGGTTTCTCCCAGGTAATTTACAGAAAAGTGATTTACTCTTGGCCCAGCTAAAAAATTAAATTTAAAGCGAAATTAAAACTAGGAGCGTAGGATGAGAAATTCCACCACATTTAAGCTTATTACCTCATTTATTTTAGGTGTGACGGTGGCAAGTGGTTTTGCAATTGCAAACCCCTCATCTGTTCCCGTAGTTAAGGCTTGTGTTGATAATCGAACTAAAGCATTGTTCATCTCCAATAACGGCAACTGTCCTAAGGGAAGAAGTGCGGTTGATATTGGAGCCACTGGAGCTAATGTTAAAAGTATTGCGCAATTAGTATCACCCTCAGTAGTTTCAATTAAGGTCACCTCTGCCATGGGTGGATCAGGAACTGGCTCAGGATCGGTTTATAAATCAAATGCAACTACCTCATTTATTATTACCAATAACCATGTGATTGATGATGCAGCATCTGCCGGTCGCATTGAGGTGGAGTTAAATAATGGTGATGTATTGCCAGCAACTATTGTGGGACGAAACTCTGAGTATGACCTGGCAGTTATCTCAGTCAAAAAAGGAAATCTGCCGGAGATTCCATTAGGTAATTCATCATCCTTATTTATCGGGGATGCAGTAATTGCCTTTGGCTCTCCCCTTGGTTTATCTGGCACGGTAACTAGTGGAATTGTTTCAGCCTTAAATCGCCCAGTAACAACTGGCTCACTAAATGCAGAAAGTTTTATGGATGCAATTCAAACTGATGCAGCAATTAATCCAGGTAACTCAGGTGGGCCATTGGTAGATGCAGCAGGTCGTATTGTTGGGGTTAACTCAGCTATTGCTACCTTAGGCACAAGTGCAGCATCTGGAAATATTGGTCTTGGCTTTTCAATTCCAATAAATCAAGCAAAGCGAATAGCGGATGAATTAATTGAAACAGGGAAATCAACTAAGCCATTAGTTGGTATCGCATTTGACTCTACCTTTACCGGTACCGGCGCTAAGGTGGCAGCGCTAACTGCTGGAAAAGCTGCTGAGCGAGCTGGCATGGTGGTGGGATCGGTTGTGAAGCGAATTAATGGTTTTAAGATCAATGATTCAATCTCGGCGATTGTGCGGATTAGATCAAACGCGCCAGGAGATCAGGTTGTAATTGTGGCAGAGTTGCCATCTGGTGAGAGTAGAACCTATACATTTAATCTAGATTCAGCTCCAGCCCTTCCTTAAGCAATATACTCATAACTTCTAACTTACTTTAATTAATTTTAGTTAAAGTAAAAAGAGTTTAAGGAGTTTGGGTAAATTAAACCTCTGGATAAAAAACGCCGGCTAGAGCTGTTATCTGCTTTCTCTGGCGTTTTAATTGCTGGCCAATCTCGGATAAATGGTGAGTTATCTGCCCAGATGGGCGACTCACTCGAGGCAGCTTTAGTCTCCTTTGGTAGCGGCTTAATCTTTGTCTCACTGATCTCTGCCTTTCGAAGTGATGTTAGAGCAGGTTATAAACAAATATTTGTGGCGGTAAAAAATAAAAAATTAAGTTATTGGCGCCTAGGTGCTGGCATGTTGGGGGCATCCTTTGTTGCGATGCAAACTCATGTGGTGCCAATTGTTGGAGTGGCAATCTTTACCGTTGCATCCCTAGCTGGGCAAACTGCAATCTCACTTTGGGTAGATCATGTTGGGTTGATGGGAAGTGGCAAAAGCTTAATAACTATCAGACGAGTACTAGCTGCCGTAATAACTGTGCTTGCAGTAGTAGTTTCAGTTTGGGATAGATTTGCAATGAGTAATTTTTCAATTACCGCAATTATTTTGGCAGTTGTGGCAGGTGGTTGGGTAGGAGTTCAGCGGGCATTAAATGGGCAGATAAATAATTACTCAAAGGCCTCCTTTGCTACCTCTCAACTTAACTTTATAACCGGCACCTCATTTTTACTTCTACTCTTACTATTGCGATCACTCTTTACCGATCACTCCATTATGAATTTTTCCACCGGCCCCTGGTGGATGTTTTTAGGTGGCAGCATGGGGGTTATTTATATTGCATTCTCCGCCGTTGCTGTCCAACACCTTGGGGTTTTAGATTTCACATTATTTTCAGTCGGTGGGATGTTATTTGGTTCACTACTAATTGATTTATTTGCCCCAACCGCTGGCACAAGGATAAGTGGCTACTTAATTGCCGGAATTTTAATTACCTATCTTGGCGTGATTGCAAATGGTCAATCTCGCCTATCCCGGCGGTAATTAATAATTGCTGAAATTATTGAACCGGTAATAAAAAAAGCTGCTAAGAAGTAGGAGATATCTTTTACCCAAGAGATAGAGCCAGAGTAGAAGCCAGCTAAGGTAATGCCAACTCCCCAAAGCAGGGCGCCTAGGGCATTTGCCGATAAAAACTTGTAGTAATTCATCTTTACTGTGCCGGCAATTGGTGGCACAAAGGTTCTAACCCAGGGGATATATCTGGCAATAACAACTGACCACCAGCCATATCTTTCATAAAACCGCTCAGATCTAGCCAGCA
>JBBAJO010000054.1:0-5299 GCA_040404005.1 Chitinophagaceae bacterium
CAAATTCAGTTTTGAACTGGGCGTTGAAGGATTTGTCTTTGGCTTTCAGCCCATGAAAGGCCAGGCGCAGGTATTCATCAGCGAGGGCGTTGATGTCGGTGGACTCTTTTACGCCCGTCCCGGTTCGGCTATGTTGCAGCATGCCTTTCACGATCGCATCAGCGCGCTTACCGTGGTGGAGGATCTTGTCGAGGTTCTGCTTGATGTCATCCGCGATCGCGAAGCCTTCTTTCGTATCGCCTTTTGTAAACTCGTCTTTCATTTCGCCGATCAGATCAGCGCTGACTTCGGAGAAATTGTTCACGAAGTTCAAGGGATTCTGGATCTCGTGGGCGATGCCTGCGGTAAGTTCACCAAGAGAGGCCATCTTCTCTGCCTGGATCAGTTGGTTCTGGGTCGATTTCAGGGAACCCAGGGTATGCTCCAGTTCTTTTTTCTGCTTGCTGAGTTCTTCCGTGCGTTTGCCAACTTCTTTCTCCAGTTGGATGTTCCGCTCGCGCGCAGAAGCGGTGCGCCAGCGAACGATGAGCCAGATCAGCCCGATCAGGGCCAATAGTGACAGGATCCTGAACCAGGCCGTTTGATAGATGAGTGGTTTTACCGTGAAGAAGAATTGTTTGGGCACATCGGTCCATACGCCATCGCTGTTGGCTGCGATCACCTCAAACACATGATCTCCGGGGGGAAGGTTGGTATAGATAGCCCTTCGTTCCCCTTTTGAAACGATCCAGTCGCGGTCGTACCCTTTCATCCTGAATTTGATCATGACTTTTTCCGGGGCGATAAAACTCAGTGCGCTATAGCTGAATACATATCGGTGATCGCCGGGGCTAACCACCACGGGCCCGGTCATATCTACCGGCCGATCATCCACGGCCAAGCCGTTGATGGCCAGCAGGGGCTGTTTTTTGTCGCTCTGGATCTTTGACGGATCGATCATGATCAATCCGCCTACGCCAACCACAAGGACCTTGCCATCTGAACTCAGGATGGAGTGCCGGGCGCCTACGGTCTGGCGGTTGTTCAGGCCATCGGCCTCATCCAGCATGGTCCAGGGAATGGTATGGCTCCTGTCCGCTAATCTTTTGACCAGATCCGATTTCTTCACCTTGAGCACCCCATAGTTTCCGGGGATCCAGAAATTGCCTGAAGCATCTTCCAGGATCTCAAAAGCAGAGGCATCGGGCATTCCGTCTTTGGTGCCGATAACTTCCAGTTTCCCGTTATGCAGCCTGGCTATTCCATTGGCCGTGGGGAACCAGAGGGTACCGTCTTTGTCTTCATAGGAATTAAAAACGGGAACGCCACTGACGGAGTCCACCTGCTTGTAATAAATCGGCTTCTTTCCCGGCGTTGCGATGACGATGCCTTCGTTATAACTGGTCAGGATCCAGCTGCCATCTGCACGCTGCCGCAGGCTGCTGAGAAAATACGAACCCAGGTCTACTCCTACGTTGAGGTAGCTGAGGGAATCGTGTTCATTGATATAGGCAATACCACGATTGATCACGGCAAAATAGATGCGGCCATCTATTCCTGTAGTCACCATGCGGGCCTGGGTGGGTACGTTATACCTTTTTTCTTCCCTTGAATTAATTCTCACAATAACTCTATTACCGCCGATCCAGATATTCTGCTGCGCGTCCTTATAAAGATGAAGGATCTCAAAATTATCTGCAAGCAGATTGGGGTTCCTGAATGAGTAGGGCAGCACTTTATTGTTGCGGATGGTGTATACTTTGTTTTCCCTGGTGGCGATCATGTAATCATCAGGGTCCAGTTCCAGAACCCCCGCCATCCGGCTGTTGGCTATACCATCTTTTTCGGAAAAGTTGATCACTTTTGACCTGGAGAATTTAAAAAGCCCCTTATCCGTTCCGGCCCATATATTCCCTTCCTGGTCCTTCATTAGGCAGCTCACATTCCTGATGCCTCCCAGGCCCTGGTTGGGGTAGAGAGAGAAGGCCTTAGCGCCATCCGGGAGATAAGCCAGTCCGTCTTTTGTACCTACCCATATGCCTTTTTGGTCATCTTCTGCTATGAGGCCCCGGGTAGGACTGATAGGCGCCAGTGACTGAGCTTCCATGCCGGGATAGGGCTTCAGTTTTTCCTGTTCAAGGGTGAACAGTCCCTGGTCTGATCCCATCCAAATGCGGCCTTTTGAGTCCGTGAAAATAGAGCTGTATGCCAGGCCGTCCAGGGTCCCATTATCTGCATTTAAGGTGTCCAGCACGCCATTGCGGTTGAGTACTTTTGGCAAACCGAAGCGGCCGGAAGCGATGTTATTAGAAGCAGAAGGCCGGGTGTTCGTGAGCATTCTTTTTGCAAACCATGTACCCCGCTCTTCAGGCGGGATGATCGACGATTTCTTAGTGCGGGCATTGAATACAATGAACTCCTGGCTGCTGTTTCCAACGGTTATGAGCAAGTCGTCTCCATTGATAACACCCACCACAAACAGGTTGGCCTTATCCTTAAGGTAGACCTCGAACTTACCCTGTTTGTAGCGCAACAAACCGCTACCGGGCGTAGCGATCCAGAGTGCGGTGTCAGATGACTCTGCCAGTACGCTGACAAAAACGTCTGAGGTAAACAGGGGCTCGTTCTTTGAGCTGAAATGCGCGAATTCCGAGCCATCGAAACGGGCCAGGCCGAAATAGCCGGAGAGCCATATAAAACCATCGCTGGTTTGAAAGATGCTCAGCACCAGGTCATTCGGCATTCCTTTTTTGGAATCCCAGTGGGTCATTTTAAACTCACGGAAGGGGTCCTGGGCGCGGGTGGCGGCGAGACATGTAAAAAGGGCGATGATCAGCAATTTATGCCTGAGGAATATCCGATGCATGGTTTAAGATAGAGAATATTTGGCAGGATCAGCGCGGAAATGGGGGATTAAAACGAATTAGCAAATGCTGGGCCGTATCAGGAATACTTTTATTTCCGTTGACTGCATTTTAAGTTGTCCGATTTTTTCGGACCACTCATTTCTTTCCTGCTTGAGCTTCATTTTGAGAGCAACTTAATATTTTGGTAATGCAAATACAACAATTGTGGTATTCCCAAGATTTATTTAATTGATATCTTAATACTTTATATCTCCCTACTAATACTTTTCATAAGGTCCGCTAGCGTCTCGAAAGAGATTACCCTCATTTAAACGGAAAGATTTCAAATCAAAATCCCATTGCCAGCTCTTTTATAATGCCCGCTTAAAACCTGTCATATGAATAATGATGTAATCAAAAAAGACCTTATTGAGTTAAGAAATAAGATCGAGACAGAAGCGTATAAAAGATGGGTAGGTCGCCAAAAATTTCGAGAGAATCCTGAAAAGTATCTTGAAAGTCGGCTATATGAAAAGGCGAAGATGGAGCAGAGATATAAGAACTATAATGCCCGCGAGACATTACGATCGAGCAAGGACGTTCCTGAAACTGTAGAAATGGAAGTCCGCGCGAAGGAGCGCCAGATAGGAGACACCCTCGATTTCAGGAAGAGACCTCCAACTCCCGAGGCATACAAATTCGGAACTCCCGTTGGCAGAGTATACCAGATACCCGATCCAGGTATAGAAATAGATGCCTTTGGCACAGGCTTTCTTATCTCCTCTGATCTGATGATAACAAACCATCACGTTTTTCCCTACCGAAGCTCAGCAGAGGGATGCGCCATTAATTTTAAGCATGAGTTTAACGAGTTCGGCAAGCTTGTAAGTGGCGTAAGATATAAACTCAATCCTTCCAAGTTTTACCTGAGCGATGAGAAGCTGGATTTTGCCATTGTTCATGTAGACCCATTGGATGATACAAATAGCGTGGCTCTGCATACGTTGGGATACATTCCGCTCATTGCAACAAAAGGTAAAATTGTATTGGAAGATCCTATAAATATTGTCCAGTACCCATTGGGCTATCATAAGCAATATGCCACTGAGAATAATTTTGTGAAGGATATTTTGGAAGAGGAGGGCTACATCCAATATACAACGGACACTGATGAATCATCTTCAGGTTCACCCGCGGCAAATCGCCATTGGGAAGTGGTAGCGCTGCATCATTGTGGAATCGCTATGACGGTCAATGATAAGGTCTGGAGTAAATACAATATTCCATGGGATGCGAACAGTATGACAGATGCGGACAAGATCTATGTAGCCAATGAAGGAATTAGCATAAGCAGAATTGTAGATTTTTTGGGGAAGCAGCAGTATTCCGACCCATTGCAGCAACAAATGATAAATGCCGTGATCAAAAACGGAGAAGATAAGATTCTCGAGAATAATCCTGGAGCTATTCTCGTTCCGCCAATCCTTGAATTAAATAATCAGCCATCAAAAACAAATCCCATGAGTCAGAACGTCTTTAATTTTTACAATACCGCCAACGTTTATATCAACTCTGTCGCCAATCCTCCTACCGCAGGAGGCGGGATCCAGGTTCAGGCTCCCAAACCCGATAGCCCTTTGGTACAGGTAGTAGAAAAGAAGCTTCGTTTTGATGAAACCTATTCGAACCGAAGATATAAAGGGTATAAAGCAAAATTTCTTGGGGTTAATATTCCATTTCCAACCATTTCGGATGCCAGGCTTGGAGAAATGTATAAAAAGGACGGATCAGATAAACCGCTCCTTTTAAATTATTACCACTACTCTTTGCTGATGAACGAAGAGTTCAGGCTTCAAATGGTAAGTGCGGTGAATGTGGATTACGATCCTTCCTTAAAAACGCATCGGGATAGAAAGGAGTTCGGAGATGAAGCAAATTCATGGAGGGCTGATCCAAGAATTCCGTTGGAGCTTCAGATTACAGATTCCGAATTCTACAAACCGGCAACACAAATTGACAGGGGGCATATGGTGAGGAGAGATGATAGTTGCTACGGAAACACGGAGCTTGAAATTGAATTTGCCAACTCTGATACGTTCCATTGGACAAACTGTACGCCACAGCACGAAGGATTTAATCAGTCAAAGCAATGGGGACTCTGGGGATTGCTTGAAAATGCAGTGAAAGATGGGTTGTCCGGTGATGATACCAAAGCAAGCATTTTTGCCGGCCCGGTGTTGGTAAAAGATGACGAGAGAGTTTACAATGATATTTATTACCCGGTTAAATTCTGGAAAGTAGTTGCTGCCATGGATGAGGAGACAGGAGGCCTATTAGCCTATGGGTTTATATTAGATCAGACTAAAATAATAGATAAGCGTGGCTTGGAGGCCAAGTTTGATTTCACTCAATTCAAGACTCAGCAAGTGAGTTTGGAGAAAATCGAACAGGATTCTGGCGTAGTATTTCCGGAT
>JBBAJO010000055.1:0-5112 GCA_040404005.1 Chitinophagaceae bacterium
ATCTTCCAAAGTTTGAAATTGCAATACAGCCGTTTATTAAGCATTTAAAATAATACAGACAACAATTCCGTTAAGAATTAAAATGACACGGAAAAAGACGATCAACTCACCACATTGACCGGAGCCCCGCTAACATACGCCTTTGCATTATTCGCCACAATGTCCATCAACCTGACCCGCGCTTCTTTGGTGGCCCAGGCGATATGCGGCGTGATGATGCAACTTTTCGCGGTGAATAAGGGATTGCCCTGCAGGGGCGGCTCCTTTGATAACACATCAATGCCTGCTCCAGCAATCACATCATGGTGTAATGCATCGGCCAGATCCTGGTCAATAACGAGGGAGCCTCGCGAGGTGTTAAGCAAAAATGCAGACGGCTTCATGCGCTTCAAATTTTCTTTATTGATCAACCCAGTGGTCTCGGGCGTGAGGGGACAGTGCAGGCTGACTACATCACCCTGCTCCAGCAACTCCTCTACAGGTGCCCAACGAAAGTTGGTGCGATGCGTCTGGTCCGTCCGCGTTCTGCTGTGGGCAATGATCTTCATCCCAAAGGCTGTGGCCACATCGGCTACCTTCTTCCCAATATCCCCAAATCCAATAATGCCCATGGTTTTCCCGGCCAGTTCGATCAAAGGATAGTTCCAAAAGCAAAAATCGGGGGACCTCGACCAATCTCCATTCTTAACTGCATGACTATGATCCTGTACATGCAAAGTAAGTTCCAGCAATAGCGCGAACGTGAGTTGAACCACCGACGTAGTGCCATAACCAGGCACGTTGGATACCACGATGCCCAGCTCTTTTGCAGCTGTAACATCGACACAATTGTAACCCGTTGCCAATACACCAATGAACTTCAAACCGGGAAGTTGCGCCATGATATCCCTGCCCAAAGGCTCTTTATTAGTGAATACCATCTCCGCATCTTTACACCGCTCAACGATCTGGTCCTGCAGGCTCCGATCATATACCGTCAACTCACCCAATGCTTCCAGACCCGCCCAGCTGAGGTCTCCGGGATTCAAAGAATAACCTTCAATCACAACAATTTTCATACGATACTTTTAAATTGGAAGCATGGGAACATATTACACCGCCAGAAATTTAACCCTTTTGGGAAAACTGCGAAATAGCTTTCAGAGATAAAAATATTTTACCATTCGATCAACGTTTTATCCCACCCGTATCATGTTGTTCAGCAACCTGAGGAAATTTATGAACCCGGAATGATCCAGGTGAACACATAAGCCTGCAACAAGGTGATCAGGCAGATCAGTATCAACAAAATAAAACTGTGCTTCAGGGTAAACCGAAACAGTTCAGATTCCTTGCCCACTAAATTTCCTGCTGCAGCCGCAACCGCAATGGATTGCGGCGAGATCATCTTACCCACCACACCTCCTGAAATATTAGCGCCTACCGTCACCACAGGATCAACGCCAATGGACGTGGCAGTGTCATATTGGATCTTGCTAAACAGGGCATTGGAAGATGTGTCTGATCCAGTGATAAATACACCTAACCAACCCAGCACCGGCGCAAAAAACGGAAACAACCATCCAGTTTTTGATAAGGCTTCGGCCATGGTCAAAGATATTCCTGCATTGTTCACCAGGTAGGCAAAGCCTAATATCGACGCGATGGTGATGATGGGGAATTTTAATTGCTTCAACGTATCCAAAAATAGCTGAACTACCATAGCTGCCTTTACTTTGAGTAACACGATCGATAACAGCGAAGCAAATAAAATCGCAGTGCCTGAAGCGGACATATAGTTCAACTTAAACACTTGCGCAATTGGTTCGCCTGTATCGCCTTTCAAAATCTGCCCGTCAAACCCTGGCAACACGACATTGATCTGCCCCCAGGTATTGAAATACTCTTTCACCGGTTTGATCCCCCAGATCAACACCATGACCGTGAGAATGATGAAAGGCGATAATGCCCGTAGGATTTCCGATGTTTTGTAATGATGCACTTCATTTGCGCTGATCGCCGGCTCATCACTGAACCGCCAGATTTGCTTAGGCTTCCAGAATTGAAGAAAGATGATCAATGAAATAATGGAAGCCAGGGCTGCAATAATATCGGGCAGCGCAGGGCCTAAATAATTGGATGTAAACCACTGAAAAAAAGCAAACGATACCCCCGAAACCATGATGGGCGGCCAAATATCTACCGCCTTCTTCCAGCCCGACATCAATACGATCAAATAGAACGGCAAGACCAAAGATAATATCGGAAGTGTTCTTCCTACCATCTGTGAGATCGCCATTTCCGATAGGCCCGACACCTGCGCAGCCACGGTGATCGGTATACCAATACTGCCAAATGCAACAGGGGCCGTGTTGGCAATCAAACAAATTCCTGCAGCATACAATGGATTAAATCCCAGGCCAACCAACATGGCAGCCGTTATCGCAACGGGCGTTCCAAATCCCGCCGTCCCTTCTAAAAAAGCTCCGAACGAAAACGCGATCAACAAAGCTTGCAGTCTTCTGTCGGCCGTAACGGTGCCCATGTAATATTTAATCACTTCAAACTGGCCCGTCTTCACCGTGATGTTGAACAAAAAAACCGCCATTATGATGATCCAGCAAATGGGAAATAATCCATACAGCACCCCATGGGCCGTTGCTTTCAAGGCAAGGTTGATGGGCATCTGGTAAAAGAAGATGGCGATCAGGATCGTGATAAGCGTTGTGATCACTGCTGCCTGATAGCCTTTCATCTTACTGATCACCAGCGCCCAGAAAATAAACACGATCGGCAGCGCCGCAACGATCAATGACACTAAAAGATTATCGAAGGGATAAACTACCTGCTTCCAGGGCATATGAATTTTTTAAGATGATGTATGCTCATTTGCTGATGTCCTTTACCGGAATCCTTAAGAAATACAGATCGCCTTTGCCCTCATACAAAAGGCCGATGGTTTTGTTATCAATCTTCGTCATCACCGAATACCCGTATGAAGCCCGCTCATCGATCAGCAACTGGTATTCTCCCGGCCAGCTTTCCCCAAGATCAGTGCTGGCCTTAATGGTCAAGTTCACCCTGTCCCTACTGCTGGCCGGATTGCTGAAGAACAAAATATCTTTCTTACCACCTTTCCATTTTACATTGGCTTTGATAAAACCCGCCATACAAACAGGATCAGCAAGGGTATTGTAAGATGTGGTATGTTCTTTCCAGGTTTGTCCCATATCTGTAGTGGTGGCAATCGAGCGAAACTTTCCGCGATTGTCGCGCATGCTTAGCATCAATATGCCCGGTGTAGTCTCTACCAGCTGACTTTCCGTAGTATTTGATTTGGCGCCCGTTCCCCTTTTCCATGATCTTCCATGATCATCACTATAGATGATCGTAGAGTAGGGCATATGCGATGCATCCCAATACTGTGCGGGAAATACAAGTCTTCCGTCTTTCATCACGATGCCGTTTCCCGGGCCCTGGAAGAAAAGTTTCCAGGCCGGATCTTTTACCTGCGACGTTATACTTTGAGGAGTTGTCCAGGTCAGGCCATCATCACTACTCTCGCTGATCACGAACTGGCCCGTTTCGTCGGGGCTCAGACCCGGACCTGAACCCGCAATGGATCTATTGCCCTTGCTCCATAAAGCAGCCACGATTATTTTTCTGGTTGCGGGATCAAACAAAATGGCCGGATCTCCTACGCCGTTATCATCGTGCGGCTCACCCATGTCCATGATCACCTTCATCGACTCCCAGGTTTTCCCGCCATCCTCGCTCCTGCTCATTCCCACATCCACGTTTCCCGGAAGATCACGGGAATTCTTATACCTGATATCGTACACTGCGATCAAAGTTCCTTTGTTGGTTTGGGTGATTCCCGGGATGCGATAAGTGTGCACGCCATCCTGCCCCGCCTTTCTGATGGTGACCAGATTTTTGGGGACCACCTGGGCCTGCAGAGCTGCCGACAGTAATAAAAGCAGCACGACAAAGTAGATTCCTTTCATAGAGAAACAAGTTAATACATAGACGTCAAAAAAATATGACTTGCCATTTTTCATCCATAACTTCCCGTAAATACGCTTCAGCATGTCTACATCAAGAAGAGATTTTCTAAGACAGTCGTCCCTATTAGGAACAGGTCTGATCCTGTCACGCGATCTGGCTGCTTTTGCCACACCGCCTTTCAAGGGCCAGTTCGTGATCGGAGCGATCACTTATTCTTTTCGAAGTATGCCTACGGGTGTTGATGATCTGATGAAATATGGCAAAGAGATTGGCCTTACCCATATCGAACTTTCAGGCGATCCAGGAGAAGCTTTTGCAGGAAGTCCTATGGCCCAGGCACTGCCACCACGTCCCGTGCCGGCTGGCGGAAAAAGACCCGAACCCACTGCTGAAGAAAAAGCAACCATGGAGGTCCTGAGGGCAAAAACGAAGGTCTGGCGGGAAACTACCTCCATGGATAAATACGTAGAACTCAGGAAGCGATTCAAAGCTGCGGGCATCAGCATCTACGCTTTCAAACCCAATTGCCTGGGCCCTGCCAACTCAGACGGTGAAATTGAATATGCGATGAGGGCCGGCAAAGCACTGGGGGCAAATGCGGTAACTGTTGAAGTTCCTACGGATCCGGCGCATTCCCAGCGGCTGGGTGATCTTGCTGCCAAACACAAAATTTATGTTGGCTATCATAACCACACGCAGGCCACTGATACACTTTGGGATACCGCCCTCGCACAATCCAAATACAATACCATGAACCTCGACTGCGGTCATTACATCGCTGCGGGGGGAGCCAATACACCCGCTGCATTGCTCGCGCTGATCGAAGCCAAACATACAAGGATCACGTCGCTGCATATGAAAGACAGGAAACGTAAAGAAAATGGCGGCGCTAACATGGAGTGGGGTAAAGGCGATACCCCCATTGTAGAGATCTTGCAACTACTCAAAAAGAAGAAATACAATTTCCCGGTATCCATTGAATTGGAGTACCCCGTACCGGCGGGGTCAGATGCGGTACAGGAAGTCAAGAAGTGCATGGCTTATGCTAAAGCTGCGCTTTAGGAATTGGCTCATTGTCAGATTAGCTCATTGGCTCATTCTTTATACGGGATACTTTACGTGTTC
>JBBAJO010000056.1:0-4978 GCA_040404005.1 Chitinophagaceae bacterium
GCTATGCTTCACGAACATTTACTTTGAATGACTTTTTGAATTGCTCAAACACATTGTTTGGGTCAGTAGTGCCCAACCCCATTTCTTTAAAAATGGCTTTGTCTGGTAATTCTGCTGCTGTCAAATCAGCAAACTGATTGATATGCTGCTGTATCGTTACCGGCAAATCAAATACCGATTCTGGAGTGAGCATAACAGTTAACCGAAACACATCGGCTTTATGTTTTTTCAATTGTTTTGCATCTTCTCTACTTCCATTTTCAATTCTTTCCTTGATTTCCAAAAATGCCTTTGCCTTTAAGCATATCAATGCTTCAATATTGGCATGATGCAATCCATCTTCAACCTGACTATGCTCAATCATGTAATTGTAATAATCATCATTCAAAAGAATGGCGGATAAATTTGAAAGGTCATCATCTACAGGAATGGGCGTGAGATGTGCCTCACCTTCCAATACAATCACATCGGGTGTGCGGGAAAACAGTTCTATTTGATGGGGAAAATCCGTGTTCTCTGGTTTGATAAATCGGAAATATTCCTTTTCGTCATTGCTCTTTTCCCGTTGTTGGTACTTCCCGTCATTGATGAATTGCCAAAACTGTTTTACAAAAACAGTGCTTAAGGCTTCTACTATCAAAATGATGTCGATATCCTTTGTAGCTCTTGGAACAAACCCGGCTTCATTAATGATTATATCACAAGCCGTGCCGCCGATGATCACATAATTATCGGGGTACTGCTCAAAGTATCTTTTAAAAATGTCTAGTCCTCTTACCATATGTATTTTTCTAAAATCTGGTCTAATGCCATTTCAATTCGTTCATCACGGGTGTCTTTTAGACTCAGATAAAGAGAAAGCGGATCTACCACTGCCAAGTCATTTGGTAGCTCCTCCATGAGGGTCAATGAATTGTATTTCCAGATCTCCAGGGCGCAATTCCCTTCGTGTTCATTCTGGTTTAGTAATGCCTTGGTTTTCTGTAATCCGTAAAAGACTGTTTTCTCTATTGCATAGTATGCTTGTTTGCCTGGATTAAGGTTGGAGTATTGGGGTAAGGCAGATGCGTTGCTCTGCAGCAAGAAAAGGTCTTTCGGTTTTTCATCCACAAATACTGCTTTGATTACAGGATTCACCAGTAGATTTTGCTTTTGGGCAATATTCCACAATTCTGGTAGGTTATACCGAAAGCGAATGAACTTTTCTTTGTCCCCTTGCACGTCTAATAATTCAAAATATTTCAGATTGTCTATGGCATTGGTAATGGCCATCGGGGTATAATGAAGTTTCCGTGCAATTTCTTTGAAGGGATGCTCTTCCAGTTTCCAGTGCTGGTTTCTGTGTAGGATATGGTAGATCAGCAGACATTGTGCAGAGGGAAGCAGGGTTTCATTTTTTTGCTTTGTCTTAGGATTAGTGAAACTTTCCTTTAAATCAATCAGTAAATCTGGCATATAGAGTTGCTTGCCGGGTACAATAAAGCTGATGCCTTTTTCAATCAGGCGCTTGCGGTTGTATGCTTGTATGTTTTCCAATACCACCACTACTTTTTGATTCAGCAGATTTTTAACTTGCTGTACCTGTTTTTCGGTTTGGTGAATGCTCAGATCATCTTCGTTTTTCAGATCAGCTAACACGATTTCTGTATTAAACAGGTGTGTTTGGTAAAGCTTGAAAGTTTCGTTGATATACATAGGCAGCTTGTCCAGATTGCTTTTGGCCAACGGACTAGCCATGGCTTGTATGCCCAGCGTTTCCAGCAAATATCCCAGTGCCTTCTTCATTTTGAGTTCCATAATAAACCTAATTCTGCATGATAAAGTTATATACTTTATTGTGCATAATTAGCTTTATTATATTAATTCTTATAGTTTAATTGCTTTGTTGGTTTCAAATAGCCGGTGTTCGTTCTTTTGTACATAACCTAACTGATTGGTAATGAGCCGGGTATTCCCGATACTAAATTCCGGTGTATTGCTGTGATGATGGCCATAGACCCAAAAAGCAATGTTTGAAGGTTCAATCAAGTCAAATAATTCCACCGCGAAGGCTTCATTTAGGATATCGCCTCTGTATTGTGCGGGATAGTTGAGAAAAGTCGGGCAGTGGTGAGTAAATACCGATGTTTTCTCACCCTTTACCGTTTTCAACTCATTTGTAATAAAAGCCAAACTGTCTTCATGAAGTTGGTTGTATTGCTCTGCTGAAAAGCGATGACCTCTATACTTGATCAAATGAAAGTCATTCATGCTTCTTTCAATTTGCCATTGATTGCCAGGGCTGATTTTGCTCCAAAGGCTGGAGAAAATAAGTTTCACTTCTTCATGCACTATTGCAGTATTGTTTACCAAAAAGACATTACTGCGAATTTTTTCATGCAGCACACCGCTTTTGTCAGCAATATCAGAATGGTAATACTCATGATTACCCGGCAGCCAATAAGTGGTTTCAAAATGATCAGCAAAATAGCTGAACGTATTTTGATGCTTATCCATCAAGGCAAAAGGAACAATGTCTCCTGCCAATACCAATATGTCACCTGATGGCATTAAGGGATGCTGTTTTAGTTGTTCCTTATTGGCAGAAAACTCTACATGAAGATCAGAGGCGTATTGGATTTTGAGTGGCATTAAGTGCTGAATTCCGGCTATGTGATTGTTGGGTTTAGTATTAAAGGCGACCTTTATACAGTCAGGGATAAGTGCAAGTATTGAAAAGCCAGGAAGGTGGTACTCCCGTTTCTTTTTTCTGGGATCAATACTTGCGTTTCCGCAACATCGGTCTCTCTCATTTTCCCGTCTGCAGCTTCCATTTTCAACTGTCGACAAATTGTCGACAGTTGATGTCCATATTAAGTTCTAACCCTGGCTTTCATTCTGAACCAGTATTCTTGAGTTAATCCTTTTACAAAGATGAGCAAAGGGGGCAGCTGCAACAACGTGTTTCTCACCCAATTTCCAGGGAAAATCACGAGATACTGCCGCACAAAGGAATCCGTCAATCCGCCAATTCAATGCCGATTTTCCTCATGAGTATCGATGCGTTTAAACTCCCGCAAATCCCCGTCTTCAGCTTATAATCAAAATGCAATTCTTCCCCCTCCACCTGCACGTCAAAATGATAATTATGAATGCCGTTGGGGCACTCCTTAGATAGGCTGGCCAGTTCCAGATCATGCGTAGCAATAATCCCAATCGCCTTGTCTTTCAACAGTTGCCGGATCAACGCTTTCGACCCCTTATGCCTATCCGCCGAATTGGTACCACGCAGGATCTCATCTAACAGTATAAAAACGGGTTCATTGTTCTTCACCGCGTCGATGATGCCTTTCAGTTTTTTCAGTTCGGCATAGAAGGTAGAGGTACTTTCTTCCAGGTTATCGGCGATGCGCATGCTGCTCATCACGCGGAGGGGTGAGAAGCGGAGGCTGGTGGCGCAAACGGGCGCGCCCATATTGGCGAGCACGAGGTTCACGCCCACGCTGCGGAGGAAGGTAGACTTGCCGGCCATATTGGAGCCGGTGATGATATTGATCTGGGCGGTGCCGAGGGTAGAGAAGCTGTTGAGCACGGATTTATGCGCTTCGAGGAGCGGGTGGCCGAGGTCAGTGGCCGTGAATTCGGGCTGATCGGCATTGATGGCAGGGTAGCACCAGTTGGGGTGATTGAAGGCCAGGGTAGCGAGGCTGCTGAGTGCCTCGAGTTCCGCGAGGGTATGGAACCACTGGGTTACCTGCTGGTTGTGGCCTCGTTTCCATTGTTCCAGCTGCAGGGCCTGTTGCAGGTCCCAGAGGAAAAGGGTATTGAGCGGGACGAACACCACGGGGTTAAGCCGATAGTCGAACCGGTTGAGGATCTGGTTCAGGGTTTTGATGGTCTTCGATGCGCGATGGGAGCCCTGTTGAAAATGCTGGGTGAGGTCATTGAGCAGCGGATCCCGGAACGAAGCGCGTTCAACGCAGGCGATGCAATTGGAGAGGGTCTCCATTTCTGCGGTAACGGTATTGAGTTGCAGGTAGAGGGGGTTGACCGCCCTGCTGATGGACGATGCGATGATGAAGAACAGGATGATGCCCGGGAGGAACTGTTGGAACGTGATGACATCGAACACATAGGTGAGGGTGAAGGCCAGGGCCAGGATGGGGACCATGAACCGGATGAGTTTCCAGGTATTGGTGCTGAAGCGATCGGGCTCATCGAGCCAGGCTTCGATGGTTTTTTCTGTTTTGATGGTCAGTTGCGAGGCCTTGCTATGGGCCTGGAGTTCCTGCCGCCAGAGGGATTGGGTGGTCAGTTCCTGGATGGCTTTTTGGCGGGCCAGGATGGTGTTTGTATCGGCGGGGTGGGAGAGCCAGTTGGCCAGGAGGGCATTGCCTTGCTGGGAGCCGGTGCGGTTAATGAATTGGAAGATGGAGGCGCGACCGAAGATATCGAGGTCGTTTGCGTAGGGGTGGTCTTCGTGGAAGAAGGCGTGGCCATCGGGCTGATGGGTGAACTGGTGGTTGAGGAAGAGCAGTTCCTGTTTGTTGATATGGATGAGGCGATCGTGTTCACTGATGGCCTGTTGATTAGCCTGGTCTTTTACGACGAGGAATAGGAAGATGGCGATGAAGACTATGGCGGATGCACCGATGGCAGGGGCGCCTGAAGGCCAGACCAGCCATATGGTGACCGCGCCTGCCAGTACCGTAAGCAGCCTAGTCCAGCCGAGCAGGGAACGCCTGCTGGTAAGGGTTTTGAGGCCTTTTTCAAGGTTAGTGATGCGTTGCTGATAGAATATGGTCGGGGTTTGGGAGCCGGGCATGGGGTAAAACTAATGAAAGGCCTTTGAAATAGAATTTTGGCCTGATTTCGGAAGTTTATCTGAAAATCTTATATTTGCAACCCTCCGCGAGGAGAAGGATGGTGCGGTAGCTCAGTCGGTAGAGCAAAGGACTGAAAATCCTTGTGTCGGCGGTTCGATCCCGCCCCACACCAC
>JBBAJO010000057.1:0-4915 GCA_040404005.1 Chitinophagaceae bacterium
AGCTTGCCTTGCAGGGAGAATTGTTGGTCTACTAACATTTCTGAGGTAGTAGTTTGCCGGGTATGCTGGCCGTTGATCGTCAGGCACGATAGGGTGTATAAAGCAAACAGGTAGATCCTCATTAAGTCAGTTTTTTTGAAGGCATGTTTCCCTGACGATTCCTGAATTCCCCTTTTTGGATTTGGAAAATCCTTAACAAATTATGCTTTATCTAGTGTATACAAAACAGTCACTTCCAGCCTGGCTGTATGATACATTTATCCGAAACATAGTTGAGTCATTAACAAATAGTATATGAGAAAAGTCTACACCCGATCATTTGTACTTTTTTTACTGATGTTTGCGGCGACCGGATGCGCCAATGTATGGTACCTTGATGATAAAGCGAAAGTAACCGTACTTTCTAAGACTTATCCACCCAGAGATCAGGATGCGCTCATTGATGTCTACGTTACTTCTCTTCCCGCAAAAGGGTATATCGAATTTGCGCAGATCAGAGCTAATAGTGTAAACGATGATCGGAATATAAAGGAGATACGCAGTGCGGCGCGGCAAATTGGTGCTGACGGGATCATTTTACTCAGAAGGAACAAAACCTACAGTATCGAGAACACTAATATAGCCGAGAATCCTTCTTATGGCTACACAGCCATTGCCATAAAGTATAAGATCGACTGAACGATGATCAGTCCTTGATTTACCTATTTGTTCTCTGACAATTACACCTACTGCTACCACAGAATATGTAAGGTCCCCAAGGGCGATGTCTTCGAATTCAGCAGGGCCGCCGGATTGCTGGCCTGCAAGAAGACCTATGAGGTGATCCCGGATTGCCATCCGTTGCCGGTGGAGTACACGTCCATCACGCATGAGGTCAGCGGGTTGGAGGTGCGGATCAGGGTGGAAGTGCAAACGGTGTATAAGACCGGCGTGGAGGTGGAGGCCATGCATGGGGCGGCGATCACGGCCCTGACCATGTATGACATGCTGAAGCCCATCGACAAGGGCATTGAGATCTCGACCATCCGGCTGGAAGACAAGAAGGGTGGCAAATCGGATATCAAGTACGCCTATCCCGATACGGTGAAGGTGGCCTCGTGGTCACCTGCAGCGACAGCGTCAGCAGGGGATCGGTACTGGATAAAAGCGGAGACGTGATCGAGGAAAGGCTCAGGAAACACCGGCTCTCCGTGTCTGCCCGGCTGGCGATCGCCGACGAGCGGGAAGGCATACACGCCACGGCCAAACGCCTGATCAACGAGAGGTACCAACTGATCCTCTTCACGGGAGGCACCGGCCTCTCCCCCCGCGATGTCACGCCGGATGCCATCCGGCCCCTGATCGAGCGGGAGGTGCCGGGTATCATGGAAGTGGCGAGGGATGAGATGAAGAAAGAAGGGGAAAGATTGTCTGTGCTGCGCGACCGGCTGCTGGATTCACTCCTTGCATTACCCGGAACTTCATTGAATGGTGCACGAGAGCACTTGCTGCCGCATGCATTCAATATATCATTTGGATCAGTGGAGAGCCAGGTGCTGATCAGCAGGCTGAACAAGTATCTTGCCGTATCCTCCGGCTCCGCCTGTACGTCCGCCACCTTGGAGCCTTCCTATGTTCTGCGTGCCCTCGGCATCGGCGATAAGCGTGCCGCTGGTTCGTTGCGTTTTTCTCTTGGTCGCCCTACAAAAGAGGACGAGATCATCAATGACAATTCAAACACTACGCGAGGTTATTGAGTCGTTGAGACATTGATCTGGCAAATAAAACATGCCAGCATACTCTTTTTGGCATACTGGCATGTTCGAAAAGCAACTATTAGAATTTTTTCTTTCTAATGGCTAGCGCGATAAAACAAATAAATATGGTACTTATGAAAGCAAGCGTCCAGACATGTACTACAAATGTATATGAAGGAGGCACGAATGCGACCAGCGTTCTATATACTACCAGCATTACGAAGGTAAATAGTCCAATCCTGATGAATGTGCTTGTCTGGGATTTTTGCATATGTTGATTTTTTTACAACTATACCGGGTGATGTTGCCTGCAAACCCTTTTAATCAAAATGCAGATAACATCGAAATTTCAATATGCAAATTACATTTATTTCTTACTGTATGACACAAAATTTTATATCTAACATTGCATCGTGGGGGCCTGAATGATCGCCGCTATACATGGGCAAGGTATAAAAGCCGCTGGATCGAAAATTAGGCGTTTTAGGGGTGCGATGGTCAATGATCGATAATCAAAATCTGCGTATCTTGATCATAACACACATTCATGCAATTTCATCAACGCGCGCTGCTTGCATCACTTTTTCTGCTGTTTTTTGTGATGCATGCAAAAAGTCGGGATACGCTGATCACTGAAATAGTTTTGATCGGCACTAGACATACATCTAACGTAAATTTCAATAGCGACTCATTGTTTAACGTGGTGATGAGCCTCAAGCCAGATGTGCTGCTTATTGAACAGGATTCGATATCTGGTGTGTTTAAGAGCGGCGCATTCAAATCCTTACCTCGTTGGGGACAGTATTTAAAAAGGATAACAGGCTGGTCCAAAAAGGAAGTTGAGGGAAATATGTTGTTTAAGTATCATCGCGCGCACCCTGAGGTGATCATCAAGCCTTGCGATGTGGCATTTAATGGCAAAGAGAGGGAAAGGTTTATAAAAGAATATTTTGCATTGGAAGCCGATTTTTACGATGCCATGGCCCTGGCTTATGACGCAAAGGAGATGTCACCGTATCAGCAAACTGTCCACGCTGAACGAAGGCAGTTGATTTCCCGGTTACGGCAGCTCATTGAAAATGGCAATCTGCGTGCATTTAACTCAGACAGTTCAACTCAGCTGATCCGTACCATTCAAACATTGGATAAGGGTCACTTCAAAGCACTGGTTGATTCAGTTGACTCATTAAAGCGTTACGGCAGCAGAATGTATAAGCATTTGCAGCAGTTCGAATACCGTGACGAAGTGATGGTCCAGCAAATCATCCGGTTTATCCAGGCATACAGGGGGAAGCGCATCCTTGTGATTACCGGATTTCTTCACCGGTATTACCAACTGGATGAACTTGCGCCCAGGCAGGAAAAACTTGGATTCAGGTTGCTGGATCTGGATGGGCAGGAAAAATGATCTCTTTGCTGGCAGTCATGCCGCTGCCCAGCGTTCCGCCATCTTCTACAGCTTGCTAGCTACCTGTAAAAATCATAACGTAAATCCCGTGGAATGGATGCATGATGTATTAACCCGAATCGCAGGATATCCCATCAACATAATACACGAGCTGTTACCGCAAAACTGGCAAGCAAATAAAACCTGGTAGTTGCCAAATTAAATTGAAAGGCTTTTAATCTGGAATGGTATTGGTGGGGTGCTTACCAAAATATATTCCCTGTGTTATATACAATGATGGGGTTAATCAATGGGATGCAAACTTTCCAAAAATTGCAATAAGGCGATTTTTTCATTCATGGTTATTCCCCCGCTAATACTGGATCATAAAATTCTACCACCTTAAATAAGTCTCTCCGGGGCGCCTGATGTAACAAATCCATTAAATAATACTTGTGCAATAATCCTGTTAATACCGCTATTCGTTTGCCCGGATACTCCTGGATGTATTCAATAATATTACTGGCCATTTTTTCATTTCTCTCCCGCCAGAAATTTTTCTTTTTATCATAATAAGGTTTCAATGAACCGGCAACTGCTACAGAATCAACAATAGATATAATGAAAGGATCACTAAGCGCTATCATTTTCCTAAGACTATCGGACACATCAGGCTGATTCATATCAAAATAACTTTTTTGGGTTAAATCATATAAGAAGTTATTCAACCGAGTGTACTGTAAGAATAAATCAATTTGATACGATGAAAATGTATTGAAATACTTAGGGTCATTAACTATACCAAAGAATTTGTTTTCCCATTCACTGTCCTGTCGAATGTATTTGTTCCTATCTTCAATGTAGATATCAAATGGTCTTATAATAATGCTGGGGTCTATCTTTCGATATTCATATAACACCATTTTTTCTGGCGGAAGTTTGTTTCCAATACCAAGCTTGGTTCTTAGCTTGTAAGATGCGGGCAATTCACGAAGCTCTTTTTCTTTTGTATAATACCCCGATGGGCTCTGCATCTCGTCAAGAATCAAATCTGGTTTAACTTTTTGCAAAACGAGCAGCAAACTATCTGTATTCACAAACCTGGTTTCAGTATGACTTACTCCAATAATAACAACTATTGTCTGCTCATTATTTTGAGATAACAGTATGCTTGTTAAGAAAAAATTTGATATTAGGAAGGGTATAAAAAATTTCATTATAACAAATTTACCTTTATTATATGGATCGAGAAGTGGACACTTGACTCTTTCTTTATTTTTTTGATGTATAGGTCACACAAACATTGGTTCAAACTTCTTTACTTCTTGTTTGTTGCTTTTTTAATTGTACATATTGTACAGCATCGGGTTGTATTGCTTAGAGGAATTTATTTCAGGGAAGTAAGCCCAAACATATTTGTTTCCAAAGGAATGCCGATTAATTTGAATATGAATGTCATCAACATTGTAGATAAAGCACTGTAAAGAAACGATCTGTTCTTTCAAGGAAAAACCAATTCAATTGACTGTTATATCCCGTTTGAAGGTATAATGCTAAGATGCGATCTTTGTCATATTTATTATTCATCAGCTTATGTATCCCTCCCATTCAGACGCATAGCTAACCGTAGGACTACTATTGATCAGGTTAAGATTGACCCATTGTCGGCTTCCCCATAACTCTACATGAAACTGGCCGAATTATGGGGAAGCCGACATGGTTTGCTAACCTGCCGGTGAATTAAGGATCAATCCTCAAATCGGTGTCCACTGTTTATCCATCTTACAATCTT
>JBBAJO010000058.1:0-4576 GCA_040404005.1 Chitinophagaceae bacterium
ATTAGAGAGTTAGGTCAACATCACCTTCCAGCGTGACGTCTATATTGTTAAGAGGAAGCGGCATAAGCAGCTTGGCATAAACTGTGATACGGTCTTTCAGCGTGGGGTGAGCAGCCACCGCCAAACCTTCGTAACCGTTAAGGGCAGGACCGTAAGACGCGGTTACGGGAACCAGCGTGCTCGCTGTTAGAATATCTTCGATGGCCTTATCTACCTCAGCTATAGTTTTGCGCGTAACGTTTTTCTTACCGATGAAACCATCAAGCGCGTCTTTTACTAGGAACGAGATATTGTCCAAGTTCACACCTACGCTATCTTCATAGTATAGGCTACCGCCGGAAGTTTCAGTGGTCAGCTGGTGTCTAATAAACATAGATCCAGATTCTGCATCTTGCGTAATCACAAAAGTACCTGCTGCAGCAATTTCATCGAGTTCGTCTAGCGAGTAGCGAACGTACATCGAAGGAGCATCAGTAACAGATTGAATTTCTGTGTTCGTAAGCCCTTGCTGAGGAAGCACAGCGCAGCGAAGACCAGCGACTTCGCAAGCGACAAACCTATTAGGAATTACAGTACCTACAGCGTCGGTACCTAGAAGGCGTTTGCCATCTTCAACCCAAATGTTTGCACAACGCCTGCTAGAAAGCGCTTCTGACCGGGCAATGACGTAATCCTTCTGGCTTGAAGGTGTATCAGCGCGCCACAGCTGGAATGGAACAGCTACACCTATAGGGGATGCTGGACCGGTCAAGAGAACGATTTCGTTATCCGATAGAATATCGGCAATTTCGTACTCCGCGCCTGTTGCTGTAAGCTTTACCAAATCCCCAGCCTCCAGTCCTAGCGTATTAAAGTTTACATCATCAGCAGTAGTAAGGAGCAAGTTTTCGCCGTTGTAATCGCTAATAGTAGCCGTGTAGTTTAAGGAGTTAGCCTTAACAGTCAGCACAGCGTATGAGCCGGGAGAATCGGTACCCACATAGCAACGCCGGAAGTTTTTCTTCGTCTTGGAAGACATAGATTCGCAATGAGCTATAACAGCGCGCATGACATCTAAATCATCGCTTAGCACAGCTATTGCATAGACCATATCCGTTGCTTCAATTTTTCGCAAAGCTGCAGTAAAGTCTGCCACTTCAGAACCTGCTGTACGTAGGGCGTAAACTCGCTTTGCGCCTTGAACTCCAGAAAAAGCTTCATTAGCACCATAGGCAAGATCATTGTCTAAATCAATCGTGCCTAAGTCATCTGTAATGTCTGTTACAGAATTGATAGCAAACTTGTCCTGCGTGGAAGGCGCTGGCGCATAAGCACGGTACGAGGTATGTACCTTGCCGACTCCATCGACGAAGGTTACCCACTTATTGTTTGCAGAACGTGCATTCACAAAAAGCGAATGTGCAGCGTTAAGAGATATAGCTGATGCGCTTGCGGTCCAGGCCTCAGAATCTGCTGCGTCCGTTGCTAGAATTTCACCCGTGAAGGCAAGGCGAAACTGTACTTTGATGGCTACCGAAGGATCTACAAATGTAGTAGTATCTACAGCAGGCCCGTCGAGAATAACTTTATCAAAAGTAACAGAACTTTGCCCAGCTGCAGAAGCAGCTACCGAGTAAACATCACCAGCGCGCAATCCGCCATGCTCGACGGTACTATCCGGGCTAGAGGCGGTAAGCTTAATAGTAGCGGTAACACCAAAACTGCCTACGTTAAACGCGGTGTTATCAGTTACGGTAACTTCGGAAGGATCATCAACTCCTGCGGTGTCAGTAATAGTAATAACAGCACCAGTAGAAGTGTCGCCGGAAGCTGCCGTACCAGTCTTAACAGTAAGAAGATATGTGGTATCTTTAGTTCCAGTGTACGTACCGCCAGTAGCAATCTGATAACCACTTGCGATTAAACCAGCCGTGAGGCGTTCGTAGGTCTGATACACGCGCACTGTGAACACCTGCCCAGTCGTAAGCGTTGTGCCGCTCGGCGGGTCCAAGAGAATGGTAATACCAGCAAGTTCTCCGCCAGCACTGGTATTTGTAATACCGTAAAGGTCGCCGCCGCCGCTGGTAGTAGAAACGTTTGTTGCCGCGTACTTACCAGATTTAGAAGTAATGTCGACAGTAGCCGTACCCGTAGCGCCCGGAGTGCGCACAGTTAAGGTAAACTCTTCCGCGTACTTAGTTCCTATAACTGAGCCCCCGCGAACATTTAAATCTAGCGTGCCGGATGTAGTGATAGCCCAGCCTGTCGGCTTTGTGACTTCCACGATAGCATCAGCGGTAAGGGATGTTACTGGGTTATACGCACTGTTTGCGGCAGCTCCTGTAACCGCAGCAACATCAATACCCTTCAAGCCGATCACAGTCCGGCGCTTGTACGCGGTCGTTGAGTCATCTGCGTAGCAATAAACAATATCGCCGATTGCAACTGGACGGCCTAAGAAAGACGTATTTAGTGCTCCGGTACCGGCAACTCTGTTTGTTCCACATTTAATAATGTTAGAGTTAGCAATACTCTCAATCTTAAAGACAGCCCCAGAAGCAGTGAACTGCGCAAGTTGTGCTTCCATGCTTTTTCCATAAAGCTTTACAGAAGGAAGGTCTACCGTGTACGTATTTGGTAGAGCTGTAAGCACGTCGTTTGCGTTATAATACTTGTAAGCAAAAGACATACCGGAGGAATCAAAGTCTTCTGAGTATGTGGTTTCCTTACCGTAACGGCTAAGAAGAAACTGAGGACCTATAACGATAGGAACAATGCGGTCTACCGCAGGTGTAGCAGTTTCCGCCAAGATCTGCTCAATGGTCAGCTGGGGTCTGATGTAGTTTGTGATAGCCATGTGTTAATATCGTGTTACTCCGGTTGAAGATCCAGTGCAAATTTTTTGAGTCTGTGACTTTCTATATTTGTAGTTACTGTAGAACTAAACATCATTTGAATAACTACATCAACTTCGAAATATCTTTCGGGTGCTCGTTCTGGAAGTTTTGGTTTACCTATTTCAGTTACTTCGAACATTGATATGTTTAGCGTACCCATTAAGTGAGGGCGCATACCTGTGAAGAAGTCAGCAGTAGTTTCGGCCATCATAAGGGCTATGTCTACAGATTCATGCACGTGCGTCAAAGTAAATACAACGTTTTGCATTTTAACATACACAGTACGAGAATTGTCATCGGAAAACGCGGCAATGTTGTCGATAACCTTTTTATCAAACTTGCAGCTTTCCAAATTTACCCATATAGCAGGACGCGGTGAGGGGTTCTTGGTAGAGGGTATAAAATCTAATACGATACTTAGTTTCCCGGCCGGGTCGTCGGGATCTGTGGCAACGCACGCAAGCTCTTCAGAAAATGTACCAAAATTGTCAGCGTCAGCATAATGAGCCTTTGTCAGCAAAAGCATAATCGCACGCAAGTTGACAAGCGTAAGAGGCTCAGTTAAGCAAGAATTTAACTCTGATAGAGAACTTATCGCCATGGGACGGGATCTTTACGAAGTGCAGGCACTGGAACTTTGTATCTCTGATCGTTTCTATTTAGAAGTCTTAACTCTACATCATAAGAAATAGGTATTAAACCTTTAAATAAATAAGGCTGAACCCGCTCGCCGACTGCGTATCTATTATCTGTAGTTGGATGTACTATTAGATGGTTGATCATAGGCTTAGGAAAAGCCAGCATACGCGCACGTACGTTATATGTAGAATCAGCGCCTTTGCCATCTTGCTTGTCTACGTTTATCTCGGGGCCTATCTGCATAAGCTCTATCCATGTCTGCACAGGCGGACCATAACCGCCTAAGTAGGGCAAGCCATAGCTACCATCATCCGGGCATGTGGCTATCAGCTGTTGCCCAGTCTCGGTATCGTAGTTTGGGTTTTCTTCACCTTCTACAAGCGGCAAGTAATGAAACGCCTGTAGCCCATTTCCCGCGCGCATGCGGGTATACTCCATTTTGATAATCTTGTGTACACCGCCGTATTCTGCACGAGTAAGCTTATCAAACATTCCCACTATAGGACTGTCATACCTTTTGTTGTCTGCATCTACACCTACTAGTCTGTAGTGCGTGACTTGCATTCTGTTGTCTACAATGAATGCATCATCTTCAAAAGATTGCCCGGACACTGCGGAGTTAGTTAAGGCAACCCACGGGGGTGCGCCGTTGTGTACGGATCTTAGCACGTACACTTTCAAATTAGAAAATCCTTGCGCTAGCACCCAACTAATAAGTACTTTTCGGTCGCCGTGCGATGGCTGCACTACGATGTCTATGAAAGGATTTGCTTCCACGATTAGTTAAATGCGGCACTTAGTGAGCCATCTATTACCTTGTTAAATGTATTACCTATACGCACGCTTAAACGAGTATATTTGTTTTGCGTTTTGGGCGGTAATTATACGGGCCTCTTATGTTTCTGTAATTAGGATCTGTCGCGGCAGGAACCTTAGCTCCAACATTAGGGACAACTACGTTTGCTCTATTTTGCGTATCAAGCGCGGGCAATCGAGGGCGCTCTTTATTGGTCGGCGCATTAGGCTGCTGCGCAGTTGATGAACTTACTGGTGCAGGTGCT
>JBBAJO010000059.1:0-4275 GCA_040404005.1 Chitinophagaceae bacterium
CGGTTATCGGAGGGTTCATCCCACGAAATCGTGGCAGAACCGTTAGATGTCGTTGCTGTGACATTTCGTGGGGCGCTTGGCGCAGCATTGATTGCTGCAGGTGAAGATGCGCTCGAAGCAGTACCTGCTCCAGCAGCATTTGTAGCAACAACCTTAAATGTGTAGCTAGTTCCTGCAACAAGGTTTGTCGAGACATCACAGTTTGTAGTTGGTGCAGAGATTGTGCACGTAGCGCCAGAGATTGCATTTCCATCGGGGTCATATGCCTGAACTGTGTAAGAGGTAATTGGTGCACCATTGGCCGCAGGTGCAGTCCATCCAACTGTTACCTTTCCAGTTCCGGAGGTGACGTTTAATCCTGTTGGTGCGCTAGGGACGCCCGCTGGCGTTACTGTCGAAGATGCTGCAGATGTTGCTGATGTGCCTGCACCGTTTGTCGCAGTTGCAGTAAATGTGTATTCAGAACCATTTGTCAGCCCAGAAATCTCGCAGGATGTCGCAGGTGATGTGATGGTGCAAGTTTTACCTGATAGAGCAGAGCCCGTTGAGTCATAGGCCTGAACTGTGTAACCAGTAATTGCCGATCCATTTGCGCTGGCGCCCGAGACTGTGATTGTTGAAGAGCCATTGCCAACAGAACCTGTAACTGAGCTTGGAGCTGATGGTGCTCCGGCTGATGTAACAGAAGAAGATGCTCCACTAGAAGATGAGTTTCCAATTGCATTGGTTGCAACTGCTGTGAATGAGTATGCAACGCCATCTGTTAACCCCGTAACTGCACATGAGGTTGCATTCGCGGCAGCAGTACATGTGAATCCACCTGGGTTAGAGGTAATTGTGTATCCAGTGATTGCAGATCCACCATTACTTGCTGGTGCGCTGAAGTTAACAGTTGTTGATCCTGATGAACTGCTTGAGGCAGATGTAATGGTCGGCGCACCAGGAACTGTGGCTGGAGTTACTGATGCTGAGGCTGTAGAAGAATCTGAGCGTGCAACTCCGTTAAATGCAGTTGCAGTAAACGTGTAAGCGGTGCCGTTATCTAAAGGTGAGACGAGACAGGATGTCGCAGGTGCGTTGGCAATACATGTGGCACCTCCTGGCGAAGCTGTGATTGTGTATGAAGTGATTGCCGGGCCACCTGTATTTGATGGTGGAGTAAGTGAAACTGTTGCAGAACCATTTCCAATCGTCGCTGTAACTCCAGTTGGAACACCTGGCTTTCCTGCGGGGCTAATCGTTGACGAAGATGGGGAAGTAGAACTGCTGCCAGTAGCGTTATTAGCCACTGTTGAGAATGAATAGCTAGTGCCGTTAGTGAGGCCCGTAATTGTGCAAGATGTAGCAGGCGAAATTACGGTACATGTGGCGCCACCAGGTGATGCTGTGACTGTGTACGAAGTCGGCGCTCCTCCAGAAGTCGGCGCCACAACAGTGATCGTTGCATTACCGTCGCCGGCAGAAACCGTTGGAGTTCCGGGAGTTCCAGGGGCTGCCACATTCCAAATCGCAGTAAGCGTGACGTTTGCGGTCGTCATGTTGTAAGTCGCATTGGCCTGGAAGGTGTTAGTTCCATTGCTCCAACCACCGAAGGAGTATCCGGACTTAGTTGCCGCTGTTGATTGAACGGTGAAGGTATCGCTAGAAGAAAGTGAAATCTGAGTAGGTGCTGATGCGCCAGTACCGCCATTAAGCGCGTATGTGACCGCATACAACTGATTCGCCCAAGTTGCAGCGAGAATTACATTGGCGCTGCCCATTGTGTAGGTACTTCCACCACCATAAGTATTCGAGCCATCGCTCCATCCAGTAAATGTCTTTCCCGCCTGAGTTGCTGCTGATGCAACTGTGAATGTTGATCCAAACTGAACTGGAGATTGGGATGGTTGCGAGCTCGTGGCGCCATTTAAATCATAGGAAACTGTGTATGAAGCAGCGCTGTACTTTGCATACAAGATGAGGTCGCTCGTTGCAGTTACATTTGTTGCACCTTCTAAATAATTCGTTCCATCACCGTTGGCCGTGGTATTCCAACCAACAAAGGTAAATCCAGTTTTGGCAAGGGTTCCGGTATTTGTTGAAGCTGTATAAGAGCCACCGGTTGTGAAGGTTCCGCTTCCAGGAACCGTTCCACCAGTTGAACCGTTTCCGTTATAAGAAATTACATATGTCGCTGGGTTCCAGACAGCTACCGGTGCGACGTCACCATTCCCAATTGTGAATGAAGCACCTGCAGGATAGATAACTGAATTAATGGTCCAGCCCCCAAAGGTGTAGCCCGCTTTGGTTGCAGAGGTGGAATCGAGGGTAATGATCTGACCAATAGTTCTGCCAGTAAGAGTGGCTGGCGCTGAACCAGTGCCTCCATTGATGTCATATGTGACTGTGCGTGCGATTGCTGTCCATGTGGCTGTGAAAACATATCTATTTGCTTGGACAGATGTTGATGCACCTGGATCAAATTGTTCGTTTGATTGCGCAACCCATTTACCAAATGTGTATCCATCACGAGTTGCAGCGACGCCAACTGTCATTGAATCGTTCTGTGCCAACTGCACACTCGCAATCGATGTTGATCCACCATTTGCGTTATAGGTGACGTTGTAGATTGCAATCCATTGCGCTGCAAGATTTACATTCCCTGCAGGCATTGAGTATGTGGCACCGGCTGCGTAATTTGAGGTTCCATCGTTCCAATATGCGAAGGAATAAGTTGTGGCACCGCTATTCGTAGGTGGTGGTGGAGTAAGGCCGCTACCTGATGCCAGAGTGAATGTTGCCCCCAGAATCTTTCCTGCCTCGGTAGGCGCAGTTCCAGATCCACCTGTTCCGGCGTTATATGTAACCGTATAAGTCACAGGCGTCCATACGGCGTAATAAGTCAGACTTGACGATGGAGTATCTGTTGTCAATCCTGTAGTTGCGCTAGCAGATGCTGACCAACCCCCGAAGGAATAGCCAAGCTTTGCAAGACCAGTTCCTGCAGCAAGTGTTGCGGCAGTAGCTGTGTCGTAAGTCCAATTGCTTGAAACTGGCGCTGAACCAGTACCGCCATTGGTGTTATACGAGATTGCAATCACCTTCGGTGTCCACTGCGCAGAAAGCACAAGATTGGCAGTTGATGCATACCCAGCACCCGGTGCGTAATCAGTACCAGCAGCTGACTTCCATCCGGTAAATGTGTACCCGGTCTTCGTATATGTATTGAGGGCTACTGAGTATGGAGCGCCGCCTGTTACATAATTACCAGTAGTTGGGGCGCTGCCGCCATCGGAACCATTGCCACTGTAAGTAATCGTGTACCCAGTGGCTGTCCACTGAGCGATAAGAGATGTGTTAGCTGCCGACATTGTGTATGTGGCACCTGGAGCGAAGTTTGCACTTCCATCGTTCCACGCCACAAATGTGTAACCAGTTCTGGATAGCGGATTAGCGGAAACGGTGAATGTCTCACCGTTACTTAGATTTGCCTGGATAGGAAGTGTGCCGCTACCACCGTTTGCCAAATATGTAACAGAGTAAGAAACGGCTGACCACTGCGCAGTAAGGGTTACATCACCCGTTGAAACAGTGTAAGTCGATCCAGCTGCATAGAGATTTGTTCCATCAGACCAACCTGTAAATGCAAATCCGCTTCGCGCAAACCCAGATGCGGAAGAAACCGTGAAGGTATCACCGATAAAACGATTAATAAGTTGCGCAGGTAGAGAACCAGAAGATGTTGTTCCTGCGTAAGTAACCGTGCGCGCTACAGGGTTCCATTTTGCATATAAATTCAGATTGGCATTACCGCTATATGAAGCGTTGACCGCATACGCAGTTCCATTCCCAGCTGTTGATGTATCCCACCCACCAAAGGTGTATCCAGTGCGATCCAGAGATCCTGTATTTCCTAAGACCGAGTAAGCGCTGCCCCCTGCAGTAAATGATCCTGCTGCTGGCACTGTTCCGGATGTTGCCCCATTGCCGTAATACGTAATCGTGTAACTGACCCCAACCCAACGTGCATAAATAGTTGTAGAACTAGCCGGTGAGTAACTTGCCCCACCTACGCCAATCAAAGTTCCTGCAGTAGTTGTGTCATACCAACCGTTAAAGGTGTAGTTAGTCCGAGAAGGAGTTGGCAGCGTCAGCGGTGTGCCTAAATTGAATGACCCATTTGAAATAGCCCCAGAAGTACCACCATTTATATTGTAAATAACGGTAAATGGCGCAGGGGTCGCGTTAGATGAGAATGAAGCAGAAGTGGCGCTGCCAGTTGCATTGAAAGCCGTT
>JBBAJO010000060.1:0-4073 GCA_040404005.1 Chitinophagaceae bacterium
AGTACAGGGCTCTCTGCTAGATACTGTAGGTAATTATCATTTCATTATCAATACATTGTTATAGAGTTGTTTTGTTTTTTTTTGGATTTTTTAATTTTTTATGAACATTTTTTTTTTGCGTTTTTGCGTTTTTACCGTGATTAAGATATACGAGAAAAAGTGACAAATGATATTTTATAAACTTTCACTAATTTCAGACTGTGGACAGATTACTTCTAGTAGGGGTAGTGGCGGGGGCCCCTCCACGGGCTCCTCCCCCTGCCTCCCCACTGGCCTCCTCTGGGGCCGCCACGCTGGCCGCCCCTGGGGCCGCCTCTTGCGGATCTCAGCTCCCCGCTGATCCATTCCGGCTCACGGACTGCCGGCACTGACCTCGCCGGTACGGGGATCACGCTGGCCAGTCTCCTTCTGCAGTAGCCCGCTGTGGGCTGGTTGCCGTTGTTGTTTGCTTGGCTTGCCAGGACTGCCGCTATGTCATTGTAGGCGGCCGCGGACAGATGGACAGGGTCGTCTTCTCTCCAGATGGAGAGCCCGGCACTGCTCTTGATGTTGGCGAGATCCTCCGCCTCAGTGAAGCAGCTTAGCGGGTTAAACGTCGCAATTGTGAGTCCGTGCTTCTCTCCCTCTGCCTTGAGGACGCCGGTGCAGGTGTTGCTGCCACTCACGAGGATATCCATGAAGTCGGCCTCCGCCCAATTGACCATGTGGTCCTCGTCGCTGCAGCAGGGTTGCTTTACGTAGCGCGGCAGTGGCAAGACACAGATGATGGTGGCGTTACCAACCAGCTGCAGCATGGGCTTGATCAGGCTGAACCTCTTCCTCAGGAAGGCCTCCGGTGCAGTCTCCAGGCAGCCAGTCATGTGGTAAGAACCTGATGGTGATTTAAACGCTGGGACTGGCATCCCGAATTCGTCACTGCCCATGTAAATCGAGTTTGAATAGAGGTCTAGGTACAGAATGTCCCCCTCTCCCAAGTTCAAGCTAGCTATTTTTTCGTCTAGATTTACTACGGATTCAGTGCTAAGCAGCTGACCAGGGAGCTGGATGTACTCTGTGGTACCGCTATGCCTGGTCAGGGCCGCGATTTTGGAGGTGTGGGACCCCCCCACCATGACTAGCTTGCACCCCCCGAGCCCAGCTGTTGGAAGGCCACTGTCGCGCTTGATCTCAGGCTCTTCAGACAGATTGAGACAGTGCAGCGTGTTGAGCTCAGCAACCAGTGAGGCGGTGATGCCGATCTCACTGGACAGTGACAGGGGTGCAATGCTGCCGGGGAGGGGATCTGCTGGTGCGGGTATTACTGTCCTAGCTTTGCGGGGATGCCGGACTGACAGGGGCAGGTCCATTGACAGCTCATTGACAGCTAGACTAGGGGGTCCGGTGGCAGGATTATCAGCCTTGATTTTGTCCCAGACAAGGTTCCTAGTTGACGGGAGAGTGACGTTGCTTGGCAGCTGAGAGGACAGCAGCCACGAGTCCAGGTCCAGCAGCTGCCTGATCAGGACCGGACACGTGACCCCGCCTAGCAGCATGTGTATAGCTGGGATGACTGTGGTGCCGTTGCCAGCTGACACAGAGATGCTCCTGATGGTCCTGACTAGCTCCTCCGCGTAGCAGGACAGGCCGGACAGGGACAAGTGGGATACACTCCCCACCATGACAACGCTGCCATGGGGGAGGTGGCCCACTGGGCTGACATGTTTCCTAAAGACATCCCTGAACAGCATGTCCAGGTCAGACAGCTTGCCGTCCTCTACCCTCAGGACTGCCACACAGGACTCAGACATTTTGGCAGCTATATAGGGGGGGAAGGACTGGTCAGTTAGTGCAATGCAGACTGGAAGCTGTGCAGACCCGTCTTTGACGAAGGCATGCTTCTCGGGACACGTGAGACAGACTAGGTCTTTGGGGTTGACAGACATGGAGACATTTGTCTTGTCATGTATCCTATGAAAGTTCTGGACCTGCTGCTGGCGCTCATCACTGGGAAGTTCGAAGCTGCCGCTACTGTATCCGCACCCAGCAGTAGCCGGCTTTCTAGCAAAGGGACCTACTCCAGACAGGTTTACGCTTTGCATGTTCCTACGCGCTGTCCTTGCCATGCGGTAGGAGTGGGGGAGACCGGAAGAAGCGGAAGACAGTGGCGCCATGCTGGGGGGGGGGTTGTGGCTAGGATCCGTTTCAAAAACTTCAGATGTTCCTAACCCACAGACTTTGATGAAATGCGAGCTAAGGGAGTCGACACGGCTGCGTTTTCCGTCCTGGGAGATGTCGTCTGTGCTGGTGTCGAGGAGCTTCTCCCCTCTCTCAAGCTCCATCTTCTCCTCCTCCGCCCTCCTGGCAGCTGCAGTCTTCTCCTCAGGGGGGCTCATCTCTCCGGTGATTTCTAAACAAGGAGCATGTGTTAAATTCAATGCTGGTTTTAGTTGAAATTTTCAAAATTCTAGAAAAAGTGTCATTTACGTTCTCGAATATAATTGTTTTGTTTGGAATCTTTTTTTCGAGTTTTGTTGACCATATGTGGAAACGTAGAATGTCCATTGCAAGTTGAAAAGATTTATTTGCTATTTCATTTTCCCCCAAGTTTGCCCCAAAAAATGTTGCGCATTCAGGAACATTAATCGCCATATATTTTGAAAAAAATTCCTCTATCAGATTTTTTACTGTCGGACAGTGAAAAAATACATGTGAAAAGTCTTCTCTAGTTGCTGGGTATGGGCCTGTTATAGTGCAAAATGTGCAGGCCGGACTAATTTCGTAATTGAATTTGGACACTCTTAAGTTTGTACCTAAAATATTGTTGTAGAATTTGAATAAAAAGACTTTAATATCTGATGCCAAGTAGTGTTTATTCCATGACCCATACAGATTTTTTGCTCTAATTTCAGATATTTCCATTATCCCCGTTAATTTTTTAAAGGTTTTTAGCTGTGGTAGTTTGAGAATTTTACAGTAATTTTTCCCAGGTTCCCTATCTATTATTGTTCTGTATCTTTTTGACCCCTTTATTTCCTTACTGACAAATTGTTCAATAGTTTCTGACCATTTTTTTCCATTTCCATATTTTTTTCTTGCTATTTTCCAGCCCCTTTTAAGATGTTCGTAGTTACGGTTGCTTAGATTACAGTTAAGTAAATTATTAATGTCGTCTTTGCCATTTAAATTTTCATTCCTGGTTATTTTTTCCCATGTGACTTTTTTTAGTGCGGCGTTTGCCACCTGGGCATTCTCCGCGCCAAAGAAAGTCGCGTCAAAATTTATTTCATTATTCCCTCCTGGAGTAAACAGCAAATTGTTTAGCAAGGGTACCTTTATAAAGTTTTCGTCCTTTTTAGAGAATTCCACGAGGAATTCAGAGAAACTATTTGACAAATTTGACAGTGTCCCTCCCAGATTATTTTTATCCAAGTTTACTGTGAAGTTGTGTAGGTCAAAATTTACATTCTCTAGTAAGTCATATTTCCAGTTATCATTGCAGCATACATATGCTTTACTCACCCATGTTGCTTGCAGAGCTTTAATAAATATTTTTAGATTAAAGAGTCCTAGTCCCCCCTCTTCCGGTTTTGCATATAATCTATTTTTTGCGATGCTCAGACCTTGTGTTACAAAACTTTCCATACTTTTGCTTATCTCAGATAGTAGTATATCACTAGGTGTTAGAATGGTTGCTACGTAGTTCAATTGGGGTAGGAGAAGAGTTTTGTATACAGTTATCTTACCCGGAAAGCTTAGGTAAAATCTTTCCCAAAAACGAATTATTTTAACAATTTTTTCGGCTATAGGGACGAAGTTTAGGTCGGACATATCCTTGTGATTGGACAGTGTGAAGCCTAGCAATTTAATTTCGGTTTCTATTTTAAACCCCAAGGCAAGTATATCTGGTTCAATTTCGCCACTCAGGTCCCCCACCCTCATTAAGCCAGTCTTTTCATAATTTGTCTTTAGGCCACTCAAAACCTTAAAGTCCCCCAAAACAATTTTCAAGGCCCTAAGTGATCCCAGATCCAAAATTGTTTGAACAGTATTGTCATCAGCAAAGCAGTCACATTTTCCTGTCTCCCTGTTTGATT
>JBBAJO010000061.1:0-3566 GCA_040404005.1 Chitinophagaceae bacterium
AAGAATCTTAACTTAGCAAAGCACCCTTTTGGTCTCGGAAATGGGGAGTATTATAGTTGTCCTTTCAGAAGCGGCAACTGTACAGTCAGACTAAAAGTAGCCAAAGATATGCCTATAAGGGTAAATACGATATTTGATTAAGGTTAACCGCTCGGCATATGGTAAACCTTTTCATGCCGTTGTCTGGTTAGGAGTGGCGATATTTCTCCGCTACTTCGCTACCGCGATCTTTACCTTCTTATTTTTTATCTTCTGGTCTTTGATCGCTTGCAGCGTTTGGCTTACCGTTGATTTCCGTATGGCTACAAAAGAGAAAAAATCTTTTGTCTCAATCAGGCCAATGTCTTCTTTTTTCAAATGGCCTTTGTTGGACAGGAATCCAACAATATCAATTTTATTTAGCTTGTCTTTTTTCCCGGCTGCAATAAACAGCGTTGACCAATCAGGTTTTTCCGGCAACGTTAACGTTTCTGGCGGAACGATTTCTTCTGCCCCATCAATATACTCCGGCAATGATTCTTCAGGCGACAGAATGAGAATAGCAGTGCCACTGGCATCCATCCGCGCAGTTCTGCCATTGCGGTGGGTAAAAATGTCTTCGCTGCCTGGTAACTGATAATGAATAACATAACGGATATGAGCAATATCAAGGCCCCTTGATGCAAGGTCTGTTGTTACCAATATATTCACGGTTCCATTTCGGAATTTACATAGAGCGGCATCTCTTTCCTGTTGCTCCAGGGATCCATGATAGAATTCATTGACGATGTCTTTCTCTTTCAGCCACTTACTGGTTCGTTCCACGGATTCACGGTGATTGCAGAATATGATGGTGGGCCGGTTACCCAGCATACAGATCAATCGGAGTAATGATTCCAGTTTATCTTTCCCATCGCTTTGTAGAAATTTTACCGCAAGTCCGGTGTCCGCATCTTTATCATTTTGAAAATCCAGCTCAGCCAGCTCGTCGATCCCGATGAATGCAGGGATCTCCAATCCTTTAGTAGCTGAGGTCAGTATTTTTTTATTCAGTGATTTTAAAGAACCGATGATAAAAGACATTTCAGTTTGGAAACCCAGTTCCAGTGATTTGTCGAACTCGTCCAGCACCAGTGTTTCAATAGCATCTACCGTGATATTTCCCCTTCTGATATGATCAGCCAATCGGCCGGGTGTACCGATCAGCAGTGCGGGCGGCTGCTTTAGATTATTCTCTTCTGTTTCCCTTAGGTGGCCACCGTAGCAACAGGTTACTTTATTATCTGTGCCCATGGATTTAAAAACTGATTCGATCTGTAAAGCCAGTTCGCGCGACGGTACGATGATCATCGCCTGCGTGTTTTTATTCGCCGGGTCCAGCAATTTGACCAGCGGCAACAGGTAGGCCAGGGTTTTACCAGAGCCTGTAGCTGACAGAAGCAAAACGTTGCTGTTTTTATCCATGGCATCCCCGGCAGCCAGCTGCATGGCATTGAGCGACTTTATCTTCAATTTCGACAAAATGCTGTCGGTAGACGTTTTTGTGGTGGACATATTGGCAAAAGTAAGCTAGTTAGGGGCAGGTTGTATTATATTGGGGGATGGTAAAGCTCCTTTTAATTATATTAACCAGCAGCTTATTAACTCATATGGATTTAAAAACGATTTACAACTTCTCCACCCAGGAAGGCATTGGAGAATGGCGTATTGTCAACGATGGTGTGATGGGTGGGGTATCGAAAAGCTCCATCGTGCTGACTGCTGAAGGACATGGGAAATTTGTGGGATATGTTTCCTTGGAGAACAACGGCGGATTTGCCTCCATACAATTAAGCAAGAAGGTAGCATTATCTAAGGAACAGAAATTCATTGTGCTGCGTGTAAAAGGAGATGGTAAGCGTTATGAATTTCGTTTGAAGGGTAAAACCTGGCAGTCGGAGTCCTATGTGCATCCATTTGCCACTTCCGGAGCGTGGCAGAATATCAAGCTGCCGATCAGTGAATTTTACCCCCAGCTTCGAGGGCGCAAATTGGATATCCCGAATTTCGGATTTGAAAATATTGAACAAATGAGCTTCTTAATTGCCAACAAACAGGAGGAATACTTCGAACTATTGATCGACTGGATAGGCGTGGAGTAATTAGTTACTGGTCGAACCCAGTCAAGTTTCCCGCAGAGAAAGAAATCAATTAACAGCATTCGATGTGAAAGCGCAGCATGTAGTATCGTTGCTGATACGGTTTTTGTTCATTCTAGGGGTGAAGGCCCAGTGGATATCGAGCTATATACCAATCAAGGAACTTATATCTTTAAATACAATGCTAAGATGCTTCCGCTTCCAATCGTCGATATTAATGGCCCTAATGGGAAAGGAACAGTCCTTGCAAAGAACAAAATAGATAAATCATACTTGGAAGTATCAAGTGGGGAGTTGCCAAGCGAGGATCTTTATAAGAATTATATAATTGATGGATTCGATGTTATAGTAGCTGGAACTAGATACTACGTAAAGGGAAAGGAATTCTCGCCACAAGTTAAGACTGCGATGAATAAATTGAACTCCGGGGATGTATTCTCTGTAGAACAGGTTCATCTTAGGAATAGGGAGAATGGCCTTCCGTTCGATTTTGCGATGTCATCCAGATTTAAAATATTGTAGATCGCTGAAAACGCAGTACAACAGAGGTTTGCTTCAATCCGGGCTGGAAGGAAGAAACTACTGCCAGAGAGCATAACAAACAATGACCATAAAATAATTTAACAATGTTTTGGTAGATCAATGGTGTAATTTCAAAATAAATAATACACTATGACAAGCAACTTGATTTCAGGTTTATAAATGATTGCAGCATAAGTCGCCATTGATTTTCTTGTGTTTAAATATTTCATTCACAATGTCGGCTTCCCCATAATTCGTCCATTTTCATTTAGAGTTAGTAAATTAGTAAAAATTGTTAGCTAGCCTCGTGGTCTGAAACTAAGGGAGTACTATGCTTTGCCTAAAAATTGGTGATTTTTAGTATTCGATTTTGTATGGAGGCGTTAGTAATTAGTATTCCTCCAACCCGATATTGTCAAAGATGAGAAGGTATATCGTTCTGTTTTGCATATTATTTACTCCTGTTTTTTGCTTTGCTCAAAGCATACTACGTGGTAAAGTAATTGATGCAAAAACTGGAGAGGCAATACAAGGGGCTACCATAAAACTTGCAACTAAATTTTATTTGAGTGACGGCAAGGGAGAATTTAGTATTGAATATCACTCAACCAATAAACCGAGGTTGGTCATCAATCACGTTGCCTATAAACAACAAACAGTCACAATTGATTCATTTCGTTATGTGGTGATAAAAATGGAGCAGTTTGAAAGTTCACTATCCGAAGTTGTGGTAAGCAAACAAGCAGACGATATTATTACAAAGGCCATTAAAAACATTCCAAGAAACTATCCACAGGAATCCTATATCCAAGATTTTGCGCACATTATGCGTCACAAAATGGAAGAAAAAGAAAGAAATGCTTTTTTCTATGGCAAAATAAATTCGGTAATTAGGGCAAGCTATACCGGATACCACAAAAATGCCAT
>JBBAJO010000062.1:0-3329 GCA_040404005.1 Chitinophagaceae bacterium
TTTATCAATTCGTTTCCGAACAACTGGATTATAAGAATATCTGTTTCATTAAAAGTGGCCAATATCTGAGTAGGGAAGTTTAAATCTGACAATTTTGCACCCGGTCTAACTGTTCCGGATACCAAAAATGTGTCGGTTAAACATTTATTTTTTGTAACAGCTTTTAGAATCCGAGCCGCATGAGAAGATCCGAGAACATGTAGCCGTCTCATTTCTCTAAACAGGACAAGACGCGCGAGTAAATTTGTTCTGGGTCTACCTTGGCGAAGTCACCTACGTCAACTACGACTACGTTCTCCTCATGTAGAAGCCAATCGTCATAGTATTTGTGCAAGTCTGTCAGGTAGTCCAGGGACACGGTTTCCTCGCCCTGTCTATTCCTGCTTCGGACTCGTGTCAAAGCTATCTCCGGAGTTGTCCGGAGATAGATTATGACATCTGCTACCACACTCTTACTACTACCTGTACGAACCATTTCAAAAAAGTTTTCAAGAAGACTCTGGTCCAACTCATTTAAGAAACCATTTTTTATCAACAACGGGATGAAAACCTTTTCTTGGCACCTCAGAGTACGTTCAACAAGTTTGGCCGATTTAGGCGAGTCGTTAAGGGACTGAATCTTTGATATTGCCGCTGCCATTTGAAACCGGAAAGCGTATTTTTCC
Source organism: Chitinophagaceae bacterium (assembly GCA_040404005.1). Classification (GTDB taxonomy): domain Bacteria; phylum Bacteroidota; class Bacteroidia; order Chitinophagales; family Chitinophagaceae; genus Pollutibacter. Next base: position 666 of record JBBAJO010000062.1, read on the forward strand.
GTGTTTTGGTACATTAGCTCCAGTAAATTCCAGGACTGACCATTTGGACCTTCCCAGTTAACCCATTTATCAACCGGTTCCAGGACCAAATCTAGGACAATCCCCTTTTCTTGGAAAACACTATGTAATTTTGGCAGGAGGGTGGATTTGCCCACGGCAACCGCCCCTTCAATAGCAATATGTACTTTGCTTAACATTTTTCTAAAAAAGAGACAGTCACCTAAGACTTGTTCAAATCGGTCAAACGGATCCCAAGTCCCGCAAACAACAGTTCTCTTTTCAGATCCGCAATACGATCAAGCAGCACGAGCTTTTCCCTTTCTAGTTTTGCTATACGAGCAGCTTGCTCTAGAAAAAGGGGGAGGCTTGGGGCAGGGGTGTCCGCTTCGGATGTGAGAACTTCGGATCCGGACATATTAGACATTATCCTGAAATGTGAGCGGTACTGAGATACTACTGATACTAAACAGATAGGAAAGGCAGTGTTTGAATTTGTTTTGTACTATTGTTTATTATTTACAACACATGATATAACTTTACATATTTTCAGAACTGCTATCTTGCTATCCATTTTGCGGGTAGGGGGGCCCTCCGCCGCGATGCTCTTCTACCAAGTAGGCTCCGGCCAGGGCTTGTTGCATCATAGCTTGGGCTTCTTCCCACCTGTACCGCATGATAGACAGTTCCAGCTCACGGGAGTACTGGTGTTGTGTAGCCCGGAGCTGAGGGGTGTTGCCCGGCTCCGCCCGCACCTGCTCCACCATCTGAGAGAGGCGGAACCGGTGGCGCCGGCAGTGTTGGCGGCGCTCCTCCAATGTTTCCCACATGTTCGAGAGGTCCTCCCTCGACATGTAGTGGAGGGCCCGTCCGTTCCAGGTCTCGTCTCCAGAGAGCACAATCCGGTAGGTACCGTCATGCATACCGCCGTTACGGGTCATTGGCTCGTCATCATCTGCCATCTTGTTGGATTGAGTGTTGTAAGCTGAAGGAGTAGGTTATGAGTGTGAGAGGTTAACTGATGGCTAATGGCTTTTATACAATACTGTGTTAAAAAGGGGGGGGGGTTAGGGTTAATGACCACTTACCCCCCTACCGGCATGACGGTCAAGTGAGTGAGAGTGAGAGGGGAATGAATGAATGAAGGAGGGGAGAAAAGCACGCCCCTCCATCATTCAGTCTTAACCGGATTCCGGAGGCGTGAAGGTCGGTATTCCGGCGGGTCCATCTTTATCCAATAATTGTGCGTCTAATATTGCTAATTTGGCTTGCAAAGTTCCAATGTTAAATGCATGGTACGCCCTTGCATGTTCAATTATGTAAAGTAACCGCAGGGCAAAATTATTATTTCCCTCCGGATGGGTTTCCAACACTCTCCGGATATCTATTACACGGCGGAGTAGTGAATCAAAACAAGACCGGTGATAATCCCTCTTTTCTCCTATTGTTTTATAAATTTCTAAAAGTTCCTCAGAACTCATAGCGCAGCTCTGTCGCCCTTCATATTCTATATTGGGGTTTAAAATCCGTAGATTTGTCATAATATTTCAGTACCGCTCCCACCACTTAAACATTAAAACGTACTCTGCGGCGCGTACCATCCGGTAAAATATTGTTTGGGTTTAAACCAGATAAAATACGGGGAGTAGTGGGGGGGGCTACCGGGGAGTCCAAAATAACCTGTTTTTCTACATCTGCAAGAGTTAAATTGTCTCCGGTTAGCTGCTGTTTGTCATGTAAATCTTTTAACTTAGCAATGAAATTATCTTTTAGGGCGTCTAATACCGCATCATCTTCTACTTCATCAAGAAGAGGTACTGGGTGAAGATCTGAAGTGGCAAAGTACTCCCGGACATCAACCTCAGCATCACCGGCTTCCAGCAGGTGAGTGTCACGGGGCTTATATCCCCTTAGTTTACGGTCTTCCTGAAATTCAAGTTCAATGTCATCCAGGTAAGCCGGTATTTGTCCGGTTTCCTTTATTTTGTTCCAGATTTCCTCGTTCATTGGCCCCCCCATTATTAACTGTATGTGGGGGGGTAGGCTGCCAAAAAGCTGTACCGAGCGATCCCCGGCAAGTTTAACATTATTCTTACTATGTTTTTTAACACGGTTCAGAAGATCCTTTGCATAAACCAACGTATTATACTCGGCCACCACCTTTTGCGGTGCCTTCTGATAAATCGGCTTTAGTTTTTTATGCGGACTTTTGCTGAAATCCCGTACGTATATTAAACTTCCCGGTGGAAAAGATCGGTACTGCTTTCTGGTCAGTCTATTTCTGTGTTTACGGAACTGCACTAAAAATTCGCGGACCAACTTGGCAAAGTTTTTATTGTTTGTGCTTTGTCGGACATATTCGTCAATGTCCAACAGTTCCGCTGAGTTTGATGTCTGGGAGCCCGGCTCTTCATTAAACATTAAAAAATAAGGGCTCTTTTCTTGCAGGCTAAGCCTGGGCAAAGAATTCATGATTACTGCGGCTAGCGTCAAAACATACAGCCAACCGGTTTTAAACTGATCTCCAAAAATCCTAATCAATTGGACCAGGAGTTTGTTGCAAACTTCAACTAAACCATGACTCTCCGGTGAATACGGTGTGGTCAGTCGCCTATTGATGTTATAAAACTTGCATAATTTAACTACTTCAGGGCCATTCAAATTTGC
>JBBAJO010000063.1:0-3007 GCA_040404005.1 Chitinophagaceae bacterium
ATCGAAACGCGAGTTGAACGGCATGAGAGAACGTATGTAGGCTGCAACGGCATTTCTTACTTCAAATCCGCTGATCTCTTTTTTCCCGAATGCCTTTTCTGCAATGGCTGCGTAAACGGCATTTGCATTGAGCCGCTGGCTGACTTCTGATGAATTGAGGTTGAATTCTTCCTTATTATTCATCACTTCATGGATCTGATCCTCCAGGCTTACAGAACGGAGATCGTAGAATTGATTGCTTTGCAACGCGGCGTAGTAAAGCGATGGTGTATTTCTTGCCAGGGTTCCGCCATGGACAAAATTTCCTGCTTTAGTCATGCCATCTGTAAAATATCTGCCGGGCTGGTGGCAAGTTGCACAACTTATGGTATTGTTGGCGGAAAGGGATTTGTCTGAGAATAGCATTCTTCCCAATTCGGCTTTATCAGGATTAGTTGCAGATTGTGAATAACTGGCATAATAATCAGGGTTAAACCCCTTACCCTGCAACAGGTCTTTCAATGTGCCGCCGAAAGGTTTTGTAAAAACGCTATCAGCCGCATCTGCTTTAAACGGCACCTCTCTGAGCGAATGGCTTAAAGGCGAAAGGTATTGGTTCAGGAACCTCATTCTGTCAAATGAATCAAAATCAGGGTTGCTGCGTATAAAGCCGGAAGCGTTGGCAAATAGCTTTACCTGTTGATCATTTAATTTATTGGCATTAGGCTCGGATAAAGTGTATGCTTGTAATATATCTTCAATACCGGATAGTGCATAAACGGATTCCTGCAAGGATAGTTTGCTCAATGGTGCATCAAAACCGGTAATGCCTAAAACACCGATTCTGATCATTTCATGTTGCGTTAACTCCTGTACATGACGGGGAAGGATTGCTTGACTGGAGATATTGGCTTTTACAAACCTGATATCTGTTTGAAGTAAGTGGATCTCATTGGAAATTGCTACGCGTTGATCATCCGAAAAGGGACTGTATAGAAACTGCTCAATCACCTGGAAGCCATGAGGCGGCCACACCTGGTTGTCATCCGTTTTCACATCTGGCAAAGCAGGGCCGTTGATCCGCCTGTTAAGTCCCTGAAAATAATACTCCACCAGACTTTCCACCTTTTTATACCTGAAGCGGGTGGCTGCATATTTCGCCTGCAAAGCCACTAAACTTCCGCCCCCATTAACCACAGTGTCCATGGAATCCAAATCCATTAACAGGGAGTCGGTTTGTAGCTTAAACCATTGTTGTACGGCATCCTGGCCGTTTCTAAACTTCTTTTCTCCGCAAGACAGATTGCTGACTTGAATCATAATGAAGCTCATCACGGCAATCAACACAACAGCTTTTCTCATAAACTTCTAAATTCTTCCTGTTCTTAAATTTGGCCTAACATAACATTCGGCCCCTTGAGAAATCTCAGGGGCCGAAATGTTGATGAATGCGGTTTTAGCGGGGAACATCCGTAATGAGCAATGTTTGCCCACCGGATTTGTATGACTGGATTGAAGTGGCCTTGCTTGGGTTCAGGAATTTATCACCTTCGATCCAGGAATGGGCATGAATGTTTATGGTAAATGTGCCGGGAACGCCAATGATATCTGAGAGGTCAATCATGGCTCCATGTTCCCAGAGTCCAAAGCGCTGGTCGTTGGTAGGATTATATTTAGAACCACCATTGGCCCTGTTACGAATATTCATAAATGGCTTTTTCGTGCCGGTGGCGATGTTATACTGCCAGATCCATGAATCGTGGGTTGCACCAGGAAAAAATGAATCACCATCTTCCTGTATGTATACAAAGTTATTGGTAACACAAAGATTGTCTGGGTTGATAATGTCCTTCCCTGGATCATCTGCTCCGTCTGAAACCACTTCCAATTTACCTGTCAAAGGATTGGCAGCATCCATTTTCAACCTATACATACGACCCCAGTATGTCTTCTCCGGCGCCCCACTGATTCCGGTTGCTACAAAATACACCTCCCGTCCATTTGCTCCACCACCTTTTCTGTAATCGAGATCCTCAACCCTGGCAAATTGAATGGCCTTCAGTGATGAATTGAGGTTTTCAATTTCTGCGCCCGTCAGGTTTTTCGCATTAGGCACCTGTACGAATTCTACATCATATACGTTGCCCTTGGTCATATTGGTTTCAATCTGATTCTGGTTGGTTCTTCTTAGTGCATACAAACTGCCATTGTCCAGATCACCCACTGTATTAGAAACATATAAATATACTTGTCCGTTACCGGCATCCTCTCCAAGTATAATGACTGTTTTACCAGGAAAAGCATCTTTGGGCAATGGCACCGCATTTTCGCCACTGAATTTTCCTAAAGCGGGCTTTACCCTCGTCTGGTTCTTGACGTCCGCAGCTGCAATTGGATCAAGGGCATGCGTCATTGCGTTCACATTGCTTTCGCCGGTGGTGAGGAAGACCGGCCTGGCAAAACCATGCTCTTCTGGTGTAGCCAAAGAGGCTGAACACAATCTGAACATACCGCCATCGGTATCTATCAGGTATTCTCCTTTGATTGGGTTCAGTTTTTTATCGAGATAGACCCGGGAAACTGCCCAGGTATTTTCATGATTGGTCACCATAATATACCCTGATCCATCAGGATTCTTCAGAAAACCCTGCCCGTCAGGAGCACCTCCGTAAATAAAATTCGGAGAAGCGGCAATACTATCCTCCGTGCTTATCAACGTGTATGCTTTAACGCTTGCGAAGTCAGGGAACATCTCCACGAAAGAAGGTGTTTTAGATCGGTTTTTGAATTCAGGCTTGTCTACAGAAGCGTTGTTGTCATCATTTTTATTACAACTGCTTATCAATGCTGCCACTGAAATGGCCATTAGCAATTTTCTCATAAAGTTCTATTTGATGCGAAATAAATTCGATCATGTTAACTCAGTATTATGAGAAGGTTAAATGAAATCAGAATAACTGACTTTAGATGAACTTAATAAATCGGTCATGTTTAGGTAACAAAATGATCATATATCAATTGAATGGTG